>JAQYCE010000048.1 GCA_029003555.1 Bacillota bacterium | reverse complement strand
AACCTCCGGATGGATGACACCAACCCGGTTAAGGAAGATGAATCCTTCGTTCGAGCGATCAAAGAGGACATTCATTGGTTAGGATTCGACTGGGGCGATCGTTTTTTCCATGCCTCGGATTACTTTGAAAAGATGTATGAGGCGGCCCTCCACCTCATCCGTCGTGGCAAGGCCTATGTGGATGACCAGACGGCCGAGGAAATCCGAGAAAGTCGTGGCGATTTTAACCGCCCCGGGACGGAATCCCCCTACCGGGAACGGTCTGTCGAAGAGAACCTGGACCTCTTTCAACGGATGAGGGCCGGTGAATTTAAAGATGGTGAAAAAACTTTACGGGCAAAAATTGATATGGCCTCCGGAAATATGAATATGCGGGACCCTGTCATCTACCGCATTGCCCATAAGCCCCACCACATGACAGGAACAAAGTGGTGCATCTATCCCATGTATGACTTTGCCCATCCCTTGGAGGATGCTTTTGAAGGGATCAACTACTCCCTCTGCACGGTGGAATTTGAAGCCCACCGCCCCCTCTACAACTGGGTCATCGAGGAAACCCAGGTGGAAAATAAGCCCCGACAGATTGAATTTGCCCGTCTCAATATGACCTACACCGTCATGTCCAAGCGCAAACTCCGCTATCTCGTGGAGGAAGGCCTGGTGGACGGCTGGGATGACCCCCGCCTCCCCACCCTGATCGGCATGCGGCGTCGGGGCTATACTCCTCAAGCCATCCGGAATTTTATTGAGGCTGTGGGTGTCTCTAAGACCGACTCTATTGTCGACTTCCAATACCTGGAGTATTTCGTCCGGGATGACCTCAACCAACATGCTCCCCGAGTGATGGGCGTCCTGGATCCTGTCAAGTTGGTGATCGATAATTTCCCCGAAGATGAGACCGTGGTCTGCACCATCAAAAACCACCCCAAGGATGAATCCATGGGAACTCATCAGGTCCCCTTCGGCAAAGAAGTTTGGATTGATCGGGATGACTTTATGGTTGACCCACCCAAGAAATACTTCCGTCTCTTCCCCGGCAATGAAGTCCGGCTTATGAACGCCTTTGTGGTCAAATGCACCTCCTATGAGACGGATGAAAAGGGTCGAGTGACCTGTGTCCATGCCGACTACGATCCCGATTCGCAGGGTGGGAATCCCGCTGACGGCCGGAAGATCAAGGGAACCATCCACTGGGTTCCCGTGAAAGAAGGAATCGAATGCCAGGTTAACCTCTATGACAAGCTCTTCACTGTGGAGAATCCGGATGGGGATGACCGAGACTATACGGAGCTCATCAACCCCGATTCCCTCAAAGTCTTGAAATCTTGCTATGTGGAGCCCTACCTGGCCCAGGAAGGTCGAAAACAGGTCCAGTTCATGCGGAAGGGCTTCTTTATTGAAGACACTAAGTCAACGGCTGATCACCGGATTTTCAATGAAATTGTCTCCCTGAGAGATTCCTACAAAGTAAAGTAATAATCCATTAAAGGAAGTATCCATGAATGTAAAAAAAGTTTACCGTGGCATGGACACCATCTTACAGGTTCGGACCAAGCCCGCTTTTTCCAAGCGGGCTTTAATCCTTCTTGCCTCCTTTCTCCTGCCCATCCTGCTCTTAATCCCCGGCTTTGTTGTGTCCGGAATCTTCCCCTTCGGGCCCAATACCACCATGGCTGTGGACCTTCGCCACGAATATGTGGGCTTCTATGAGGCTTTCCGTCATAGCCTATCGGAACCGGGGGGCTTCTTTTACAATTGGACAAAATCCTTGGGCGGAGGGATGGCCGGGACCTACTCTTATTACTTGCTCAGCCCCCTCCATTTCATTTTCTTCCTCTTTTCCAGGGAGGACCTTCCCTTTGCTATCCAGATCGTCCAATGCCTGAAAATCGGCTTAGCCGGCCTGAATTTTTCGATCTTTTTAATGGGCCATGAAAAGGGACAGGACGGAAAGGTGGTCCTCTTTTCCACCCTTTATGGCGTCCTCTCCTTTGCGGTAGCTTTTATGCTCAACCACATGTGGCTGGATGTTATCCTGGTCTTTCCGCTGGTGGTCTTGTTCTTGGAGCGACTTTTTGAGGGAAAGAACCCCCTCCCCTATGCCCTCTCTCTGGCCTATATGATCCTGGTGAACTACTATATGGCCTATATGGCTTGTCTATTTTTAGCCTTCTATTCGGTTTTCAGTTTGCTTCGTGCGCCCAGGGATATCAACTTTTCTCAAAAAGAATGGGTGAAGGATCGCTTCTTCCAATTTGTCCGTTTCCTCCTTTACTCCCTTATCGGGGCAGGATTGGCAGCAGTTGTTTTGGCGCCCACCCTCTATTCCATTGTCTTATCCAAGGGATCCTACACCCAGGAATTCCTTCCGAAAATCGAATGGAACTATCCCCCCTTGGACTTTTTTGCCAAGATTATTCCCGGTGCTTTTTCCTATGACCAGGTCCCCTATGGCTTGCCTAATATTTTCGTGGGTAGCTTGGTGAATATCCTGATTATCCTCTACTTTTTTCAAAAGAGCATTTCCTTCCGGGAAAAATTAGGAGCCTTCTTCGTCTTAGCTGTCCTTTATTTCTCCATGGGAATTGATGCTCTTAACATGATATGGCATGGGATGCAACATCCTCTTTGGTATATTTACCGCTACTCCTGGCTCATGTCTTTTTTCATGGTCTACCTGGCTTACCGGTCCTTTGATCGAATAAGGTCCACCCGCTCCATTGCTTATCTCGTCACCCTGGTCCTTTACGGCGGTCTACTGGCCTATCTCTATCTGAACCTGGACCGCTTTAAGGAATTCTTAACTCTGTACCACCTCCTGGCAACCGGAGTTATCGTTCTTGTCCTGGTCTATCTCCTTCATGCCAGGGCATCTTCTCCATCTTTACTTTTCCGTCGTCAGTTGACAGGAATCCTGGCCCTGGTGACCTTTGTGGAGATGGGAATCCACGGGGCCTTCCTGACGGGCTGCTATGACTATGAATCCTACCAGCAATTCCGCTTTTTTGAACAAGCTTTAAAAGAGACTGTGGATGAGATCATGCCGGGCGAGAATGACTTTTACCGGATTGAAAAGGACTTCCAGCATGACAATAACGACGGTATGCGGTTTTCTTATCCCTGTCTCTCCCATTTCAATTCGGATTTGAACCGGACAACGGTTGATGTTATGTCGGGTCTGGGTTTTCCTGTAACGTCTAATTCCGTCACAGGTTCTAATCCCACCAAACTGACGGATGGCTTATTTGGACTCCGCTATTACCTGGTTTCCAAAGTAAAAGATAATGGCCAGGTTCCCTATTACTCCCATTTCAAAAAAAACTCCTACCGGCCGGACCTTCGCGATATGAAAAAAGTGGGATCCACGCCATATATGGATGTCTATGAGCTCGACCAAGCCCTACCCCTGGGTCTTTTAGCCGAAGAAGGAATCCGAAACTTTCATTTCGGTCGGAAGAACCCTGTGGACAGTCAGGATATGATCGCCAACTTTTTGGATGGCAATCCCGGGTCCATCAACTACTTCCAGCGAGAGGCATGTGATCTGATAGAAAGAAAGAATATGAAGGAAAGTCCGTCCAAGGACAATCTCTCCCGCTTCCGCCAGATTGAAGACGGAAAAGAAGCCTCCCTCAACTACCATTTCCAAACGGAAAAGGGAGCTTCCTATTATCTATCCGTCTCCAACACCCTCAATAAGAAGAATTCCAAGCTTTCTTTAAACGGTGATCCTTTGCCCTCAAAACGAAACTCATCCTTCAGTTTTTCCCAGGTGTACAATGTAGCGGCAAAATCCGACCCAAGTCGGACCCAGAATTTGAAAGTGACTCTGGATAAGAAGAAAACTAACTTCACGATCAATAACATCTCCCTTTTCCGCTTTAATGAAATGGCTTGGGACCAGGCTAAGAACTTCCAAGAGGCCAATGGCCTGAAAGTGACTTACTGGCGGGATACCTACCTGGAAGGAAGTTTTCAGGCAAAAAAGAACACCCCCTACCTCCTCCTCTCCATTCCCTATGATGAGGGCTGGACATTCTTTGTGGATGGCCAAATGGTCCATAGCCAAAAGGGCTTGGACGGCTTAACTCTTGTCTCGGTTCCGGAGGGAAACCACCATTTTTCCATGACCTATACCCCGCCCTATTTGAATTATGGGGCCATTACATCCGCCCTTTCACTCGTGGTCCTTCTTATCTTTGAAATGACCTACCTCCGCCTAAAACAAGGCCGTAAGACAAATCTCCGCCGTGGAAGCTTTCGCTATCTGATCGCTTATGAACCCGAGGATGAAGCAACTTTTGACGAGGTGGAAGAATGAGGCTCCGAACGACCAGAATCCTCCACCTCATTCTTCGCCTGGCTATGGTGGGCTCTCTAGTCATTTTTTTCCTTAATAAAAATAAGGACCAGCTCCCTATCTTGGAGTTGGTCCTTTTGCTGCTCTTTATCCTGGCTGCCTATCTGGATTATAACCTCTGGCGCTGTCCTCATTGCGGCTTTCACCTTGGAAAGATGATCCCCTTTCCCCCGACCTGCCCCCACTGTGGGAAGAAGATCTGGCCCGGAGATAGGATCCACGCTAGAGAAAACAGACAAGTGCAGAAAGAGACCATAGATAAGGAGAAGGATGAGGACTAATTCTTCTCCTTGATTTTGGAGAAGATGTAGCCGATAATCACACCCAACAAGGAGAAAAAGATCCAGGAAAAACCGTATTCGGCGAGAGGGATGTGGTCAAAGGCTTTAACGAGAGAGAGGTCTTTAAAGCCATAGGCTCGGATGCTATCGACCACCGAGGCAATAAAGGTGAAACTGATGGAAAATTTGTATACCCAGTGGCTGATCCGTCCTCGGTCAAGAAGGTTGAGGATGGTAAGGAGGATCATGACCGGGTAGACCACGAAAAGAAGGGGGGCCGATAAGGAAATGATCCGGTCAACTCCAAGGAGAGAGATGGCACAAGCAACCAACGTGGTTACCGTCACCATTAACTTATAGGAGATCTTTCCCTTGGTAAAATCTTGGAAGAAGAGGGAGGTAGCATGGGTCAATCCGACGGAAGTGGTTAGGCAGGCCAGGAAGGTGCATAGGCTTAAGGCAATTTTACCAAAGGACCCCATGGTCATCTCAACAATTTTTGTCAAGAGCTCTGTCCTCTGCATTGAGGGATCTGCAAAAGTCGAGGAAATAGCCCCCAGGTAAGCGAGACCTCCATAGACCAGGGCCAGGAGGAAACAGGCAATCCCACAGACCCGGGTCATGGTCCAAGACAGGCTTTTTTTGTCCTGGATCCCCACCTCCCTGAAATGGGAGAGGAAGGTGGCGGCGATAATAACCGCAGTGATGGCATCCATAGTTTGGTAACCTTCGACAAAGCCTGCTCCCAGCTGGTTTTCCACCACCTGGTCGGAAGGAGTCAGGGGGGAGAAAAATCCGATGACAAGGATGATGATAAGGATGATGAGGAGGGCCGGAGTCAAATACTTACCGATGAAATCAACCACGGAACTCCCATTGATGGAAAAGAAAAAGGTCAGGGCAAAGAAAAGAAGAGAAAAGAGGATAGGGTTGAAGCCTGGGAAAAACGGCAGAACCGACATCTCGAAAGTCGTCGCAGCCGTTCTGGGGACAGCAATGATAGGGCCAATCAAAAGCATAATAATAATTCCCAGCAGGACCCCAAAATTCTTGGAATACTTCCGGCCAAATTGCTTCATGTCCCCTTCGCAGTAGACGGCCGCTTGAAATCCGATAAAAAGAAAGATGATTTCGGATAAAAGAAAGCCAAATAGGGCGACCGGCCAGCTGGCCCCGGCCTTCAGCCCCATCATAGGCGGAAGAATGAGGTTCCCTGCCCCGAAAAAGATGGCAAAAAGGGCTAGGCCGGAGATAATCATTTCTTTATTGGATATTTTTCGGGATGGGTCCATAGTTTTCTCTCTTTCCGATTATTTATTGGGGGGCATTTTTCATTGTAGAAGTTTTAATAATGATACCATTTCTCCCGATCTTTTTGTACAAAAAAGAGCCTATCCCCTAGGATGGGCTCTTCTTCTTTTGTCCAGTTATTTTGCAAATGCTTGCGCACGGGTCTGGCGGATCATATTGATCTTGATCTGGCCGGGGTATTCCAAATTTTCTTCGATCTTATGAGCAATCTCATTGGCCAGAACGGTCATCTGGTCTTCAGAGATGGCTTCCGGCTTGACCATGATCCGAACCTCACGTCCGGCCTGAATCGCGAAGGAATTCTCAATCCCCTTGAAGGAATTGGTAATCGCCTCCAGGTCTTCCAGGCGCTTGACATAGTTTTCCATGGATTCGCGGCGAGCTCCCGGTCTGGCTGCAGAAATCGCATCAGCCGATTGAACCAAGAGGGCCTCGATCGTGGAAGGCTCCACGTCGTTGTGGTGGGACTCAATGCAGTGGAGGACTTCCTTCTTCTCCTTGTAGCGACGGGCCGCTTTAATGCCCAGCTCGACATGGGGAGCATCGATCTCATGGTCGATGGCCTTGCCGATATCATGGAGCAATCCGCCCCTCTTTGCCACTTTGACGTTGGCCCCCACCTCCTCAGCCAGCATGCCGGCAATATGGGCCACTTCAATGGAGTGGGCCAGGGCATTTTGGCCATAGGAAGTCCGGTATTTGAGCTTACCCAGGATATAGACCAACTCGGGATGCATATTCCGAATACCGACATCATTAAGAGCTTCTTCACCGGCCTTTTTGATGGTCTGGTCAACTTCGGATTCCGCTTTTTTGTAGAGCTCTTCAATCCGAGTCGGGTGGATACGCCCATCAGCAATGAGCTTTTCCAAGGCCACCCGGGCTTTTTCCCGGCGAACCGGGTCGAAGCAGGAGAGGACAACAGCCTGTGGCGTATCATCGATAATCAGGTCCACGCCGGAGATGGTCTCAAAGGACCGGATATTCCGACCTTCCCGGCCGATAATCCGTCCCTTCATTTCATCATTGGGCAGGGAAACAACCGTTACCGTTGATTCCGCCACATAGTCTGATGCATAGCGCTGGATTGTCCGGGTGACAATCTCCCGGGCCATATCTTCCGCCGTCTCTTCCGTTTTCGATTGGTATTCTCTTAGGATTTGGGCCTGTTCATGGATAGTCTTGGCTTTCATTTCCTCCAAGACTTCCTCCTTGGCCTGGTCTTTGGTTAAACCGGAAATCCGCTCCAGCTCTTCCTGGTGTTTGGTAAGGAGGGCATCAGCCACCTCCTTTGTTTGGGCCAGCTTTTTCTCGTCGGATTGAAGCTGGTTGAGCCGCCTTTCAAAGCTGGCGGTTTTGGACTCAAGACTATCTTCCCTCTTTAAGACTCGACGCTCCATGTCCTGGAGTTCGCTCTGGCGCTTAAAGTATTGGGCTTCCTGTTCGTCTTTCATCCGATGGATTTCATCCCGGGCTTCCAGCAGGGCTTCCTTTTTTGCAGACTCGGCATCTCGATTGGCCTCATCGACAATCTTTTTCGACAAGGACTTAGCCGATCCAACCTCCGACTCAAATTGATTCTCCTTTACCTTGCCTCCGATAAAGAAGAAAGCAGCTGCACCCACGAGAAAGGCCAGGATAGACATAATAATTGGATCCATCGTTCACCTCCTTTCATCTGGAATATAAAGGTACATTTTTAATGGGAATCAGTCGATATCAAAAAATGCGTCGTCTTCCTTGTCACTCACTGGGGAAACGGCATCTTCCTGATCAGGACCCGAAGATCCTAACCGATTGTCGGACTGACTGGACTGGATGGTTGCACGAACCTTTCCTTCGATTTCATCCAGAATGTCTGGATTTTCCTCCAGGAAGGTCTTGGAATTTTCACGGCCCTGGCCCAGCTTAACATCATTGTAACTGTACCAGGCACCGGCTCTTTCCACAATTCCCATATCGTTGGCCGTATCTAAAATCGTGCCAATATGGGAAATCCCGCTACCATACATAATATCAAACTCCACTCTTTTGAATGGAGGAGCAACCTTATTCTTTACGACCTTGACCCGGGTTCTGTTTCCGATGACGTCGTTGCCGTCTTTGATCTGTTCACCCCGCCGGATCTCCATCCGGACTGTGGAGTAAAACTTAAGAGCAATTCCGCCCGTAGTCACTTCCGGGTTTCCATAAAGAACCCCGATCTTTTGACGAATCTGGTTGAGGAAGAGGACGGTCGTATTCGTTTTAGAGACAATAGGAGTTAGCTTGCGAAGGGCCTGGCTCATCAAACGGGCCAGGAGTCCCACATGGGTATCCCCCATCTCTCCTTCAATTTCAGCACGGGGTACCAGGGCCGCGACGGAGTCAATAACAACAATATCAACAGCATTAGAGCGAACCAGGGATTCACAAATTTCCAGCGCCTGTTCCCCGTCATCCGGTTGGGAGAGGACGAGGTTGTCGATATCTACCCCTAAATTTTTGGCATAGCCCACGTCCAGGGCGTGTTCCGCATCGATAAAGGCGGCAATACCACCCATCTTCTGGGCCTGCGCAACGGTTTCCAAGGCTAAAGTGGTTTTCCCGGAAGATTCCGGACCATAGAGTTCCACAATCCGTCCACGGGGAATTCCGCCAATTCCGAGAGCAAGATCAAGGTTCAAGGCTCCGGTGGGGATGGCGGCGATTTCCATGTGGGGCATATCCCCCAACTTCATCACCGATCCCTTACCAAACTGTTTTTCAATTTTATTAAAAGCCATCTGGAGGGCCTTATCGCGGTCACTCACGTTTAGGTTTTGATTGGCCATTCTTCCTCCTTCATATAATTATAGAGAGTTCATTAAATTCGATCAAATCAATTTTAGGCATTCTCCAGGTCCAGAACTTCCTTGTTCTTGACCAGGTAGTCCAGGCCGGAGATGATGGTCAGCCCTAATGCCAAATAGAGTAGTACAGTGGACAGGGAGCCCAGGAAGGTCCATCCAAGCCGGTGGATCAAGAAGGGCTTGGAAAGAAAGACAATGATGGCCACCATCTGGATAAAGGTCTTGTATTTCCCCCACATGGAGGCGGCGATGGTAATTCCATCAGCAGCTGCCAGGGTGCGGAAGGCGGTAATCATCAGCTCTCTGGCTAAAATGACCAGGGCAATCCATCCGGCCACTTCACCCCGGTCAACCAGGAGAATAAAGGCTGCCTGGGTTAAAAGCTTGTCCGCCAGGGGATCGATAAACTTTCCAAAGGTGGTAACCAGACCTCGTGACCTGGCCATCCGGCCATCGATAAAGTCAGTAATGGAGGCCAGGATGAAAATAAAGACCGCCCAGAGGCTCTCCTCGGGGAGGAGGTAAAATAAGACGATGAAAAGGGGGACAAGCAGTATCCGGACCATGGTGATTTTATTCGGCAGGTTCATTGAGATTCCTCTCCTTCCATTCCTCAGGATCTCCTTGAACCAGAACTTCTCTGGGCTTGGATCCGTCCTGAGGAGAAACGGCACCAATGGATTCCAGGTCATCGATAATACGGCCGGCACGTGCATATCCGATCCGGAAGCGACGCTGGAGACCGGAGATGGAGGTAGTCTCTTCATGGGAGATAAACTCCAGGACCTCATCCATCAGGTCATCCATGGGCTCATCCTCCCCTCCCCCATCGTTCCCGGAAGAGGGATCTTTTTCGATCTTTTCAATGAAGCTGGTATCATACTGGGCATTGTGCTTTTCTTTGATAAAGCCAACTACCTTGGATACTTCGTCATCGGAGACAAAGGCGCCCTGGACCCTTTTGGGCTTAGGTAAGTTGGAGGGATAATAAAGCATATCCCCTTTTCCCAGAAGGGTCTCCGCTCCCGATTGATCCAAAATCGTCCTGGAGTCAATCGAAGAAGAAACCTGGAAAGAAATCCGGGAAGGGATATTGGCTTTGATGGTTCCGGTGATGACATCGACCGAGGGACGCTGGGTGGCGATAATCAGGTGGATGCCGCAGGCCCGAGCCATCTGGGCCAATCGGGTGATGTGGGCTTCCACATCTTTGGATGCCACCATCATGAGGTCGGAAAGCTCGTCAATAATCACGACGATGAAGGGGAGCTTCTCCATTCCTTCCTCCACCAGGCACTTTTCCCGGTAGCCTTGGATATCTCGAACGGAATATTTGGAGAAGAGCTTGAACCGTCTTTCCATCTCCTGTACAGCGGTGTAAAGGGCCTTAGCCGCCTTCTTGGGATCGGTGACCACCGGGATTAAAAGGTGGGGAATTTCATTGTAAACGGAGAGCTCCACCACCTTGGGGTCGACAAGAACCATCCTGAGGTCGGAGGGTGCATATTTATAGATCAGGGAAAGAATGATTGTATTGATACAGACAGACTTTCCTGATCCGGTTGCCCCGGCAATAAGAAGGTGGGGCATCTTGGCAATTTTAGCGACGATGGGCCTTCCGGATATGGACTGACCCAGGGCAACAGGCAGGGAATCCTTGGCCTGGCTAAACTCGGGTGCTTCAAAAATCTCCCGGAGACAGACCATATCTGCGGAGGGATTGGGCACTTCGATCCCCACATAGGGCTTGCCGGGGATGGGGGCCTCAATCCGTATATCCGCTGCTGCCAGGGACAGGGCCAGGTCATCGGATAGGTTGGTGATCCGGGAGACCTTAACTCCTGCAGCAGGCTTGAGCTCATAAAGAGCCACCGTGGGTCCTCTTTGAATGGAGACTACTTCGGATTCGATGCCAAAAGAAGCGAGGGTGGATTCGATAATCCGGGCATTTTTCTTCAATATTTGAGGATTCATGTCCGAAGAATGGGCCGGCGGACGAAGGAGGTCCAAGGAAGGAGGAATGTAGTCCACTTCTTCCTTATCCACAGAAAAAGCGAGGTCGTCGTCAACCGATTCAGTAAATGATTCATTTTTTATCGAATGGTCCACCCCTTGGGGACGGGCGTAATCGTTAATAGGAATAGGGTCCTTCTTTACAGGGAGGACTTCTTCCTTCTTCTCTTCCTTCCATTCCTCCTGGTCGAAGTGGAAGAGGGGCTCCGGGACTTTCTCATCGAGAGTCGATGTCGGGGCTTCCTTCCTCCCCTCTCTTGCTAGGGGGGAGGGGGCTTCCCTCTTCTTTTCTTCCTTTTTCCGGCTGGAAGCCTCTTTGGACTCCCGGACCGACCTTCTGGTCTTATCCAAGAGACCGGAGAAGGCATGACCCATAATTTGGAAAAACTCCACAAAGCCAAGATCGAAGAGGTGGAGAAGGAAGAAAAAGACACAGAAAAAGAAGAGGAGGTAGATGCCGATGGAGCCGATGACCTTGGAAAAGAGGAAACCAAAGAAGCCTCCAAAAAGGCCAGGACCTCTTTTTACCAGTCCCCACTCCCCCGCCATCTCCATGGATGTTTGAAAGGAGCCATCCGGGTTGACCCGGGTCCAGAGAACCAGGGACAGACAAAAGAAAAGGGCGAAGACGAAGAGAACGCTTCCACCAAATTTTGACCGCCACTGTCGAGCCCACTCCGTGCAGAGGAAGAGCAAAAACAGAAGGGGGATGCCATAGGCCATGAGGCCAAAAAGGGTAAAGAAAAAATTACCGACCTTGGCGCCGACAATCCCGGTCATAGACTGGAAATAGATGGACACCGCCATCAGCAAAAAGAGAAAAAATCCAAAAACCAGGAGTCCCTCTCTTTTTCCCTCTTTCTTTTGATTCTGTCTTTTCCGCTTATTCTGTCCTGACATGAAACCTCCTAACACTACCCCTCATTATACCATAATAGGAGGAACATTTTCCCTCCAATCTCCCTTCCTCCAAACTTGGAACAAAGTGAGATGGAGGGAAAGAAAAAGGCTTAGACCGAAAGTCCAAGCCTTGATATTCTTCATAATTATCCAGAAAAGGGTTAGAGGAGGTCCTTACGGGAGAGGTTGATCCGACCCTGGTCATCAATTTCAATGACCTTGACCTTGATCTTATCCCCGATATTGACCACATCTTCCACCTTGTTCACCCGGCGGTTTTCCAGTTTGGAGATGTGGACCATGCCCTCTTTCCCGTATCCCAGGTCAACAAAGGCACCAAACTTGAGGATGCGGACCACAGTCCCCTCATAGACATCGCCCACTTCCACTTCCTTGACGATGTTATGAATGATTTCGCGGGTTCTTTCGCCGGACTCCCCATCCAGAGACATGATGGTGATCAGGCCGTCATCATCAGTATCAATGGAGGCACCGGTTTCTTCAATGATGGAGTTAATGGTCTTCCCGCCCTTGCCGATAACGTCGCGGATCTTTTCCGGATCAATCCGTATGGTGATAATCCGGGGAGCGAAGGGAGAGAGTTCCTTCCGAGGCTCAGCGATTGCCCCGGTCAGGACATCCAGAATCTCATACCTTGCCTTCTTGGCCTGGGCAAGGGCCGTCGTCATGATGTCCTTGTCAATGCCTTCAATCTTGATATCCATCTGGAGGGCCGTAATTCCTTCCCGGGTTCCAGCCACCTTGAAGTCCATATCGCCCAGGTGGTCTTCCAGGCCCTGGATATCAGTCATGATGGAGGTCTTGTCCCCTTCTTTAATTAGCCCCATGGCAATGCCGGCAACAGGCGTTTTAATGGGAACACCCGCATCCATCAAGGCCAGGGTGGATCCACAAATGGAAGCCTGGGAAGAGGATCCGTTGGAAGAAAGAACTTCTGAAACCACCCGGATGGTGTAGGGGAAGTCCTCCAGGTCGGGCAGGACAGGCAGGAGGGCCCGCTCAGCCAGGTGTCCATGGCCGATTTC
>JAQYCE010000047.1 GCA_029003555.1 Bacillota bacterium | reverse complement strand
AGTAGATTATGTGTTTGAGGGGAATATTTTTATGAAGATTTAAAGGCCTATCCTTCGTAAGCAGGAGCGATTTTAGTATTCATTTTCCTCATCTTAAACAGAATTCGGATGAAACATTTTAGAAAAAAGAGGTGCCATATGGCAATCAAAAAGGAAAATATGGAAAAAGCACCTTTTAGAGAAAGATGGCTCCGCTTTAAAAAGGCATACCTTGAATGGGCGACATATAATCAATTTAAGGAGGACCCATATCCGGATTGGAATACGGTAGGACTAGAAGAAATTAGAAAGCTTCCTCCTGCAAAAAATACGACGGAATATTTACTGAAATGCTCCAAAGCGGCGGCAATATCGGATTATATGTATAAAAAAGCATTCAAAGAAAGAAGAGTGCGAGTAAAGCGAAAAAAAACTCGACTTCGGAAGAATTTAAAGCAAGCTTTTTTAGATTTGTTTTAAGATCCTGCCATTGGATGCAAAGCATGCATAGCCTGGGAAGCTCTTAGGGGGGTTAGCCACTAGGTTAACCATTTATCTCTCCCTATTAGATTTATCGCTAGATTCATATTCAGCAATTATTCTCATGGCCTCTTCCTCAGTAATATGCTTTACCGGGAGTCTGCCAGTAAAAATTATAGCCATATCAAAATCTTCCACCCAGCATTTTGAACGGATGTCGTAGCGTTCTATTTTAAGGTGGTCTAAGTCGCGGGTTTCGGTCAGCCTTATCATACCCAAGTACTTGTCTTTATAGGGAAAATGATACGAATAATCCATGTTAATCTCCTTTGTCTGTACACTCCGTATTCTTACAGGCCTTCGCCATTACTTATACAAAATATTTATTCCCATTATTATCCCCAAGCAAATCGAAGTCAATAATATAAACCCATTCCCCCATAAGGGTATATTCATATTGTTTGTTTCCTATTTCAATTCAGAAAGGACATCTTATGATTAAAGAAGAAAACTTGCGTTTCCGGGTCAACCATAACAACTTCGGACTCCACATTGGGGTCGAGTGCGAGGAGGTGGGCGAGGGCTATGCTGAGGCCTCCATGAAGATCGGGGAGGACCTGACCAATCCCTATCGAATTGCCCAGGGAGGGTCCCTGGTGTCCTTGGCAGATGCCACCATGGCCCTGGCTCTGGTGTATTTGGATGAGGCGGTGACCACGATCGACATCTCTTACCACTTCATGGATTCCATCAAAGAAGGAGGGACCGCTTATTGCCGGGCGGAGGTGGCCAATGAGGGGAAAAAGATTGTGACTCTGAAGGCCGAGGTGAGCGACGGGGAGAAGATCCTGGGGATTTCTACCGCCACCTACTACCGTTTGGGTTGCCCCATGTTGCCGGAAGGCTGGAAAGAAAGGGAAAAATAAATCCCCGGAGGACCGGGGATTGGGAAAACGGGTTCAGACGCGGTTGAACCGCCAGGTGGGCTGGTTGTAATAATAGAGGGTGATGAGGAGGTCCGCCGTGTCCGCAAAGAGATAGGAGGTCCAGAAGATGAGGATGGGGACCTGGAGGACATAAATCATGACCAGGACCACAGGGAGGTGGACCAGCCAGGTGGAACCCAGGGTGGCGATGAGCTTGGGTCGGTTGTAGCCGGATCCGGAGAAGACCACCTTATGGCCGAAGCAGTAGGCCAGGAGGGGGAGGTCAACGGCCATGATCCAGAGCATGGGAATGCCGTTATCTATGATCATAGGATCTTGGGAGAAGAGGGACATGATGGGCCGGGCAAAAATGGCGATGAGGAGGGAGAGGGAGCCGACGATGATCAGGTTGACCAGGGCCCCCACCTTGGTGACCAGCTCGGCCTCCTTGATTCGGTTCTCACCCAATGCGGCCCCGACCAGGGTAGACCCCGCCATGGTCAGGCCGAAGATGGGCATGAGGGCAAAGCCGTTGAGCTTGCCGTTGATCCCGGCCAGGGCGATGGCTGTGGTCCCATAGACCGCCACAAACTTGACCATGGCGGCGTTGAAGAACTGGCGGATAAAGAACTGGACACCGGAGGGGATTCCAATGAAAAGGAGCTTCTTGTCAATGGTCTTGTCTAGGCGGAAGAGGCCGGGAATGGAGATCCGGACCTTCCGGCGTCCTGTCGCCAGGATGGTGAAGCCGTAGATGAAGGCGGCGGCGGAAGCCAGGATGGTGGCCCATGCGGCGCCCAAGACGCCCAGACCGGCTCCCGGGATGCCCAGGAAGGGGACGGTATCAAACATGAGAATGGGGTCAAGAATGAGGTTGAGGATGGCGGAAATCAGCATGATCTTCATGGGGGTGATGGAATCCTGGGTGCAGCGGAAGATGGTATTCACCGAATAAAGGGCGAAGAGGACCGGGATAAAAAAGATCCGGATGTAGCCGTAGGATAGGGCTTCCGAGATGACCTTGGAATCATCGGTATAAAACTCCATGACGGGACGGATGAAAATTAGCAAGAGGGCCATGGAAATAAAGGCAAGGACGATCTTGAAGGAGATGGTCTGCTCGGCGACTCGCTGGGTGGTTTCCTTGTCCCCCCTCCCATAGTATTGGGAGATCAGGGAGATAGAAGCATCACCCGCCACCTCATTGAGGACGGTGAAGAGCATATAAATAGTAGAAAAGATGGTGACTCCCGAGAGGGATTCCGGGGAAATCTGCCCCACCCAGGCCATGTCGACAATATCATAGAAGGATTCCAGACCGAAGGAGATCATGGTGGGATAGGAGAGGGTCCAAAGCTTTTTGGCAATTTCTTTCTTCTCCGTGGGTAAAGCAGGTTTGGCTTTTGGGCGTGAAAGACGAATCATAGGACCTCCTTACTCGATAAGATGATGAATAAAATACAATATACAAAGGGTAATGATACCCAATCTTTTGGAATTTTGCAATTGCTTAGGACTTGTGATATTATATCTCGATGTATCGGTCTACATAGGCCTTTCTTTAGTGTGCGAAAAAAGGCTGCCGATAACTTTTGGGAGTAGGAGGGAGTATATATGGCAGACAAGGTTAAATTAGCTTGTACTGAATGCAAGAACAGAAACTACGATACCACCAAAAATAAGAAGAACACGACGGACCGCCTCGAACTACGTAAGTATTGCCCGGTTTGCAAAAAACACACCTTGCATCGGGAAACCAAGTAAGGAGTTTTTCAATGGCAGCCAAGAAGCAAAGCTCAAGATTACAAGCGGCAAAGGCAGAATATCGCAAGATTCAGTGGCCCAGCAAACAGGAGACTATCCAGTACACCACAGTGTCCTTGGTTATCGCACTCGCCGTGGCACTATTCTGCTGGATCCTCGACATGGCCTTTGGAGGGATTATCGGTCTTGTTCTCTAATCCGATGGAGGGAATGGAATGACACAGTCCAAAAACAACTTACCGGAAGATGTAGAGATCATCGAAGATCCCCAAGATCAAGACGACCAGGAAATTGTGTCTGAGGCCGAAAAAGAAGCCAAGTGGTATGTGATCCATACCTATTCCGGCTATGAAAACAAGGTGCAGACCAAAATTCAGATGATCATTGAAAACCAGACCAAGGAGACGATCTTTGATGTCCGCGTTCCCACCGAGAAGGTGGTGGAAAACAAGAACGGGGAGAGGGTCGTCAAGGAGAGGAAAATCCTCCCCGGCTACGTGATTGTCAAGATGATCATCACTCCACAGTCCTGGTACCTGGTTCGAAACACCCAGGGGGTGACGGGATTTGTCGGCTCGGCCAACACCCCGGTTCCCCTTACCCCTGCTGAGATCGCCCAATTCGGCGTCCGCGAGCAGGTCCGCCACCGGACCCTTGAAGTGAAGGCAGGAGATAAGGTTCAGATCATCTACGGACCCTTCGCCGGCTTTATTGCTGAAGTAGAAGAGGTCAACCAGGAAAAGGAAGTGGTCAGGGGTCTGATCAACATGTTTGGTCGGGAGACCTCGGTCGAACTTTCCTTTGATGATGTGGAAGTCGAGTAAGCAGACTTGCCATGCATCCGACCCGTTGAAAGAGGGGCGGGTGAGGGAAAACGGAAGTACAATCAGAGAACATGGTTCTCGCAAGAAACGAGAGATGGCGTGGAAGGGGGGCGCTTACCCCGTACTAACCACGACCACAATCCTTAGGAGGATATGATGGCTAAAAAAGTAAGTGCAATTGTTAAGCTGCAAATTCCTGCCGGCCAGGCTTCGCCAGCACCCCCAGTGGGTACGGCTTTAGGCCCCCATGGCGTAAACATCATGGAATTTGTCAAGGCATTTAATGCGAAAACAGCAGACCAGAACGGAATGATCATCCCTGTTGAGATGACTATCTTCCAGGACCGGTCTTTCACCTTTATTACGAAGACTCCTCCGGCTCCGGTTCTCATCAAAAAGGAATTGGGCCTGGACAAGGCATCCGGCGAACCCAACAAAACAAAGGTTGGCCAGCTGACCAAGGAACAAGTGAAGAAGATTGCAGAAATCAAGAAGCCTGACATCAACGCCGGCTCCTTGGAAGCTGCCATGAGTATGATTGCTGGAACCGCACGTTCCATGGGCATTACTGTCGAAGAATAACCAGTGGGAGGAATTTCCGCTCGTACCACAAGGAGGAATCTATGCCTAAAAGAGGAAAAAAATACCAGGAAGCTGCCAAGCTGGTTGATAAGAACCAGACCTATAACCTGACCGAGGCCGCTTCTTTATTAAAGAAAACCGCCACAGCCAAGTTTGATGAGACTATCGAGCTCCATGCTCGTTTGGGTGTTGACTCCCGCCATGCGGACCAACAGGTTCGTGGGACCGTCATCCTTCCTAACGGAACCGGTCAGAACGTCCGGGTTGCCGTCTTTGCCAAGGGTGCAAAAGCCCAGGAAGCCCTGGATGCCGGTGCTGATTTTGCCGGTGAGGAACTGGCCGACAAGGTCCAGAATGAAAACTGGCTGGACTTTGACGTCGCCATCGCCACCCCCGACATGATGGGCGTAGTCGGTAAGATGGGTCGTGTTTTAGGTCCCCGTGGCCTCATGCCCAACCCCAAAGCCGGCACGGTGACCATGGATGTGGCCCAGGCCGTCAAAGACGCCAAGGCCGGTAAGGTCGAATACCGGACCGACAAGCAGAACATCGTCCACGTCTTGGTGGGTAAGGCTTCCTTTAGCGAAGAAGCCATTGCCGGAAACATCGAAGCCCTGATGGCTGCCTTAGTCAAAGCCAAACCGTCTTCCTCCAAGGGAAAATACCTCAAGTCGGTTACCGTCGCCTGCACAATGGGCCCCGGAATCCCGCTTGAAACCGCTCCCCTCATGGAGTTGGGAAAGAAATAAGCAACCTATCCAATACTGAAGAGAAGGTCTCGGCTCTATGCCGGGACCTCTTTTTTTTATCTTTAACCTTCTTTTTACTTTCTGTTAAATTCGCTTTTAAAACTCTTCGATATGCTTTCCTTGTATGTTTATGTATGGAATGAGGAAAGAGAAAAGATTGAGGAGGAGAGCATGAACGGTTCAAAGGTCCTGAAGTTAAGCCGACGTCTGCTTGCTTTATTCTGCGCTTTCGCCCTTCTTTTGACTTCGGTCGATGGAAGAATTTATGCCAGTGATCCAGCAGAAAAAGAAAGCTCATCGGTAGAGGAAGTCGCCAACAAGCCCTTAAGCGTTGTAGAGGCGAAGAAAATTGAAAACAACAAAGAGTGCACGGTAGAGGGATATATCGTTGGGAGCCTGATTTCCGGCAATTTGGTTGATCCCGCAGCTAGCCAATCGGCTTTCAATCTTGCCTTGGCAGATGCCAGAAATGAAAAGAATCCGGATAAAATCATGCCCATTTACCTGGCGGATTCAAACTTTATGAAGATCCTGAATGTAAAGGATCATCCCGAAAATCTGGGAAAACGAATCAAGTTAACAGGAAAGCGCCAGCCTTATTTTAAACAACCGGGCTTAATTTTGATTACAGCCTACGAGTTTGTAAATGATCCAACTCCGGACAATAGCAATATGAAGGTGACGTATAAGTATTGGGGACAGACAACAACGGAAGACGTGGTGAAAGGATCCAAGCCAACCTCTGTTCCTGCCGCGAAGAATCCGCATAAGGCTACTCAATCCACATGGTCGACGATCGTAGGTTGGCATGTGGAAGGCAGCAATGAGAAAGTGGATCCTGCTCAAACCGTGATCAACCAGGATACTGTTTTTGTTGCTGAAACCATCAATAAGGATGAGCTTCGTGTTATCAATCAATCCTATTTCCGCAGTGGAATGGCCCAGTATACGGGGTTGGTGAATCCGGAAATTTATGAAGGATTTGCTCCACGGGTCTTGAGTGCATTAAATTCCACGGCCATGACCCAAGCGCAAGTTAATGCCTTGGTACAAGAATTCCGAGATCTCCAAAAAAAAGAGATTTTAGGGAATAATATCAGAATTGACCTGGTCGATGAGAACAAGAAGGTCATCGATGATAAAGCTACTGTGGAAATTCGCCAAGGGGATAAGCTGCTTGATACCCTTGAAATCACCAATGGGTCAATGACGACTCAAAAGAAGTATCCCAATGGAGAGTACACCTTAACCGAAACAAAAGCTCCGGCGGGTTATTCGTTCGCTCAAAATGAATCGATCACCATCGACGTGAGCGGTGCTTTAGCCTACCAGCAAGCGCCAAGCGTGCGCTTGATCCATGCCGGTCAAACGATGGCGACCTTCTCTTACGAAAATGCTCCGGAGGGGATGAAGGCTCCTGCCAACATGACCCCTGAGGATGGAAAGGTCATCCTGCCTGAGCCGGAAGCCAGTAGCGATCCGGAACAGTCCTTCCTCTTCTGGAAAGATCCTGCGGGGAACACCTTCCAACCAGGAGCGGAAGTGGAAGTGAAGGAGACCACCAATTTTGTGGGCGTTTGGGGGAAGAACTACTGGAAGATCGTTCTGAACCTCCGCTATGTTAATGGGGAAAGAATCACGGATAAGGAGATTGAAGACCTGGGCCTGACCTTTAAGGTGGTTGGTTCCGACGGAGTCGCCCATGATCCCTGGGAGGTGAAATCTTCTTTGGACACGGTTACCTTCTTCAAGGATGCTGATGATCGCTACTACTTCATCCGAGGAGACTACAAGATTATCGTCGATGATTCCCAGAGCGATTATGAGGTGAAAGAAGCCCTCTTTGAAGAGAAGCCCTTTGACCTGAAGAAAGATCTTGTCTCTGTTCCCGGAAAAGATTCGTTAACGGATACTTCAACCCAAGCTTTGGAAGTTCGCATTCAAAAGAAAGAGATCGGATTGGTCCCGGTCATGGTAGAAGTCCGGGAAGAGGGGAAACGAGTAGATTCCGTCGATTTCCAGCTCCAAGTCAATGTGGATGGAGTCTGGACAGATCTGGATGAAGATTTCCATTACAATGCATATAAGCAAGGAGGCTTCGACCATCCCTTGATGGAAGGGAACTATCGACTGAAAGCAAAGGGGATTCCGTCAGGAAAGAAATTAGTTTTACAGGGATCGCCGATGAATCAGGCAAAGGAAATCACTGGATTGAAGGACACTTTTAGCCTTATCGTGAATGAGGAGAATAAGGGATCAATGTCCGGGATTTGGGCCATGTTTGACTTGGTCGCTGATGGGAGTGATCATGGAAACGATCCGTCCAATCCTAACAATCCGGGAACGGACCCGGGAAATTCGGACTATCCCGGTGCAGAGCCGGGAATGGTTCAGCCATCAGATCCGACAAATGAAACAAACGCTGGCACTTCGGAGACAGCAGGGAAGCCGGGGAAAGCTAACCCAGAGAAGGATATAAAAGAAACATATATCCGCTTCCGATACGGTGGCTACATGGATGCTAATGGGGAAACAGAGAAGGTGCTTAAGTGCAAGGTTGGTGACACCATTGTAATTCCTGAAGGACCTATTAGGGAAGGCTGGACTTTCCTATACTGGAAAGGATCGAAATACTATCCTGGTGACAAGTACCTGGTAAAAGGAGACCATGATTTCACCGCCATCTGGGCAAAGACAGGATCCGGTGAAGACGATAAGAAGCCGGGACAGACCATCGCTTCCAAGAATCATGGTTCCGGTTCTCCATCAACCGGTGATTTTAGTCTGGTCACGGTTGCCGGACTGGGCCTTCTCGCCGCCTGCGGACTGGTTATTCTGAATAAGAAGAAGGAAGTCCGCTAAGTCGAGATTCATTCCTTCAATTGATGAAATCCCTCTGCTTTATAACAGCGGGGGGATTTTACTTTTTTTTTACACAGTGGGGCGTTGCAATTAACTTCTTGCTTTTACACTTAATTTTGATTGTAGAAAAGGGGAGTACTATGCAAATCCGATTGAAGGAAATCTCGAAAAGCTTTGGTAAGAAGCAGGTAATCCATCCGACCTCGCTGACCATCAAAGACGGCAGTTTCACCACTCTTCTGGGCCTTTCCGGTTGCGGTAAGACCATGCTCTTGAGGATGATCACCGGACTGGAAAGGCCGGATGACGGTGAGATCTGGTTGGACGATACCTGCGTTTTTTCCAAGCAGGCCAAAATCGACCTGCCACCTGAAAAGCGGAATCTCGGTTTTGTCTTCCAGGACTTTGCTCTTTGGCCGCACATGACAGTGTTTGAAAATGTCGCCTTTGGACTGAGGGCAAGAAAGGACACCAAGGATTTGGAAGAACGTGTCCACAAGTCACTGAGTACCGTCCGCCTTGAGGGCTATGACAAGCGCTACCCCCACCAGCTTTCCGGTGGTCAGCAGCAGCGCGTGGCTTTCGCCCGTGCCATTGCCATAAGGCCCGGCTGTATCCTTTTTGACGAGCCCCTCTCCGCTCTGGATGCCCTGCTTCGGGAGGAGATGCGCTACGAACTTACGGCCCTCACTTCATCGCTTGGCATCACCTCGGTCTTTGTGACCCACGATCAGACGGAAGCCATGAGCATGAGTGACTACATCGCGGTCTTATCCAGCGGTCATGTGGAGCAGTATGCGGCACCGGAGACCATCTACCACCTGCCTGAAACAGAGTTTGTGGCGAGGTTCGTGGGGAAGTCCAACTGGCTGAACGAGAACCAAATGTTCCGCCCGGAAGCCATCATGTCGACGCCCACCGAAGAGGCCCTCCACTTCAAACTTCCTATTCAGAGCGTCCAGTATCTGGGGAACACCTATGAGGTAACCCTCGCTTATCAATCGGTAATATGGACACTTCACACAAGGCAGAAAGTAGAGCCCGGCGAAGTATTGCCCATTTACGTAGATTCCAATCAAGTCATCACTTTAGAAAAGAAAGAGGATTTAACAGCATGAAAAAAACTATCGTATCGTTATTGCTTGCCTTCTGCCTCTGTCTGAGCCTTGCCGCCTGTGGCAACTCGACACCTTCAAATGAGACAAGCGGCTCTGAAAGTGCCCAATCTCAGGAAGAAACCAGCACATCCAAAAGCACTGAGCCGGCTTCTGAAAAAAGCAAAGCTGAGCTTTCCGGTAAAGTCACTGTCTACATGCCCAGCCCCGCCAAATTGGCTGACAAGTTGGCCGCCGCCTTCACCGAGAAGACCGGCGTAGAGGTCGAGCAGTTCCAGGGTACCACCGGTGAAATCTTGGCCCGTCTGGAAGCCGAAAAGGCCAATCCGGTGGCCGATGTGGTCGTCCTGGCCTCTTGGTCCGACGGATTGACTATGAAAGCGGATGGACAGCTGGAAAGCTATAGCCCGGTTGAAAAGGACAAGATCAATGAAGGCTGGATCGACAGCGACAGCACAATCTTCGGCTATAGCGCTTCCGCCGTCGGTGTCATCTACAATACAGAGATCGTTCCTGAACTCAATGCCGACTGGAAAGACCTGGCCGATGCCAAGTATAAAGATATGATCGCTATTCCTGATCCTGAAAAATCCGGCGCCTGCAAGGACTTCCTGGCCGGCCTGGTAACCGGTACGGACGATGGCGAAGCTGTCATGCAGGGATGGGCCGACAATGGCCTGACCGTTCCCGGCGCCAACAAAGCCGCCCTTGAAGCCGTCACCACTGGAGAGAAGGGGATCCTGATCGCCGGCGTTGACTACAATGCTTACTCCTCCATCAATAAGGGTGAGCCTCTGAAGATCTACTATCCTGCCTCCGGCACGGTGGTCAACCCCCGTCCGGCCATGATCCTCAAGACGGCCCCCAACATGGACAACGCCAAGGCCTTCGTGGACTTCCTCTTCAGCGATGAAGCGCAGAAGATGGTTGCCGACGCTTACCTCTTGTCCGGCCGCAAAGATATCACAAGCGACAAGCGCACCAGCCTTGCCGACATTCCTCAAATTAAGACCGACTGGTCAAAGATGATGGATGTGGCTTCCGATACTGCAGCCAAGCTCAACAGCATCACGAAATAAGGAAACTGAGGGCATATGAGACCAATTCATCTGAAAAAGAAACTGCCACCGGCCCTCCTGTTGGCGGTCTTGACCGGTTTGATTCTCTGCCCTCTGATTACAGTATTCGCCAAGGCGGTCATCATTGATGGCCGCCTTGATCTGTATCAGGCATGGCAGATCATTGCAAGCCCTGAGAATGTTCAAACCGTCCTCAACTCTCTCCTCCTGGGCATTTGTGTCGTCCTTTGTTCGACGATTATTGCTGTGCCGACGGCCTATCTCCTGGCGCGCACCCAGCTCAAAAAGCACGGCTGGCTGGATATTCTTTTTATGATCCCCTTCATGACCCCTCCCTATATTGCTTCCATGGGCTGGATTTTGTTCATGCAGAAGAGGGGCCTCTACCAGCAGCTCTTTCCTTCCACCGGCTCATGGTCGGAGGCTTTCTTCTGCTTCTGGGGCATTGTCCTGGTCATGAGCCTGCACGTCTTTCCCTTCCTCATGACCATGCTCAAGAACGCCATCCTGAACATTCCGGCCAGCCTGGAGGAAAGCGGGGCAGTCTTCGGGGCGGGCTTAGGCCTCAGGCTCAGAAAGATTTTTGCACCCCTCCTCACGGGTAACTACGCCATCGGCGCCCTTCTGGTTTTCGTCAAAACCCTGTCGGAATACGGGACGCCCTACACCCTGGGCCGTCGGATCGGCTTTTATGTCTTCACCACGGACATTCACCGCTATTCCACGACGGCGCCCATTGATTTCGGCCGGTCGGCCAGCCTCTCCTCCATTCTGGTCTGCATTTGCATGGCCATGTGGCTGCTGCAGAACTACATCACCAACAAGAAGAGCTACCGCTTGGTGAGCGGCAAAGGAACCCGCCCGGTTAGAGGGAAGCTTTCCGCCATGGGCCAGGTGGGGGCATGGGCATGGGTCCTTCTGGTTGCCTTTGTGGCGATCGGGATTCCCTATTTCTCCATCATCTCCACCTCCCTGATCAAACTTCGGGGCTTTGGCCTGGCGGCCGGCAACTTCACTCTGGAACACTACAGGGAGCTTATGTCCACGCCCAAAGCCCTCTCATCCATATGGAAAAGTCTCTTTCTCGCCGTATCCTCCGCCACGATTTGCTCGGTGATTGGGACGGCTGTTGTTCTTACGGTTCGAAAGTCCAAGGGCTTTTTCAAGAAAGCTCTGGAAGGGATCAGCCTCCTTCCGGAAATGCTACCAAGTATCGTTCTGGTCATCGGCATCATGCTTTTCTGGAATGCCATTTACAATGTCATCCCGCTCTATAACACCCTGGGCATCATGGTCCTGGCCTATGTGGTCCTCTACTTGCCCTATACTGTCCAGTATGTGACCTCCGCCTACAGCCAGATCAACGAGAGTCTTCTGGAAGCAGGACGGACCTTCGGGGGAACGCCGGCCTATGTCTTTCGCTGGATCACCCTGCCCATGATCTCCCGCGGCATCTTTGCCGGCTGGATGATGATTTTCATCATCGCCTTCCGCGAGCTCGTAACGGCCAGCCTCATCGCCCCGCCCAACACCCTGGTCGTCTCCACTTACATCAACCGGGAATTTGAACAGGGGAGCGTCTCCCTAGGTATGGCCATGGCTGTTCTCTGCGTCCTGATCACCACGACCGCACTCCTGATTTTCAACCGTCTTGTCGATAAAAGGAAAGAGGCCTGACTTGGAGTTGATCATTGCAGGCGGCGTGGGTGAGCACGGCCGCAACGCCTTTCTGGTAGGGGGAAGGGAAGTCACTTTTCTTGTAGATTGTGGGAAGATGGCCGGCATGCTCCAAGATCCCTATCCCCGGCTGACGGAAGATCAGATTGGCCGCATGGATGCGGTCTTCTTGACCCACAGTCACGGCGACCATACGGGGGCCCTTCCCTGGCTCTTTAAAAAGGGATTTTCGGGCCGCGTTATCGCTTCAAGGGAGACCCTGACTCAGCTCCCCTTTCCGGTCAAAAGACCCCTTGCTCTGGAAGGCTTGTGTCCGGTGGGAAAGGGGCACTTCCAAAAGCTTAAACTGACTTGGGGGCGGACCGGCCACTGCGCGGGGAGTGTATGGTACCGCTTTGAGGAAGACGATCGGGCCATCCTCTTTTCGGGCGACTACATTGAGGAGACAAAGGTCTATGCCTGTGATCCCATTCGAGGTCAGACGGCCGACCTGGCCATCCTGGACTGCGCCTATGGCCCGGATGATAGGCCCTATGCTCTATCCTGTGACCGGCTTATTCAGGGGGCTGAGTGCCTCTTGTCCAAACACGCTCTCCTTCTTTTTCCTGTGCCCAAATATGGCCGCGGACTGGAAATTTTGGCCCTCTTTTCTGCAGGCCGGGGTCAAGTGTCTTGCTTCGGAGATGACTTGTTTCTGGAAAATCTCGCCAAGCAGAGGGAAGGTGGATTTTGGTACAAGCCGGCTCAGATATGCCGGTCGGTGACGCCCTATAACGGGGAAGGGGAGGGGATAGTCTTTGTCTCCGACCCTCAGCTTAAAAGCCCATGTGCCCGAAAGATAGCGGACCATATCCTCTCCCTTGGCGGAATAGGGGTCATGACGGGAACCCTGGAAGAAGGCTCCTTTAGCAAAGAACTGGTCAATCGGGGGCTCATGGAAGAGTGGCGCTACCCCGTCCACCAGAATCTGAGACAGTATGAGAGGCTGGTGGGGAAGAACCACTTTTCAAGGGCCATTCCCTACCACTCTGAAGCAATTACCTCGGAGCAGAAAATTGAATTTTGATGAAAAAAAACCCCACCCTGTTTACGCAGGATGGGGTTATCTTTTATGGATCCGATGGGAGTCGAACCCACGACCTCTGCGTTGCGAACGCAGCGCTCTCCCAACTGAGCTACGAACCCGAATAGGATCCCTTTAATCATATGCTTATGTGGTCAAGAAATCAAGGGGAGGAAGAAGTCGTTTTTTTGGCGAGGAGGCCTTGCTGAGTCCTGTTTTCTCTGCTATAATACATACTGGCTACCGAAGACCACGGGTGCGAAAGCTTAATTTCCCGTCGAGGTGGATGATACGAATTTCCGTCTCTCCATGCGTCTTCGCGTGGGGAGATTTTTAATTTAAGTAGCCGAGGGAGGTGAAAGAATTTGAAGGAAGCAACATTAAATAAGAAAAAGGCGGTGGTGGACGAGATCCGTCAACAGATTGAAGCGGCGCAGTCCATCGTCATTGCGGAATACTCCGGCATTGATGTTCAAGAGATCACTGACCTGCGTGCCAAGTTCCGTGAAGCCGGTGTCAACTACCGGGTTTACAAGAACACCATGGTCCGTCGGGCATTCAATGAGCTGGGACACGATGAATTTGATGAACTCCTCCAGGGCCCCAATGCCTTTATCTTCTCCGATGAAGATATGGTGTCCGGTCCCAAAATTGCGGAAGAATACGCTAAGGATAATGAGGAAAAGCTCATCATTAAAGCCGGCTTTATCGAAGGCAAGGCCATCGATAAGGAAAAGGTCATCGCTCTTTCCAAGCTCCCCAGCAAGGAGATCCTGCTCTCCATGCTCCTGCGCGGGCTCCAAGGCCCTGTTGCCGGCATGGCTCAGGTTTCCAACGCCATCCTGTCCAGCCTGGTCTATGGCCTGAACGCTGTCAAGGAAAAGAAAGAACAAGAAGAAGCAGCCTAAGCTTTTGTGGGACCTCTGTCGCATGAGAGCAGGCGTTACCGGATGAATGAACCATCCTAGCAAAAATATCCTTAAGGAGGATTTACCAATGGCATCTGAAAAAGTCACTCAGTTAATTGATCAAATTAAAGAACTCACCGTTCTTGAACTCTCCGACCTCGTTTCCGCCCTGGAAGAGGAATTCGGCGTATCCGCTGCTGCTCCCGTTGCTGCTGCCGCTCCTGTTGCCGCTGCCGCTGCCGGTGGTGCTGCTGAAGCTGAACAAACCGAATTCGATGTTATCCTGGCTTCTGCCGGTTCTTCCAAGATCAACGTCATCAAGGTCGTCAAGACCATCACCGGCCTGGGCTTGAAAGAAGCCAAGGCTCTTGTTGACGAAGCTCCGAAGGCCGTTAAAGAGAAGGTCTCCAAGGACGAAGCCGAAGACATTAAGAAACAGCTTGAAGAAGCCGGTGCTACTGTCGAGGTCAAGTAGTTTTAAGACCAAGCCAAATAAAAACAAGGACCCTTCTGGGGTCCTTGTTTTTTTTTGCGGTCTATTGACCGGATGTCTTTCTTTGGGCCTGGGACCAGGAGCTATAATAGATTTCCTCCGCTACCCGGTTGGCCGTTTCCTCACCCTTAAGGGTGGAGATGAGGACCAGGGCGAAGGGGATGGCCAGGCCAAGGGCCTTTCCGGTGATGATGCCGGGGGCCATGACCACATCCTGGTTGACGTAATTGACCTTATCTCCCAGGTCATCCTTTCGGCTGGGATAGACCGTAGCGGCCTTTCCGTCAATGATGCCCAGGTCAGCCAGGAGGGTGGGCCCGGCACAGATGGCTCCAATCCAGCCCTCATCTTTTTTCACCTTTTTCTCATGGAAATCCATGAGGATGGCCCGGAGCTTCTTGTTGGCCTTCAGGTAGTCCACGCCGGGAAGTCCGCCGGGGATGATGTGGGCCACTTCCTCGCCCGGCTCATAGTCCTCGATAGTGGTGTCGCAGGTAATTTCAATATCGTGGCAGGAACGGATCCGCTTCCGGTCCTCTTCCTGGTCTTCCCAATCCGGCTGGTGGACCGCCACTGTCTGGATGGCAATGCCTGCCCGGCGCATGAGGTCCACGACCAGGAGAGCTTCACATTCCTCCAGCCCGTCGGCCATAAAAATAGAAACGTCCATAGGGTCTCCTTTCTTCTCTATAAAATCAAGATTTGTTTTATTTTTACCCAAGATACCGTTTTTTGAAAAAGAGGGGATGAAAAGGCCGGGGCCAACCGGGTCGGTCAGGACGGAAAGTGGTATAATCTATATATTTGGGGGACCTGTTCATCCATGGTTCGATACAAATCCTATCCTTTTTTGACGGAGTAAAAAAGTTGAGGTTTTTCTGTGAATAAACGCGTTGTCATTCGATTTTTAGGCAAGGTCTGCCTCATCGAGGCGGTCCTGATGTTGGCCCCTCTCCTGGTAGGGCTAATCTACGGGGAATCCGGCCGGACCCTCCTGGCCTTTTTGGCCACCATGGGGATTTTGTCCGCCCTCGGCTTGGCCATGATGAAGGTCGGACCGAGGGGAATGAAGTATACCCTTGTCGACGGCTTTGCCATCACCAGTCTGTCCTGGTTCCTCCTGTCATTTTTCGGAGCCCTGCCTTTTTATTTTGCCCGGGAAATTCCTTCCCTCCTGGATGCGGTTTTTGAGATGGCATCGGGTTTTACCACCACAGGCTCCTCCATTCTGACGGATGTCGAGGCCCTGTCCCAGTCCATGCTCTTCTGGCGGTCCTTCTCCCACTTGATTGGGGGGATGGGGATCCTGGTCTTCGCCTTTGCCTTTGCCCCGGAGATGGGGGAGGGGGCAGTCAACATCATGAAGGCGGAAGTGCCGGGTCCGGAATTCGGCAAGCTGGCCTCCAAAAACAAGTCTTCGGCCTTCATGCTCTACAAGCTCTATTTGATCATGACCGCCGTTTTGATCGGTCTTCTCTGCCTGGCCGGGATGAACCTCTTTGACGCCATGATCCACGCCTTCGGAACAGCAGGAACCGGCGGTTTTTCCAACAAGGCCTTGAGCATAGGCCATTTCCAAAGCCCTCTGGTGGAGTATATCCTGGCCATCGGCATGATCGCCTTCGGCACCAACTTCAACCTCTACTTCCTCCTCTTCCGAAAACGCTTCAAGCGCTTCTTTGCCAATGAGGAGCTCCGCCTCTATTGGACCTTGATCATCCTTTCCACCCTGGCCATCATGGTCTGCATCGGCCCTTCCTATCGAAGCATGGAAGCCCTCTTCCGGGACAGCTTCTTCACCGTGTCCACCATCATCTCCACCTCGGGCTTCGGGACCGCCAACTTTGCCCTCTGGCCCCTTTTCGCCCACATCATCCTCCTCATCCTCATGTTTACCGGGTCCATGGCCGGGTCCACGGCGGGCGGGATCAAGGTTTCCCGAGTCCTCATTTACCTGAAATCCATGAAAAGGGAGGTCCGCCATGCGGTTCATCCCCGCCTCCTCAAGCCCATCACCATTGACGGGAAGAGGCCCGGCGATGAATATGTCCGGTCGGTCTTCGTCTACCTGGCTATCTACGCCATGGTCTTTACGACCGGTCTCCTCCTGGTTTCTTTTTCCGAGCAGGATTTCATGACCGCCTTCTCCGCTGTGGCGGCCACCTTTAACAATATCGGTCCGGGAATGGCCGCCGTCGGTCCCCGGTCTTCCTTTGCAGCCTTCTCTCCCTTTTCGAAGGTCGTGCTCACTGTCCTCATGATAGCCGGGCGTCTGGAAATCTTCCCGGTGATGATCCTCTTTTTGCCCAGGGTCTGGAAGAAAAGATAGGAGGGAATTCCATTGAAAATTGTCGTTTGTGGAGCCGGCGAAGTCGGCCGTGCCATCTGTGAATCCCTTTGGGAATCCAATGACCTTGTCCTGATCGATACGGATGAGGACCGGGTCAATGACCTCTATTCAACCTATGACATCCAGGCTATTGTGGGATCAGCCACCTCGATCAATATCCTCCGGGAGATCGACCTCAGTGAAGAAGATGTCTTTCTAGCCGTTACCTCATCGGACGAAACCAATATCATCGCCTCCATCCTGGCCTCGGAGTTGGGTGTCAGCCACGTCTATGGCCGGGTCCGGTCCACCGAATACCTGGAGGACATGGACTTCATGCAGGACGCCTTGGGCGTTTCCCGGATCGTCAACCCGGAAATGGATGCGGCAGTCCTCATCTCCAAAATCCTAGCTTTCCCGGCGGCTGAGTCCATGGAGTCCTTCTCCAACAACCAGATCCGGATTATCGAGCTGACAGTCACGGAAGAATCCTCCGCCTGCAACAAGACCCTCATGGAATTCACCAAGCTATTTGAAGGTCGAATGCTGATCTGTGCGGTCCAGCGGGGGGACTACGTCTTTATTCCCAATGGCAACTTCGAGATCCATGCCGGGGACAAGATCCACGTCACCGGCAAGAGGGAAGACCTGAAGCTGGTTTACCAGGACATGACCCGGGATCCCATGACCGTCCGCTCCCTCATGATCCTGGGCGGTGGCGATCTGACCTACTACCTGGTTGAGCGGCTGACCAAGCAGACTTCCATGTATATCAAGGTGATTGAAGAAGATGTGGAAGTCGGCAAGAAGCTGGCCCTGGACTTCCCCATGGTGGATGTGGTCTATGGTGAGGCCAAGGACCCCCTCCTCTTGGATGCGGAAGGGCTGGAGTCCTTCGATGCTGTAGCCGCCCTCCAAAATAACGATGAGGAGAACATCATTCTCTCCTCCTTCGCCCAGGACCGAGCGGTACCCAAGATCATCACCCGGGTGGACCGGCCCATCATCCTTAAGCACCTGACCCACCTGGGCTTGGACACTATCATCACCCCCAAGCAGCTCCTGGCGGAAAAGATGATCCGCCTCTCCCGGTCCCTGAAGGCCACCTCCCACTCCTCCATGATCCGCCTCTACCAGATGGTGGATGACCAGGTGGAGGCCATGGAATTCCATATTCTGAACGAGTCCTCCATCACCGGCAAGCCCCTCAGGGACATCAAGCTCATCTCCTCCACCTTAATCATCGGCATCCACCGGGGAGACGACTACATCATCCCCAACGGGTCGGATTCCATCGAAGTGGGGGACGATGTCTCCGTGATTACCACCCACAAGAATATCAAGGACATCATCCAATTTGTCCAGGAAGAAAAATAAAGGAAAGCCCCCTTCTTCAGTGAAGGGGGCTTTTTGTTGGCTTGGGTAAAACTGTTGAAAACTCAGGGGCTTAGCGGCCTCCGGAAAGATGGTTGTTGATCGTCGCAAGAATGTCCTGATAGACTTGATCCTTATCCCGGTCAAAAAGGAGCTCATGACGGGAATGGTCATAGACCTTCTCTGAAATCCGGGGAAATCCCCAGGCCCGGAGGGTCTCCTTGATTTCCTCAGGCCCTCCATCCTCGGGCCGGGGGCAGGGATCGCCCTTTCCCCGGAAGAGGTGGATGGGAAGGTCATAGGAGAGCTTTTCTTCGGATGAGGGCCTTTCAAAACAGGCCTTGGTCAGGAGGTAGAGGTCCAGGAAGCCCCGGTTGGTGAAAGGAAAGCCACATAGGGGGTCGGCAATATAGGCCGCTACATTCTCCGGATCACAGGAAATCCAGTCCAGGTCGGTCTTCCGGTCCGGGATTGACTTGGCATAGTCCGCAAAGGTAATTTTTTGGAGGAAGGAGGAGGGGGCCTCCGGCCGAATGGCGGAGAGAAGGCGGGCCATGAGGATGGCGCCCCCGATTTTGGAATTATTGGCGGGCGGGCCGGAAAGGAGGAGGAGGTCACAGAAGTGGGGCCGGGACTGGAGGAGGAAGCGGGCATAGAGGGTCCCCATGGAATGGGCGAAGACCAAAAACGGCAGGTCTCCCCAGTCGATGGTCTCGATCACATGGATCAGGTCCCCGATTTGGACCAGGTAGCCCGACTCGGAGGCAAAATAGCCTAGGTGTCCATCCACCAAGGTCTCTCCATGCCCCCGCCAGTCCATGGTATAGACCTCCAGCCCCTGGTCAGCCAGAAATTGAGCAAAATCCCGGTAGCGCCCCCGGTGCTCGCACATCCCGTGGAGGATCAGGACCCGGGCCCTGACCGGCCCTTGCTCGGGCTGGAATTTCGTCAGGTGGATGGGAACTTGGTCGTGGAGGGATTGAATGGTAAAGTCTTCGGTCATCTTGTAATCCTTTCTATCAATTGTTCTGCCATGGTCAATGGCCGCCCGGGAGCTTTCCTGGGGAAAAGAAGGGAAAGCACTTGAAGGGCCTGGGGTTTTTGCATATAATAGTTCTATTCTCTTTGGAAAATTAGCTCAGTTGGTTAGAGCACCACGTTCACATCGTGGGGGTCCAGGGTTCGAGTCCCTGATTTTCCATGTGGTAAATGCCCTTCCCTTCACTCCAAGGGATTGGGCATTTTTTATTGGCAGTCCGGCCTTTTTAGGCCCGGTAAGTTTTTTTTGTCTCATTAAATGGTATCAGAAACTTTCTCTTTCGGCCTCCAAAATATAATCCATTCCCTCCTTTACAGGACCGGTCAATTGTAGTAGCATAAGACGAAGTTCCATATTTATCACGTGAATCCCA
>JAQYCE010000046.1 GCA_029003555.1 Bacillota bacterium | reverse complement strand
TCCCCGAGGGGAGGAAGAAGCCCTGGGGAACGGCCCAGGCGGTCTATGCCGCCCGGGAACTGGTAGATAGCTCCTTTGCCGTCATCAATGCGGATGATTATTATGGGGACCGGGCCTTTTCGCTGATTTATGATTTCCTGGCCCAAGATCCGGGAGAGGGGATCCCCACCCACGCTATGGTGGCCTACCGGCTCAATAAGACTTTGACCGCCAACGGGTCGGTTTCCCGGGGGGTCTGCCAGGTGGAGGGGGGCTACCTGGTCCGGGTTGTGGAGCATACCCGGATCTTCCAGGAAGGAGAGGACGGGAAGTCCTTGGTCACCGGTGAAGGCGGAGAGGACCGGGAGGTCCTCCTTCCCGGAGACAGCCCGGTGTCCATGAACTTCTGGGGCTTCCGGCCTTCATTCAGGGGGGCCATCCAAGAAGAACTTCGTTCTTTTATTAAGAATGAGCTTCCCGAAAACCCCTTGAAAGCCGAATGCTACCTGCCTTCGGTCATCAGCCGCCAGCTGGAGGAGGGGGAGGCCCGGGTCCGGGTCCTGACCACCGACCAGGCCTGGATGGGGGTGACCTACCAGGAGGACAAGGCCCGGGTTCAGGAAGGCTTCCGGAAAAAGTGGGAAGAGGGGACCTACCCTTCCCCGCTTTGGACCGACGGAAGAGGGTAAAAAGAGAGACAGCTGATAAGATAAGACGAGACCGGATTGAAGGAAAATAGGAGGATCGAATGAAAATTTTAGTCATTAACTGCGGGTCATCTTCACTGAAATACCAGCTTTTCGACATGGACAAGGAAGAGGTCCTGGCCAAGGGCCTGGTGGAGAGAATTGCCATCGATAGCTCCCGGATTGAGCAGGAGACGGCCAAGGGAGATTTTGAACTGGAGACGGCCATTCCCGACCATAAGAAGGCGGTCGAGCTGGTCTTCGAGGCCCTGACTTCTCCTGACCACGGGGTCATCAAGGATCTCCAGGAAATTGATGCCGTCGGCCACCGGGTGGTCCATGGCGGGGAAAAAGTCACCAAGTCCACCATTATTGACCAGGATGTCCTGGAAGCCATCCAAGAAGTGGTTCCCTTCTCCCCCCTCCACAACCCTGCCAACCTCCAAGGGATTCAGGCCTGCTCGTCCCTCCTGGAAGGCAAGCCCCAGGTCGCCGTCTTCGACACCGCCTTCCACCAGACTATGCCCCAGGAAAACTTTGTTTACCCCATCCCCCTGTCCTATTACAAAGAACAGGGCATACGCCGCTACGGCTTCCATGGAACTTCCCACAACTTCATCACCAAGCGTGCGGCTGAACTTCTGGGCAAGCCGGTAGAGGAAGTCAACCTCATCTCCTGCCATCTGGGCAACGGGTCCTCCATCACCGCCGTCAAAAACGGCAAGTCCATCATGACCTCTATGGGCCTGACCCCCTTAGCCGGCCTCCCCATGGGGACACGGTCCGGCGACCTGGACCCCTCCATCATCATTTATATGATCAAGCAGCTGGGCATGAGCCCGGATGAGGTGGACAAGGTCCTCAACAAAGAATCCGGCGTCCTGGGCATATCCGGCCTCTCCTCCGACTTCAGAGACCTGGAGAAGGGGGCTGAATCAGGTGATGAGAACTGCCAGCTGGCCCTGAAGATGTTCCATTGTCGCTGCCGGGAGACCATCGGCGCATATGCCACCATGATGGGTGGCCGGATCGACGCCATCACTTTCACCGGTGGGATCGGCGAGAACGGATCCAAGGACCGGGAAGTCATCTGCGACGGTCTGGAGATCATTGGCGTCAAGCTGGATAAGGATATCAACAACCAGCGCAAGCCCAAGGAGAAGGTCATCTCCGCCGAAGATTCCGCCATCAAAGTCATGGTCATCCCCACCGACGAAGAACTCATGATCGCCCGGGATACCAAGTGTTTGGTTGAAGGAAAGTAATCACAGGAAATTAAAAAAGGCTGTACCGGAACAAACAAACTGTTCCGGCACAGCCTTTTTTTATTATCTCGTTTCCCAGGGAGGTCGTCCCTGGCTGGGGTCCAATTTTGCGATTTGCCAGGGCGGCCCTACCCTGGCTGGAGGTCAATTTTGCGGTTTACCAGGGTAGCCACCCCCTGGCTCAGCTCCGGATCCGGATCTGCTGGCCTTTTCCTGTTATTTCCGTCAGGAAGGTTTTGGTCTGGTCCTGGTAGTGTTCCTTGAAGAATTGGGTGATGTCCATTTTCTCCCGGAAGTGCATGGGGATAAACATCTGGGGCTTAAGCCTTTGGATCATGGCCATGGGGCCCAGGAAGGCATTGGCCTCCAGGCGGGGGTCCAGGGGGGCGAAGAGGATATCCACGGGGAAGTTTTCCAGGTCATCCAGGACCTCCATGAAGTCGCTGACTTCCCGGTCCTGGTCTTCTACGGGCCAATCCGGCCACTTCCAGGCGTTGAGGTCTCCGGCGTGGAAGAAGGAGATCCCGCCCACTTCAAAGAGAATGGAGATCCCCTGGTCAGTGGATCCGAAGGCGGTCCATTGGATGCCCTGGAAGCTTTCGCTGTCCCCCGGCTCCAGGCGGAGGGTCCGGTCGGGATTGTAGATGATCTTTTTTCGGCGGGTCTCTTCCTGGGTTCGGGAGAGCTGGATGAACTTGCCGTCAGAGGGGGATTCTTCCACGTCCGTGGAGAGAACATAGGTCGCCTCATGGGCCCCCTCCATGGTGAAGATTCGGGGCGTGTAGTGGTCACTGTGGGCATGGGTGACAATGAAGGTGGTAGGCTTATCCTTGGGGAGGGCGAGAGGCCCTTGGACGTAATCCACAACCAGGAAGCGGTCGGGGAAGTCCAGGGAAAAGCCGGAATTATAAAGATAGGTCAGGGTGATTACCGTCGACATATGGCCTCCTTTTGTTTTTTCATTTTCTCCCATTATATACCCCTTCCCTTCCGCAAGGGGTCAAGTCGGGGAGGAATGCAATCTTTTGTCAATCCTGGGTATACATTAAAAAGATATCTAGCCAGCGAAGGAAGGACAATAAGGATGAAAAGAACAAGACAGGAAAAAATAGACCGGATTGTCGACCGGATCAAGTCTGATAAAAAACCGGGCCAGGGTCAGGTAGGCATCGAGATGGAGCATTTCATTGTCGACCGGGCGACCGGACGGCGGATTTTTTATGAGGGTCAGCCCGGGGTTCTAGAAATCCTGGAGGAACTGGCCCAGATGCCCGGCCTGGAACCCGTCCGGATTAACGGCCATATTGCCGGGGTCCGTAATGAGGAGATGGCCGTGTCCATTGAGCCGGGGGCCCAGTTTGAGGTTTCCCTGACCCAATCCCCTGACCTCAAGGTCCTGGAAGACCGGGCCCGGCGGGCCTATAACCTCCTCCTTCCTGTCCTTGAAAAATACGGTTACGGAATGATGGCTCTGGGGGTTGATCCGGACAACCGTGCCCTGGAGGTCCCCATCATTGCCAAGGAACGCTACCGGATCATGAACGATTGGCTGGGGGCTCATGGTCCCCATTCCCGGAAGATGATGCGGCTTTCCTGCGCCCTCCAGGTCTCCATCGACTACTTCGGACCGGAGGACTTCCAAAAGAAGTACCGGGTCCTGACGGCCCTGGTCCCCATCCTCTACACCCTGACGGACTCCGTTTCCCGGATGGGCGGAGAGAAGCGGGACAAGTTCAACGCCCGCCAGGAGATTTGGCGGGGGACCGATCCTGACCGAACGGGCTTGGTGCCGACCGCTTTTGATGAGGACTTTTCTTATGCTTCCTATGCCGACTGGCTTCTCGACCGGGTCATCCTCTTCCGGGTGGAAGGGGGACAGGAGGTGGAAACGGGGGATATAACCCTTTCTCAGGCTATGGACCGGGCCGAATCCGAGGAGGAGTGGGCCGGACTGATCGACCAGGTTCTGGGGATTGTCTTCCCGGACATCCGGGTCAAGGGCTTCCTGGAGGTTCGTCCCATGGACGCCCTTCCCCTGGACCTTTCCCTGGCGGTGACGGCCCTGGTCAAGGGGCTTTTCTATGACACCCAAAACCTGGACCGCTTGGACCGGAAGTTCAAGACGGTTTCCATCGACCTGGTGGAGCGGGGGATGGACTCCGGGCGGGATAACGGGATCCACGGCTACTACCTCTCCGACTACTTTGCCAACTGGGGGATCAAGCTCCTGGACCTGGCCCATGAAGGGCTTCCTGAGGAAGAGAGGGCCTATTTGACCCCCCTCCGGGAACTCTGGTCCCACTTGGAAACGCCCCGGACCTATTATGAGAAGGTGGAAGAAGAGGAGGGTTGGGACGGGCTCAGGGAGATCCTCCTTGCCAAGACGAAAGATTGACCGGTGAGACCGTGATGAAAGCGGACAGGGCTCATCGAAATAGATAGGAGTTCTATGTTTATCAACGAATTTACCAAAGACTATATCCGGATGGTCATGGGCCAGCCCCGATACTATGAGCAGGACTACCGGGGGATCATGGAGCGGTCGGAGAACAAGCGGCGGCTGATCCCCGGGGATCCCATTCCCATGACCTACCAGGGCTTTTATTTTGAAGAGGAGGATGAGGCCTTTTTCCGGTCCATCCTCGATACCATGGCTTCCATTGGCCACAAGGTAACGGCCAAGTTCCTTGAAGATCCCGACTACCGGGCCTCCTTCCACTTTTCAAAGGCCCTGGAGGACCTGATTTTGATCGATCCGGGCTACACGACCCCGGTTCCTGTGGGCCGATATGATATATTTTATAATGGTGATGGTGATTTTCAGTTCTGCGAGCTCAACACCGACGGGTCCTCGGCCATGAATGAGGACCGGGTCCTGGGCAAGCTCCTCCTCAAATCCAAGGCCATGGAAGCCATGGCCGGGGACTGGGAGATCGCCCGCTACCCCCTCTTCCGCCCGTTGGTGGAAGCCCTGACCGGGGAGTACAAGAGGCTAAAAGGCAAGCTGCCCCAGACGGTGGCTATCGTCGACTTCGAGGACAAGATGACGGAAAAGGAGTTCCGCCACTTCCATGAGGTCTTCGAGAAGGAAGGCTTTGATTGCACCCTGACTGACCCCCGGACCATGGAATACCGGGAGGGCGTCCTTTATGGGACGGACCCCTATACGGGGAGGGAGGCCGCCATCGACCTGGTCTACCGCCGGATGGTGACCTCGGACTTCCTGGACCGAATCGACCAATGCCAGGACTTCCTCCAGGCCTATAAGGACCAGGCCTTTATTTCCATGGGGTCCTTCCGGTCCCAGATTATGCATGCCAAGACCATTTTCAAGGTCCTCCATGACTCGGAAACTTTGGAAATCCTCAGTCCCATGGAAAGGGACTTCGTCAAGGCCCACGTTCCCCTGACCAAAGAAATCCTGACCCAAGAAGACAAGGACCGGGTCAAAGTGGAAAAAGATGATTGGATCCTTAAGCCCTACAACTCCTACGCCTCCCAGGGGATCCTCCTGGGCCGGGAGCACAGCCGGGAGGAATGGGCCAAGATCGTGGATGACCTGGCTTTTGATGAGTACATCTACCAGGAATACATCGATGTCGATCCCACCCCCTTCCTTTATATGGAAGACTATGAATTTAAGCTAGGAGACTTTGGCCATGTCATCGGCCTCTTTATGTATATGGAAGAATTTGCCGGCGTCTATGCCCGGATTGGGCAATCTGGAATTATTTCCGGAGCCAGGGAGTATTTTTCAGCCCCTGCCTTCCGGATTAAGCGGAAGATCGGTGGGGGAAAGTAGGAGTAAAAGAAGGAAAGGAAGGTAAGGAAGGATGTCCATGGATTACGAACAGCATGAAAGAGGACAAGAAAGCCCTTTGGCCGACCAGCTGACCACTTTGGTCCAATCCCTCCAGGAGGGGGAGGGGAACTGGGTCTTCCTGGGAAAGGTGGAGCAGGCTCTTGGGGAGGCCTATCCTGAACTCTCCTCCATCCGGGACCGGGACCTCTTTGCCCTCTTCCAGGGCTTCAGCGATCACTTTGACTGCCGGATGACTGAGGAAGCCGGCCTTCCACCCCTCTACTTTGTCCGCCCTCGGCCGACCGGTCCTTCTCCCTTGTCGGAAAAGGACTTGGAGGAGATCAAAGGGAAATATCCTAAGCCCCAGGATGCCCTGACAGACTGGGCCTTCATTAACTTCCGCAAGTACGATGAATTGGCCGACCTGGCCCTGCCGGAAAAGTGGTATTACGGGGACACCCCGCCCAAAAACGATAAGGTCCCCCTCCTCAAGAACTACCTGAATTACACTTTCAAGCGCCTCCTTCGTGAGGGGAAGATTTCCATCACCCCGGATTCCACCCTGCCCCAGGAGACCTATGCCGCCTTTAACACCGGCCTGGTTGACCGGAAATACGACGACATCTACGCCCTCTTCAAGCAGAACACCATGTTCAAGGGATCTGCCTTCTGGTATCTCCTTGACTTTGTGGTAGCCGGGGAAGATACGGGCAAGACCCTGGTCCGGGTTTTCAACCCCCTGCCTTGCCGGGCGGACTATTTTGAAAACAAGGTGGAGAACATGCTCTATGATTCCTCCACGGGCGATCTCTCCTGTGACTACACCCATATCATTGTTGAACGGACCCGCCGATTCCCCATGGAGTTCCTGGAGGATAACCTGACCCGGGATATGATGGAAATTGACGGCATGACCCTCCAGGAGGCTTATCAGACCAGCGACCGCTACCGGTCCAAGATCTTCTTCCAGAAGTTAGGCCAGAAGATTGAGGACAACCAGCGGGTCTTCAACCGGCTCAAAAACCGTTTCGAAGATGCCGTGGAGCTGGCCCTCAAGCGGGTCCAGTGGAACTACAAGACCGCTATTCCCATGTACAACCCCCGGTCCAACAAAGGCTCCCTCCTCCTCCCCCTCTGTCTGGTGGATGAAAACCGGGTTGACCTGGCCCTGGTGGTGGTCCGCCATCCCTCAGGCTCCTACCAGGGAGAAACCATCCTTCCTCTCTTCCTGGCTTACAGCAACTCCCGCCTGGTCTCCCGCCCCGACAGTGACTGGCTCAACACGGATTCCATTAACATCCTCTCTTATGAAGGCGATGAGAATGAGGATGATGAGGATTGACTTCGGGAAAGGTTTCATAAAATAAATGAAGTCCCGAATAGGGGCTGTGTTCAAAGATTGGCATGCTTCGAACACAGCCTCTTTTTTGCGTATTTGGTAGAATCCGGTCTTCTGCCAGGATGGCGCGCCCTGGTTGGCGTGGAAATTAAGCCCCAGCCAGGGCTGGGCATCCCTGGGAAGTGCCCTCCAACGCTGTTTCCCAGGGCCGGGCTTCCCTGGGAAGTGCCCTCCAACGCTATTTCCCAGGGCCTCCTCTTCGGTGGCCTCAGGCCCCATCCTCCTCACGTCTCCATCTCCAAGCCCCCCCAGTCCATCTACAACAAAAGCCCCCGCCGGAGCGGGGGCTTTTTTTTATTGGGACGACGTGATTACTTCCGGCGGGATAACTTGATTACTTCCGGTCCAGGGATTTTTTCATCTGTTGGATGACCAGGGCTTGTTGGGCCTTGGCTTCGGCGGCAACCATTTGGTCGATGGCGTCTCTGGCTTCGGCATCGACCTCACCGCCTTCGTTGTCGGCCACCTTCCTCAGGACCAGGACGGTCCGGGCCGGGGAATAGATCCGGATCCCCTGGTCAAAGTCGGCCATATCCATGGTCTGGGTTTGGTAGATATAGCCCTCATCGATCCGACCGAAGCCACCGAATTCCTTCCGGTCGGAGGAGAAGACCACTTGGTAGCTCCCTTCCTGGTTGATGGGGAGGACGAAGTTTTCCACAGAATCAGTGGGGTGGAAGTTGTAGAGGAAGATGTAGGCGTTGTTTCGGTAGGCGACGATCTTCCGGTGCTCATCCGTCCAGAGAAGTTGGACGTTTTTGGGTCCCATGATCCCGGTCTTCTTAGCGAACCGGATCATGGCACGGTCAAATTCCATGAGATAGGAGTATTTGAGGAGGTCGTCGTCCGCTAGGTGCCACTGGCGGCGGGCGTAGTGGTAGGACCAGCCGTTTCCCAGGCGGGGGAAGTCAATCCACTCGGGATGGCCGAACTCATTGCCGATGAAGTTCAAGTAGCCGTCAGCCCCGGCGGTCAGGGTGATGAAGCGGATCATCTTGTGGAGGGCGATGGCCCGGTCGATGATGTAGTTATCGTCATCCTTGCTCATGTGCCAGTAGGCTTCCTGGTCAGCCAGCCAGAAGAAGAGGGTCTTGTCCCCCACCAGGGCCTGGTCGTGACTTTCCGCATAGTTAATCCGCTTTTCCATGGGCCGGTGGGTGGTGACCTCATAGTAGATTTCATTAACCGACCAGTCGTGGTCGTCCTTTTTCATATTCCTGATCCAAAGGTCAGGCACCCCCATGGAGAGGCGGTAGTCGAAGCCGATCCCGCAGTGGTCGGGAGGGAGGCAGAGGCCGGGCATGCCGGACATATCTTCCGCCACCAGGAGGGCATTGGGGGAGAGGGAGTGGACCAGTTCGCAGGCCAGGGTCAGGTAGGTGACCGCATCGGTGTTGGTGTTGAGGGAGAAGTACTTGCTGTAGTCGGTGAAGTCGGTCCCCATCCCATGGTCCCAATAGAGCATGGAGGTGATCCCGTCAAAGCGGAAGCCGTCAAAATGGAATTCCTCCAGCCAGAACTTGAGGTTGGAGAGGAGGAAGTGGACGACATCCGTCTTTCCGTAGTTGAAGCACATGGAGTCCCAGGTCTCATGGAAACCGCGGGGGCCGGGGACAAAGAATTGCTCCTGGGTCCCATCGAAGAAGGAAAGGCCCTCCGCCTCATTCTTGACCGCATGGGAGTGGACCAGGTCCATGAGGACCCCCATCCCCATGGAGTGGGCCTTATCAATCAAATACTTGAGGTCTTCCGGGGTCCCGAACCAGGAGGAGACAGCAAAGAAGTTGGAGACATGGTAGCCGAAGGACCCGTAGTAGGGGTGCTGCATGATGGCCATGAGCTGGATGACATTGTAGCCGGACTTCTTGATCCTGGGCAGGGTGAGGTCGGCAAATTCGCGGAAGGAAGAGACCTTGCCTTCTTCCTGGGCAATCCCGATGTGGGCCTCATAGATGAAGGGGGGAACATGGCGGGATAGCTTGAAGTTGGGCGTCTTCCACTCATAGTCCTCTTCCGGATCCCAGATTTGGCCCAGCCAGTCAATCGACCCGTCCTCCCGGACCTCTTGGATGACCCGGCGGATATAGAGGGGGATTTTATAGTGGTCCTGGTTTTGGTATTGGAGAAGGACCTTGATCCGTTGACCGTGCTTCAAGGCATCCTTCCCGTCCAGGCGGATCTCCCAGTTTCCGTTGCCGATAGCTTGGAGGGGGTGGGTATAGGGCTGCCAGTTGTTAAAATCTCCGACCAGGAAAAGGTGGGCGGCAGCCGGGGCCCATTCCCGGTAGACCCAGCCCTCTTCCGTCCGGTGGAAGCCGTAGTAATGGTGGCCATTGGCAAATTCGGAGAGGGAAGGGGCTCCTTCCAGAATTTCTTCTTTTTTTGCCAGGTAATTTCTCTCCCGTAGGGCCAGGTCTTCCTTGTAATTGGTCAGCCAGGGGTCAAGGTCCAGGGCACGGGCGACAGCTGCTTGGATGGGATCTTTATTCATGTGAACCTCCTAGTATTCCGGCTCATCCGGGCTTGCAACGTGGATCACGGATCAGAATGCGTTGGGGTGAAATCGTTCTCATTTAAGTATATCATTATTCTGACGACTTGGGGAACATTATGATAAGATTTAATAAGAAGTTCGGAAGGAAGGACCTTCCATTTCCTTAACGAGGAGGTAGTAATGAAGGGAAGCGAAGATCGTTACCGGCAGGAAGTGCCGAAGAGATATAAAAAACCGAGACCCCAGAAGCCGGGACCGGATGGATCCACCCTTTTAACGGTGGTCATCATTGTGGCCCTCCTTCTCCTGATTATTTGGTTTATCACCAACCAGTTTATCCGGGTCATGGGCGGGTCTTCTTATGACAACCAGCCGGCCATTGAATCTTCCGAAGAGGAAGGAGCTTCCACATCGATCTCCAGTGAAGAAGTTAGCCGGAGCACGAGTATTGATACGTCGGATTATGATATGCAGGGGGAAGGGAAGTCGTCGGACCAGACGGAAGAAAAGCCCGCCCCCCTGACTGAAGGACCGGCGGACTATGCCGAGCCCAAGACCTGGGTGGGGAAGACCTTCCCCGTCAACGCCCGGTCCAACGTTCGGTCGGGCCCGGGCACGGGATCCAGCATTATCAATACGGCCAACCCGGGCAACACCATCACCGTCCGGGAAGCCAAGATGGAGGCGGATTCCGTTTGGTGCTATGGCCAGATCAAACGGGACAATGGGGAGACTTTTGAAGGTTGGATCTACGGCTGGTCCCTGGATGCCAACCCGGTTGAAGAATAAGGGGAGACCGCCGGCCCGTCCGGCGGTTTTTTTCAATGAGGAGGGGATATGGAATTTTTTCGACTAGCATGCGGACTGCCCAAGATCCGCCTGGGGAGGATGGACCTCAACCGCCAGGCTATGGAAGAGATGGCTCGGGCCATGGCCAAAGAGGAAGTGGATTTAGCCCTCTTTCCGGAAGGGGCCCTGACCGGCCATTCGATCGGGGACCTCTCCGGCCAGGAGTTTTTCTGCCGGCGGGCCTGGGAGGAGGCGGAGACCCTGGCCGACCGGACCCGGGACCTGGACCTGGCCTTGGTTTTTGGCCTCCCCCTGATTTCCGGGGCCGGGGCCTATTGGGCCACAGTCCTGGCCTACCAAGGTGACCTGGACGTCCTGGGCAAGAGGGGGCCCGAACCAACGGGGGAATCCCCCTTTTTTTTGGAGGAGGCCAGCTACACCTTCAAGTCCCTCTCTCTGGCCCCCCTTTCGGATGACCAGATCGCCCGCCTCTCTCCGGGCAGGTTCCTGGAAGTGACGGACCTCCTCCTCCTGTCCCAGGCCCGGCCCTTCCTTCCGGGAAAGGCCAAGGCTCGGAGGAAGGCCCTGGAGGTCCTGACAGGAGACGGGCTAGCCCTGGCCATGGTCTCGGCCTGCCCCGGCGAATCCACCACGGACGGGGTCTTTTCCACCCAGGCCCTCATCGCAGAGAATGGTCACATCCTGGCGGAGAAGAAGGAAGGCGAGGGGGAGGGCTTCATCTTTGCCGACTTGGACCCCTTCCTCCTGAAAAAGACCCGGGAGAGGTCGCGGGCTCGCCTCCTCATGGGCCGGGTCCAGCCGGATCCGGAGGAGGAAATAGACCTCCCCTTCCATCGGTCAACAAGGCGGACCTATGCCAAATTTCCTTTCCTGCCGGAAGATGAGGAGGGTCTGGAAGAGACCCTGACCATCCAGGCCCTGGGCCTGGCCCAGAGAATGTCGGCGATTGGGGCGGAGGATGTCTGGATCGGGATTTCAGGAGGCCTGGATTCCACTTTGGCCCTCCTGGTCGCCCTCCGGACCTTCGACCGCCTGGGACTGGACCGGAAGGGGATCCATGCGGTTTCCATGCCGGCCTTCGGGTCCTCGGAGAAAACCAAGGAGAATGCCCGAAAGCTTGCCCGATCTTTAGACCTGGACTTCCGGGAAATTGACCTGGAGGAGGTCCTCCGGGTCCACTTTCGGGACATCGGCCTGGAGGAAGGAGACCGGTCCCTGGCCTTTGAAAATGCCCAGGCCCGGGAGAGGACCCAAATTCTTTTCGACCTGGCCAACCTTCATAGGGGCCTGGTTCTAGGGACGGGGGACCTGTCCGAGATTGCCCTGGGCTGGGCCACCTACAACGGGGACCATATGTCCTCCTATGGGGTCAACGCCTCCGTGCCCAAGACCCTGGCCCGGGCCCTGGTCCGGTATGAGGCGGATGGTTTCCGGGAAAAAGGCAGGAAGGAATTGGCACGGGTCCTTTTGGATGTGGTGGAGACCCCGGTTTCTCCGGAACTTCTTCCTCCAAAAGACGGGGAGATCGCCCAGAAGACCGAGGAAATCATCGGCCCCTATGAGCTCCACGACTTCTTCCTTTATTACTTCGCCCTTTATGGGGCCGGTCCCCGGAGGATTTTGGACTATGCCGACCGGGCCTTCGAGGAATACAGCCGGAAGGAAATCCTGGTCTGCCTCCGGATTTTCTATGACCGCTTTTTCAAAAACCAGTTCAAGCGGTCGGCCATGCCGGACGGCCCCCAGGCCAGCCCGATTTCCCTGTCCCCAAGGGGGGCATGGGCCATGGCCTCGGATTTGGACGGGCGAGCCTATCTCGATGAGGTCGATGCCCTTATCGAAGGTGAAAAATAGACGGAGATGGGGTATAGATAAAGAAATCGATTTTTCATGGCAAATGAAGAAATATGATACTATCAATTAGAAATGAGACAAGCATGCGAGGAATCTTTATTTCTTTGGAGGGATCCGACGGGTCGGGGAAGTCGACCCTGGTCCGGGGCCTAAAGGAAAAAGTCGAAGAAGCCGGACTGGATGTGGATTTTACCCGGGAACCGGGCGGAACCCCCATCAGTGAAGAAATCCGGGACATCCTTTTGGACAACCGGAACACGGAGATGGACCCCCGTTGCGAAGCCCTCTTGTATGCCGCAGCCCGGGCCCAGCATACGGCCCAACGAATCCGGCCCAACCTGGACCGGGGCCGGCACGTCTTTACCGAACGCTTCGTCCTCTCCTCCCTGGCCTACCAAGGCTATGCCCGGAATTTGGGGATCCCTGAAGTGGATGCCATCAACGACTTTGCCACCGGGGACCTACGGCCGGATTTAATTTTATACATGGATGCGGACCCCATCGACCTCCTGAGAAGGAAAGAAAACCAGGGGGAAACGGACCGGCTGGAAAAGTCGGGCATGGACTTTTTCCGGAGGATCCGGGAGGGGTATGAAAAGGCAATCGAAGCCAGCGACCGGGTCTATCGGGTGGATGCCCTGGCCCCTCCGGAGGAAATCCTGGAGGTCTGCTGGCAAGCAATCATAGAAAGAATCGAGGCATGATCATGAAGCTATTAATTTGCATTGTCCAAGACGGGGATGCCGCCAGCCTGATGGAAGAGCTAGTGGAACACTCCTTCCGGGTGACCAAACTCTCCTCGACCGGAGGTTTCCTGAAAAGCGGAAACACCACCCTCTTTTTAGGGGTGGAGGACCAGGAAGTGGATGACGCCCTGGCCGTCATCAATAAGAATTGCTCCAGACGGACGGCCGTCACCCCTATCATGAACCCCCAGCTGGATCCGGGCATGTACCCCTCCATCCCTGTGGAGGTTGAGGTGGGTGGAGCGACCATCTTCCAACTTGACATTGACACCATGTACCGGCTCTAGAAAGGGCGGGCATGGCAAAGCACAAAGAAAGCAAAGCCCCCGGCCTTTTTGACGGCTATGAGGGGAATCTTGAGGAGGAAAGAAGGATCCTGTCCCAATCCGGCCTCCTTTTTAACCGGGACCACCTGGTCCATGCCTTCCTTTTAGAAGGGGGACGGGACCGGGTTCAAAGCGTATCCCGGGCCCTGGTCCTCCGCATTCTAGGGGACTTCGGCGGGGTGGAGAGGGAGAGGATCCTTTCGGGATCCGCAGCGGACCTCCTTTTTGAAGGGGAGGAGAGGGTCTCCATCGACCGGGTCCGTCAACTCACCGCCCTCATGTACCAAAAACCCATCCAAGGGGACTATAAGGTCATTGTAATCGACCGGGCGGACACCATGCAGGGACCGGCCCAAAATGCTCTCTTAAAGTCCCTGGAGGAACCCCCCGGCCATGTCGTTTGGATCCTGGGGGCCAGCCAGCGGTCCAAGCTCCTGTTGACCGTTCAATCCCGGCTCCGGATGGTTGCCCTGGGCAAGGACCACCCTCCTGTGGATGACCCCCTGGCCCTGGACCTTCTTGGGGATCTGCTAGCGGGGAAGGTGGAGGGGGTCTTCCTCTCCAAGGCCCTCCTGGAAAATTGGCAGGAGGATTATTCCGGTCTCTTGGAGGCCTGGATTTATTACTTAAATGGGGTCATGGCCTACCAGTCAGGCGACAGGGAAGTGGACCTTCCCCTGTCCTGCCGGGCGGATTTTTTCGACCTGGCCCAAAATACGACCCTGGACCGGGCCAGCCGGGCCCTTCTCTCCGTGGAGAAAACCCGTCAGGGCCTGGAAAAAAATTGGAATCCAAAACTTGCCCTTGAGGACCTTTGCCTGACACTGGCAGGGAAACAGGGCGTTTCTATATAGAGGAGGAAAGCATGCAAGAAGTCATCGGTGTCCGGTTCAAGGCCACCGGGAGGTTGGAATACTACCGACCCGGAGATGAGGTTTTTCGATTGGATGAGGGTGCTATCTGCCCCTCCGACCACGGCCTGGAATTCGGTCAGGTTGCTCTTTCGAATATCCGCCTGCCGGAGGATCTCCTTCCGGATCAGATTCCCAGCTTGGTCCGCAAGGCCACGGAAGAAGACCTGAAAACCCACGAAGAGAACCTCGCCCGCGCCAAAGAAGCGGTCGAGTTTTGCAAAATAAAGATTGCTGAAGAGGGGCTGGAAATGAACCTGGTCGGGGCTGAATTTACCTTTGACCGGTCCAAGCTCATCTTCTATTTTACGGCCGACCACCGGGTGGACTTCCGGAAGTTGGTCCGCGAGCTGGCCCAGAATTTCCATACCCGGATTGAACTCCGCCAGATCGGGGTCCGGGACCAGGCCAAGCTTTTAGGCGGAATCGGTCCTTGTGGCCAGGAGTTCTGCTGCCACCGCTTCATGAGGGATTTTGACCCTGTTTCGATCAAGATGGCCAAGACCCAGGGTCTCTCCCTCAATCCCACCAAGATCTCCGGCATCTGTGGCCGGCTCATGTGCTGCTTGAATTACGAACAGGAAGTTTACCAGGCCAACACCAAAAAAGTCCCCCCCAAGGGGACCCTGGTTCTGACCGAAGATGGCCAGGGTCATGTCGTGGACCGGGATGTCCTCCAGACCCGGGTCCGGGTCCATATCTACAAGGACGATGGGACGGGGGATGAAAAGTACTACAGCGTGGATGCCATTGAAATCCTTCAAAAGCGGAAAAAAGGCCACTCCAAGCCCGAACTCTGGGAGGATATGGAGGACCACGACTTCGTGACGGAGGGGGAGAAGAAGGCCCTCCGTGAAGAAGAGGAAGCGGACAAGAGGGATGAGGAGGAAATTTCGGAGGAAGAAATTTCCCGCACCTGTTCCTGCCCCTGCCGGGCCCAAGAAGATGCCCCCGTAGAAGATAAGGGCCAAGAGACCCTCCCCTTTCAGGAGCCCTATGCCGTCAAAGGGCGGGTTAAGCCGAAAAAGAGAAGGATGGGGCGGAGACGGCGGAGGAAATAGAGGGAAATCTATAGGCTCACAATAGTTGGTGGCAGGCTCATTTGGGCCTGCCGCCTCTCTTTTTGTCTTGACATTCAGCCACTTTCTGGTATGATGAATTTGTAACAAGGCATGAAGGTTTCAGCTAGAAAACCTTACATAAATGAGGAGGAAAATTATGGCTTATAAAATTTTGGACACCTGCATTGCTTGCGGGACCTGCTTGGATGAATGCCCCACGGGCGCAATCTCTGAAGGCGACATTTACGAAATCAACCCTGATGTCTGCATCGATTGCGGTGCCTGCGCCGGCGTTTGCCCGACAGACTCCATCATTCCGGATGAAGACTAATTGGTAAGTCATAGGGCTCCCCTTTCGGGGGAGCCTTTTTTTATTATGGTGAAGGAGGAGACCATGCCCGCGAATGACGGCATACTCATTGTTGTACCCACCCCCATCGGCAACCGGGAGGACATCACCCTTCGGGCCCTCCGGGCTCTCCGGGAGGCGGACCTCATCGCCTGCGAGGACACCCGCCACTCCGGCCCCCTCATGGATTACTATGAGGTCCATGCGCCCTTGATTTCCTATGAAAAATTCAATGAAGAGGCCCGGTCCCGGGACATCCTGGACCGGGTGGCAGAGGGGAAGAGGGTCTGCCTGGTCTCCGATGCGGGTATGCCCGGGATCTCGGATCCCGGCGCCATCCTCATCCGCCACGCCATTGCCCGGAGACTCCCCTTCACCGTCCTGCCCGGCCCCTCTGCCGCGGATACCTGTTTTGTGGCGTCCGGCCTGGGGGAGGGGACCTACGCCTTTTTAGGCTTCCTCCCCCGAAAGGGCAAGGAACGCCGGGAGGCCCTGGAAAAACTTGACCGGATGGAGATGGCGGCGGTGATCTATGAGGCCCCCCACCGGATCCGCAAGACCCTGGAGGAGTTCGGCCAACGCTGGCCGGAGAGGCGGATGGCCCTCCTCCGGGAATGGACCAAGACCTACGAAGAGCGGCAATCCTTTTTGGGGAAGGAGTCCGGGGACCTTGATGTGGTGGAGAAGGGGGAATTCGTCCTGGTTCTGGAAGGGGCCGAACCGAATGAGGAGAGCCCGGGGATGGACCAGGTGGTGGACCGCCTCAGGACCCTGATTGACCAGGGGAGGTCGACCAAGGATGCCGTCAAGGAAGTGGCGGAATGGTCGGGCCTGGCCAAAAATGACCTCTACCAGGAAGCTCTAAATATTACAAAAAAGAAATAAATTATCCCAAAATCCTCCAAATGCTTGAAAAAGGCTTGAAAGCCTCCAGTGACCTATGTATTATTAACAAGTCATATATCAGTAACAAAAAGGTTACAAGAAAATTTTGGAGGACCAATGAGAGATTACTCTTTAAGAAGACAAATCCTTCTTTTCTCGGTCATTTTCGCCCTGTCCATCCTTTTTGGAACATGGGCCTATGCCAACCGGCCAAAGGATATTCATGTTAACTTGGACGGCGAAGAGATGGAAATTCGGACGGAAGAAGATACACTCAGACAAGCCCTTATTGAAGCAGGATATAGCAATTTGGACCAAGCCCATTCCTCGATCAACTTGGATGCCACCCTGGAAGACGGGATGGAAGCCACGGTGGAAACGAAAAAGACCATCCGCTTCCGGGATGGCAAGAAAAATGAGACCTACACCAGCTACGCCGGAACGGTAGGGGAATTCCTGGAAGAAGTGGATGCGGACTATGACCAGGACGATGAGATCCAACCCGCCCGGATGGCGAAGTTGGAAGACGGGATGAAGGTCACCCTGGACCACATTGACCACCGGGTGGAAGAGGAGACGGAAGAGATTCCTTTCGAAGTGGAGAGTCGGAAGTCCGACAAGCTCTACCAGGGAAAGACCAAGGTTGACCGGGAAGGAAAGCCGGGTCAGCTGACCATCACCAGCGAAAGAGTCTATAAAAATGGGGACCTGGTGGAAGAGACCCAGATCAGCAAGGAGGTCACCAGCCAGCCGGTCACCAAGATCGTTCTTGAAGGGACCAAGAAGGCCCCGGCGGCTGTAGCCAATTCTTCATCGACCTATACCTTGAGCCAGTTCATGCATAAGGGTGTGATCAATTGGGGAGGCTACCGCTATACTTATTACTCCCAGTCCGTTCTTCCCGGCTCCGGGCTCCGGATTCCCGGACGCCATGTCAACGGAGCAGGCTATGTCTGCGACGGGGACGGCTTCATTGTCTTAGCCGGTTCCGCCCCAAAGGGCACAGTCTATCCCACCCCCTTCGGCGGGGCAGGAAAGATCTACGACCGGGGGACCGTGGGCAACCACCTGGATGTCTACATCCGATAATTCAAAATCGTTCACAGAGGAAGATCCTGTCAGATTGGCCCGCCAAGCTGACAGGATTCTTTGATTTGAGGTAGAATAGGTTGACTCCCGGATGGGGTTCCCTCTGTGGATGGGGCGGCCCTAAAAGGGAAGGAAAGCCAGTGAATGGAGGAAAGGATGAAATACTTTGGAACGGATGGTTTCCGCGGGGAAGCCAATAAGGATCTGACTGCAGCCCATGCCTACCGGATCGGGCGCTTTTTGGGTGATTATTATAAAAAGAACTTTGAAGGGGATGAGGCCAACCCCCGCCCCCGGATTGTCATCGGGAAGGATACCCGCCGGTCTTCTTATATGCTGGAGATGGCCCTGGCCGCAGGGATCACATCTTCAGGATCGGATGCCTACCTTCTCCATGTGACGACTACCCCCAGCGTATCCTACTGTGTTCAGGCGGACGACTTCGCCTGCGGGATTATGATCTCCGCCAGCCACAACCCCTTTTATGACAATGGGATCAAGCTCATTGGAGAAGAAGGAGCCAAGATGGAGGAGGATATCCTCCGCAAGATTGAAGAATACATCGACCGGGAAGAGGATGACCTCCCCCTGGCTAAACAGGGAGAAATCGGAGAGGTCCGGGACTATGTCGTCGGACGGAACCGCTATACGGGCTACCTGATTTCGACCGCCCGCCGGTCCTTCAAACGGGTCAAGATCGGCCTGGACTGTGCCAACGGCGCCTCGTTTATGATTGCCAAGAATGTCTTCGACGCCCTGGGAGCGGAAACCTACGTCATTAACAATAAGCCCAACGGGGTTAACATCAACCGGGATGCCGGTTCCACACACATCCACCAGCTGGTGGAATTCGTCAAAAAAGAAGGATTGGATGTGGGCTTCGCCTTCGACGGGGATGCCGACCGCTGCATTGCCGTGGATAACAAGGGAGAAGTGGTGGACGGGGATGCCATTCTCTACATCGCCGGCAACTACCTCAAGGACCGGGGCCAGCTCCAAAAGAACATGGTGGTCACCACCGTTATGTCCAACTTCGGCTTGTACAAGGCCCTGGAGACCTCCGGTATCGACTACATCCAGACCCAGGTAGGGGACAAGTTTGTCGCTAAGGAGCTCATGGACCACGGCTACTCCATCGGTGGCGAACAGTCGGGCCATATCATCTTCTCCAAGTATGCGACGACCGGGGACGGGGTCCTGACGGCCATCCGCTTAACGGAGATCATGGTGGAGGAGAAGACCGACCTGGCCAGCCTCCATGCCGCTCTAAAGGCCTATCCCCAGGTTCTGGAAAATGTCCGAGTCAAGGACAAGAAGACGGTCCTCCACAATGAGGCGGTTCTGGCCACCATTGACCGGGTCAATGACCGCCTTGGCAAGGAAGGGAGAACCCTGGTCCGACCTTCCGGAACGGAACCTGTCCTCCGGGTCATGGCCGAGCATCTGGATCCGGACGTCTGCCAAAAGGCTGTTGACGATATTGTGGAGGCCATCGGCCAAGCAGGGCTCCTGGCATGACCTTCCCAAAAGCCACCGGGGAGATCATCGGCCGTCTGGAAGGGGCCGGGTATGAGGCCTGGGTGGTGGGGGGAGCCGTTCGGGACGCCTACCTGGCCGGAAGGGCCCAGGCAGGTGGGGGGACAGAGGGCCCCTTCCGCCGGATCAAGTCCCTCCTCCATAAGGAGGAAGGGGACCCGGTCTGGGGCGAGGGGGTCGACCTCCACGACATTGACTTTGCTACAGACGCCCGGCCTGAGGAAATCGAGGCTGTCTTCTCCGACTGCAAGACGGTAGATGTGGGCAAGTCCTTCGGCACCATCAAGGTGGTCTGGAAGGACATCCCCTATGAGATTACGACCTACCGGTCGGAGGAAGGCTACCGGGACGGCCGCCATCCCGACCGGGTGACCTATTCCGACAAGATTGAAGAGGACCTCCTCCGCCGGGACTTTACCATGAATGCTATGGCCTACCACCCCGAGAGAGGGCTCATGGACCCCTTTGACGGAAGGGGAGACCTCAAGAAAGGCCTCCTCCGGGCGGTGGGGAACCCCAAGGACCGGATCGAGGAAGATGGGCTCCGGATGCTCCGGGCTGTCCGCTTCGCCGCCCGCCTGGGCCTGGTTCTGGAACCCCACCTCCAGGAGGCCATCCAGAGCCATAAGGAGGACCTGACCCGCCTCTCCATGGAGAGGTGCCTGGAGGAGATGACCCGGATGCTGACGGACAAGTCGGCGGGCAGGGCCATCCAGGCCATGGAAAGTCTGGGCCTTCTCCCGGTCCTCATTCCTGAAATCGACTCAGCCCTGGCCAGGCAACGCTACAACTTTCTTCCCCCGGAAGAGGATTACCGTTGGGCCTGCCTCCTCTCCTCCCTCTCCCCTCAGCAAGGGGAGAGCCGGTCACGACGGGCAAAGAAGATCTTAAGGCGGTTCAAATCCTCCAATGACCTTCAAGATCGGGTGGCTATCCTTCTTCGGGAAGACATTGAACTCCCGAAAGACCAGTCCCAGGCCCAGACCTTCGTGGGCGAACTGGGGGACATGGCCATGCCCTACCTCCTTTTCCGGAAGTCGGGCCCCGATGCCTTCCTGGCTCGGAAAAAATCCGAAATCGGTCGGAGGCGGGATCAGGGGACCAAGCTGGAAAAATATAGGGATGAAATTATCCAATCCATGGACCTGGTCCGGACGGTTCAACGCAACCGCCTTCCCACCCGGGTAAGCGACCTGGCAATTGGGGGGCGGGACTTGATGGATATGGGTTATAATCAAGGGAGACAGATCGGGGAGACCCTGGACCGGCTGCTAGCCCTGGTCATTGAAGGAAAAGTGGAAAATACCCGGGAGGCCCTTATGGCCTGCGCACAGGAAAGCCTGGCGTCTTCCGAGGAGTGAGAGCCTATTTCATAGGGAAAACCGGATAAGCAAGGAGAATGAATGAAAACCCTAATCATCGCCGATTCATCAGCCGATATGAATAATAAGATCCGGGAGGCCGGTTCGATCGTCAGCGTGCCTCTATCGATCGATGTCAATGGGAACCACTATGTGGACGATGAATCCATCGACCTGGCCGCCCTCCGGGCGGATATCCGGGCTTCGGAAGAGGCCGCCAAGACGGCCGGCGTTCCTCCTCGCTTCTTTATCGACCGGGGTCAGGAGGGGGACCGGATTTTTATCGTCACCATTTCCAGCAAGCTGTCGGGAACCCATTCCAACGCCCTCCTGGCCGCCGAGGAGCTCAGACAGGAGGGAAAGGAGGTCCATGTCTTCGATTCCCTTTCCGCTGCTTCCGGAGTCACTGCCGTGGCTTGCAAGATCCAGGAATGCCTGGACCAGGGGATGGCCAGTGACGAAATTCAGAAGACCGTCCAGGCCTATATCGAGGGCCTGCAGACCTGGTTTGTTTTGGATGACCTCTCCACCCTGACCAAAGCAGGACGAATGCCCCGGATGGCCGGTCGTCTGGCCACCGGACTCTCCATCAAGCTCATCTGCCGGGGGGACCAGGGGAAAATCTCCGTTGACTCCATTAAGCGGGGGATGAAATCCGCCTTGGAGGGACTCTGCCAGAAAATTGAAAATAACCTCTTGGATTGGTCGGACCGGACCATCTACATCTCCCATGTGGAGGCCGAGGAGAGAGCCCTCTTCATCAAAGACCGGCTCAAGGACCTCCCTGTCAAGGACATCCAAATCCTCGCCGCCAACGGCTTGGTGACGGTTTATGCCAATGAAGGGGGAGTGGTCCTGGCCTATTAGACAAGGATCCATAGGATTTTTACCACACGAATTGTTTTAAGGAAACAACTTCTATCGGCATGGATTCCCATGCCATTTTTTATCTGTTTTTTAGTTAGCAGCTATTAACAAATGAAGGATCGTATGTTAATATGGACTTACGAAGTTGCTGAGAATGACATAATCGGAGCGGAGGAAAAATGAATTTATCCATGGCGGATGTAGGCAAGGCCTACGTTGTCGATAGCATACGGGGAAGAGACAAGGTTCAACGGCAGTTGGGCAATATGGGTTTAATTCCCGGCGCTCAGGTCCGACTTCTTTCTTCTCTTCACCATAATTATATTATTTTACTGAACCAGACCCGCCTGGGCATTTCCAGAGAACTGTTAGACAAGGTTCAGGTCCATCCTCAGGAATCGACGGAGGAGGAGAGCGAAATTCAAGGAGGATTTTTCCGTGAAAACTTTACTTGACTTAAAACCGGGGGACCGGGCTGAGGTGGTCCGCATCCATGGACGCGGCCCTTTAAAGAGACGCTTCCAAGATATGGGGCTGATCAAAGGGACGCCTTTTGATGTGGTTAAGGTTGCCCCTTTGGGTGATCCTGTTGAAATTGTGATTAAAGGCTATAACCTGACCATCCGCAAGGAAGACGGAAAGGATATCGAGATCAAGGATCTCTAAGTCGGGCGGAAGCCCTTTCTTTTTCCCTTGGAGTTAGCATATACTAACGAAACTGCTCAAGATGAGAGGAAGAGATCGGATACATAGAAAGAGTGTAGAAAATGAAGAAGACTATCGCCTTGGTGGGCAATCCGAATTCCGGAAAAACCACCCTATTCAACCTCCTCACCGGGGCCTCTGCCCATGTGGGAAACTGGCCCGGCGTCACCGTAGAAAAGAAAGTGGGCCAGATCAGAAAGAACAAGGACCTGAGTCTGGTTGACCTTCCGGGAATTTATTCCCTTTCCCCCTATACCATGGAAGAGGTCATTGCCCGGAAGTATCTATTGGATGAGAGACCGGATTGTATTATCAACATCGTTGACGCATCCAACTTGGAGCGAAACCTCTACCTGACCAGCCAGGTTATGGACATGGGGATTCCGGTTGTCCTGGCCTGCAACATGATGGATATGGTGGAAAAAGCAGGCGACCAGCTGGATACCCAGGCCCTCTCCGCCCGCCTGGGCCTTCCCGTGGTGGAGATCTCCGCTTTAAAGGAGGAGGGGATCCCTGAACTGGTCAACGCAGTAAACGCCAGCCTCCTGACCGGGAAAGCACCCAGCCCTATGACCTTCCGCCCGGAAATTGAAGAGGCCATCGAACAGGTCCATAGGGAACTTTCCACCCTCACCATCGAGCCGGAGGCCAAGAAGAAGTTCGATGCCATCAGCGACCGCTGGCTGACCATCAAGGCCCTGGAAATGGATGAAGAGACCTTAAAAGAGGTGACCATCCCCAAGGCTATGGAAGACCGTATCCTGGCCTTTGAAGATGAGGAGGATGATGACAGCCAGTCCATCATTTCCGCCGGCCGCTATCATGAAATTGAAAAGATTTTGGATGGGGTCTATAAAGAAAAGAACCCCGGAAAGAAGTCCCTAACCGACCGGATTGACCAGATTGTGACCAACCGGATTTTGGCCCTGCCTATCTTTGCCCTGGTCATCTTCCTGGTCTATTACCTCTCCATTTCCACGGTCGGAACCCTGGCCACCGACTGGGTTAACGACGTCTTCGTCGCCGAATGGCTTCAGGGAGGGGCCCAAAACTTGCTCGAAGGAATGGGCGTTTCCCCCTGGCTGATCGGGATGATTGTCGACGGCGTCATCGCCGGCGTAGGTGCTGTTTTGGGCTTCATCCCCCAGATGGCCGTCCTCTTCCTCTGCCTGGCCTTCCTGGAACAAACCGGCTATATGGCCCGGATTGCCTTTATCCTGGACCGGATCTTCCGCAAGTTCGGCCTGTCCGGCAAGTCCTTTATCCCCATGCTGATCGGGACAGGTTGTTCCGTTCCTGCCATCATGGGTTCCCGTACCATTGAAAATGACAAAGACCGCTACATGACGGCCATCACCGCATCCTTCATGCCCTGCGGAGCCAAGCTCCCCATCATCGCCTTCTTCGGCGGTACCCTCTTCGGCGGCGTTTGGTGGTTCGGCCCCATCTTCTACTTTATCGGGATTGCCTCCGTCATCGTTTCCGGAATTATTTTAAAGAAAACCAAGCGCTTTGCCGGGGATCCTTCTCCCTTCGTGATGGAGCTCCCGGAATACCGTCTCCCCAGCCTGTCGGGCATCCTCCGTTCCGTCTGGGAACGGTGTGCCGCCTTCGTCAAAAAGGCAGGGACCATCATTCTCCTCTCCTCCATCGTCATCACCACCCTCCTCCATGTGGGCTTCACTGCGGATGGCTTCGGCTGGGTGGATGAAGCCATTGATGAATCCATCCTGGCCGCCATTGGCCGGTCCTTCGCCTGGATCTTCAAGCCCCTGGGCTTCGACAACTGGGAGTCCGCCGTCGGCACGGTTTCCGGCCTGGTGGCCAAGGAGAACCTCATGTCCACCGTGGGCATCATCTTCGGCGTTTCCGGCGATGCCCTTGACCTCATCGAAGCGGGAGACTGGCAGGCCCTGGCCCCCATCACCTCCCACTACACCGCCATCTCCGGTTTCTCCTTCCTCCTCTTCAACCTCTATTGCGCCCCCTGCTTTGCGGCCATCGGAGCCATGAACCGGGAGTTGCCCAGTCGGAAGTGGACCCTCATGGGCCTGGGCTACCAAACCCTCTTCGCCTATTCCCTGTCCCTGATCTTCTACCAGGGAGCCCTCTTCTTTACAGGAGGCGGGATCACCATTTGGACCATTGTCGCCCTGGCCGTCCTCCTCTTTGGCCTCTATCTCCTTTTCCGGCCCGACCCCTCCAAGAAACTTCTAGAGGGTAAGCCCGCCCATGGAGAGGGCCGGTAACTGACCACCCGTAACCCGTTTGATCAATCGCGGCCGGCAAGTAAGCCGACCTTTAGAAAGGAGGAAGGATGCCGGATATTCTTATTCTTGCCGGAGTAGCCCTCCTGGTGGTTTTTCTGGTACGTAAACTCGTGAAGGACCACAAACAAGGGGGATGCGCCTCCTGCCCCCACTGCTCGACTTGTATGAAGTCTAGGCAGGAGAACCTACATGGAAGAAAGGAATCAGCTGAATCCCCTTGTCATTCTTCCAGCCGGTAAGCCTTGAAAAATAAAAGATGAAATGAGGTGATAACACGTGAGTGTAAGCTCTCGTCCTTATGGGCGAGAGCTTTTTTATTCTCCAGGTTGAGTTCCCCTTCAGGATTTTTTAACCTTTTAAGGTCGCTATTGTCAATCTCATCTGAGAACGAAGTTCAATTAGTTAAGAAGTTATCCAATACGGCCCTCCAGATTCATATCGGTTTTCTAACTACGGCCAATTATTAATTTTGTCATGCGAAAGGATAGCACTTTTATGGGTTGGAGATCGGATGGCGGAGAAGAGAATAGTATGGAGCTAGTTAACTGATAACAAAATTAATATTAAAAAGTTGTAATTAAATGCATTTATGATAATATAATCACAAGAAATCGGTTTTATCTAATATCACTAAATCCATAAACAATTTGGCTCCTAAAAATTTTGATAACTGTAGTATCTTTATTGATGGTGTAATATTGATTAAAATTAAGGAGGGAAGCATGAGAAAACGATGTCTTATAACTTTTTGTCGATTTTGTTTATTTTTACAAATCTAGGTGATTGTGTGTTAGCCAGGGATTCGAATCAGTTGTCAAATATTCATAAGCAGACGCAATCTTTTATGCATAATGAGGAGAGTGCAGATATTGCTTTCCTCAAATGTGTACACGAAAGCATGCTATTTAAAAATCTCAATTTTTTAATTAAAGATTGTCTTACACAAGTAGAAAATGCGGATGGAATTTCTACTGTCGCATATGATATTAATTTTTCGGATAAGGATAGTAGGTTAGTATTTGTTGGAACACATGAGAAAATACTTTTCATGGGAATAATTGAAATGCAGGGTAATAGATTTAGAATAATTGACTATACAAATCATGAACTATCTACTCGTGAATCACTTTCCGTTGAACAGTTATCATTAGGGCAAATAATAAAGAGGAGACCTGTATATCGTTGTTATGTCCAACGTTGTGTCGAACGAAAGTTCAAAATAAACCTGGGAGGAAGAGGATGTAGTGCGATTGTTGGACAGAATTGTGTCAATTTGAACTCTATGTACCCAAAATATGGATCAATAGCGGCTGTCCTATGTAAAGTTGGTGTATTTCTAGGTTGCACGGCCATGGATAGTGGTTATCAATGCGTTCGATGGAGAGAAGAAGAGATGATTTGTGAATAGCTTATTATTTACACATAGAAAACCTGAAAGGCATAAATGATGAAACGTTTTTTATCTTTTTTTGGTCAGGCAACCATCCTCTTTTTCGGTCTTTTCCTGATGACCAGGATATTCCCGGACTCATATGGAGAGATTATCGAAAGCTATGCTTGTTTTTTACTTCCTGAATTCGCCGGTATCAGGTATTTTGCAGATAATAAATCGAGTTTTCATGAGATCTTGCCCATATTAGGCATAGTTCTTTTCTTAAATGCCCTTCTCCTCATTCTCCTTTTTGCCGCTATCCCTTCTTCTTATGAACCAACGCTTGGAAACATGGTTGTTTTTCTTTCTCTTTTTCTTTTTCCCATTCTTATGTGTCTTATTTATTTTGTATGGAAATCAAAGAGGGTATTTAATTGCGACAGAGGGAAAAAGAATGATTGAGTCATCTTGAACCAGTTTATTTCTAAAAGAAGAATGGGGCTTGCAGAAGCTTCCATGACGTGGTAGGATTTCTAGCAATAGGAAAACCGGATAAAAAGGAGAGTATCTTTCGGAATGATCCTACAGAGAGCTTCGATGTGGTGAGAGAAGTGGTGAATACGGAAGAGAAGATGGCCTTTTTTGGGATACGGTGAGATGCTTCGACGTCTAGCCGGATACGGGTTCGCCCGTTATAGCGACAGGGTATGTTTGTACCTGTAAGGTCTTTTTCGTGAGGAAAAGATGAAATAAGGTGGTAACACGTGAGTGCAAGCTCTCGTCCTTAGGGACGGGAGCTTTTTTATTCTCCAAACCATCCGGGAATCCTGGGGAACAGGTCACGAAGAAAAAGTTGATTGAAGCAGATGGTCAAAGGAATGACTAATGAGGAGGAAAGAAATGTTCGACAAAAAGTATAGTTTGGAAACAGCTTGTGTTCAGGGCGGTTATCAGCCTAAGGCCGGTGAGCCCAGAATCCTGCCTATCTACCAATCCACAACTTTTAAGTACGATACGGCTGACCAGGTCGCTGATCTCTTTGACCTTGCCGCAGAAGGCCATATGTATTCCAGGATCTCCAATCCCACAGTAGAAGCATTAGAGAAAAAAGTCGCGACCTTGGAAGGTGGAATTGGGGCCCTTGCCGTTTCTTCCGGTCAAGCAGCTTCTCTCTTGTCTGTCCTGACCCTGGCGTCTTCTGGCGACCACATCATCGCGATGAACAACCTCTACGGGGGGACCCACACCCTATTCGATTCCACCCTTCGGAAATTCGGCATCGAGACCAGCTTTGTTCCCTTGAACGATCCGGAAGCCCTGGAAAGGGCTATTCGGGACGAGACGAAACTGATTTTTGCAGAGACCCTAGCCAATCCCGGTGTGGAAGTTCTGGATATTGAAAGGGTGGCCAGTTTGGCCCATGCCCGTGATCTCCCTCTCATTGTGGATAATACCTTCCCAACCCCCTTCCTCTGTCAGCCTTTCCGCTTCGGTGCAGATATTGTCGTTCATTCTTCCACCAAATATTTGGATGGCCATGCGACTTCCATTGGAGGCATTATTGTCGATTCGGGGCGGTTTGATTGGACCCGGGGAAAGTTTGATTGCCTGACTGACTCGGATCCGGCCTATCACGGTCTATCTTATACCGAGACCTTTGGTCAGGCGGCCTATCTAACGAAGGCCCGGGCAGTTTACCTGAGGGATCTGGGCACGACCATGAGTCCTTTCAATGCCTGGTTAACTAACCTGGGTACGGAGACCCTGGCCCTTCGGATGGAAAGACACAGTGAGAATGCTTTGACGATTGCCCAGGCCCTGGAAAAAGATCCTCATATCGAATCCGTATCTTACCCCCTTCTGGATTCTTCACCCTATAAAAATCTGGCTGATAAGTACTTGACGAAAGGAGGGTCAGGGGTCATTGCCCTTCGGATCAAGGGAGGATTTGACGAGACCAAGGCCTGGATCAACCGTCTCCGCCTGGCAAGCTTGGTGGTTCATGTCGGCGACCTCAGGACCCATGTCCTCCATCCGGCGTCCATGACCCACCGCCAGCTTTCTGAAGAGGCCTTGAGGGCGGCAGGCATTGCCCCCAACCAGGTCCGCCTGTCTGTCGGTTTGGAAGGAGTGGATGATCTTCTGGAAGACCTGACTCAGGCCTTTCAAGCGTAGGTAGACCGGAAGAAAGGAGAGGAGGCCACATGCCCATCATTTTACCGGAAAAACTGATTGATCCTTCAATACTGGAAGAAAACAATATCTTTACCATGTCTCCGGACCGTGCAGCAAGCCAGGATATCCGGCCATTGAAGGTCGCTATTGTCAACCTCATGCCGGCGAAGGAAGAAACGGAAGTTCAATTAGTTAAGATGTTAGCTAACACGGCCCTCCAGATCCAGATTGATTTTTTAACGACGGCCAGCTATCAGTCCCGACATGCGGAACAAGAGCGTCTGGACAGCCTTTACAAGACCTTTGAAGAGATCCGAGGACAGAAATATGATGCCATGATCATTACCGGAGCTCCGGTCGAAGCCTTGGATTATCAAGATATTTTATATTGGGATGAACTTCGAGAGATACTCGACTATGCTCGGGAAAATGTCTATTCCACCCTCTTTATTTGTTGGGCGGCTCAGGCTGCCCTCCATCATTACTATGGGGTAGAGGCTCGGCTGGCGGAGAAAAAGATTTTTGGTGTCTTTGAATTTGAAAAAAAGGGTCACGCCAAGGTCCTCAAAGGCTTTGACGATGTTTTTGCCCAGCCCCACTCCCGCCATACCTATGTCGCGGAAGAGGATCTCCTGGGATTGGAGGACCTGGTTGTCCTTGCCGGTCGGCCCGATACCGGGGTGGCCTTAGCGGCATCCAAGGATAACCGACTCCTCTTCAATTTCGGTCACTGGGAATATGATAAAGGAACTTTGGATAAGGAATATCGGAGGGACCTGGAGAAGGGGCTTGCTGACGATTTACCCACCAACTATTATCGAAATGAGGATCCTGACCAGGGCATTCGGGTATCCTGGAGGTCGGCGGGCAACCTCTTCTTTTCCAACTGGCTCAACTACTGCGTTTACCAGGAGACCCCTTTTTCTGTCGACCAAATTAAGGCCAAGTCGGTGGCAAAGTTTGGCGGGTCATCTTTAGCTGATGCCGATCACTTTGCGCGGGTTAAGCATATCGTTCAATCGGACCAAGACCGGAGGGTGGTCATTGTCTCAGCCCCGGGAAAGCGGAGGAAAGAGGATATCAAATTGACCGACCGCCTGATTCATGACTATGAACTCAAACGGGACCGAGAGGATATCCGTCGAGTCATTGACCGACTTCAGAGGGTTTTGGCTGAATATGACAAAGAGACAAGGGAGAATGCCAAGGAGATTGCCGACCGTTTCCGAGATATTGTGGACCAGTTGGGATTGGGCACTCAGGTCAGGGCAGGCCTGGATAAGGACCTGGACGATTTGGCTTCTGCCCAAGACCGGGATTACATTGTTTCCCGGGGTGAATACATCAATGCCAAGATTATGTCGGCCTTTTTAGGCTACAAACTCGTGGATGCCAAAGACCTGATCCGGGTGGGACCGGATGGTCGTGTTGATCTGGAGGAGACTCGACGACTGATCCGAGACAAAATCGGGGAGAAAGACCGGGTGGTCGTTCCGGGTTTCTATGGGGCGGATAGCTATGGAAAGATTGTGACCTTCCCTCGGGGAGGATCCGACTTCACGGGTTCTCTATTGGCCTCTGCTCTGGATTCAGCAGTCTATGAGAATTGGACGGATGTGGATGGGGTAATGACGGCAGATCCGCAGAAGGACCGGACGGCCCGAAAGATTCCCCGTCTTTCCTATGAGGAGTTGTCGGAAATCATTGATCGAGGGGCCGCCATTTATCAGAGGGAGGCCATTGACCCGGTTAGGGAAAAAAACATCGTCCTTCGTTTCTTAAACACGAATAATGCGACGGGCACAGGAACGGAAGTCCGCGATTAGGGGAGGCAGACAATGACAAAAGTAATTGTAGTGGGGGCGACCGGCCTTGTTGGGGGATCCATTTTATCCATATTAGAGGAAAGAAACTTTCCGGCGGATGAGGTAAAGTGCCTGGCATCCGAAAGATCAGCAGGCAAGAGCCTGCCCTTCAGAGGAAAAGATCTGGAAGTTCGTACCCTGCGGTCAGAAGAGTTTCAGGGCTACGACCTTGCCCTCTTTGCGGCCGGTGGGGCAGTTTCCCGAGATTTTATCCCCCTGGCCCTGGATGCGGGCTTGGAGGTGGTCGATAACTCCTCATATTTCAGAATGGATCCGAGCGTTCCTTTAGTTGTTCCGGAGGTCAACCCGGAAGCCATAGGGAAAGCCCGACTCATTGCCAACCCCAATTGTTCCACGATTCAGTGTATGGCTCCTTTGTTCGCTCTTGACCGGGTCTTGGGCTTGAAAAGAGTGGTATATTCCACCTATCAGTCGGTTTCAGGTTCGGGTGTGAAGGGGCTAGAAGACCTGAAAGAGGGGACAAGCCATGCCTATCCCCACCCGATTCGGGATAATCTCCTCCCCCAAATCGATGATTTCCTGGAGTCGGGATATACTAAGGAAGAAATGAAGATGGTGAATGAGAGTCGAAAAATCTTATCCAGACCCGGGCTCCCGATTACCGCAACAGCGGTCCGGGTTCCGGTTCCCTTTTGCCACGGCGTTTCTATTAATGTCGAACTCCAGAGGGATTTTGACCTGGAGGAGGTCAGGGATCTCCTGGATTCCCAGGAAGGTCTGCTCGTCCTGGATCGACCGAAGGAGGGCATTTATCCCATGCCTCGAGATTTGGTTGGGACGGATGAGGTTTATGTCGGTCGGATCCGGCGAGATCTTTCCGTCCCCTATGGACTTCATCTCTGGACGGTGGCGGATAATGTCAGAAAGGGTGCTGCTCTGAATACGGTGGAGATTGCTGAGCTTCTCCTTCAGCGAAAATAGGACGGAATGAACGATTAAGCCGGCTAGACTGTGGTATAATAATTGAATAGTGTGCCTATTATTGAGTAGTGAATTAGTAAAGCGAGGATGAAGAAAATATGACTGCAAAATTGGTAACCAACGAAAACGGCAAGGCGGTTTATATCCTTGAAATCTCCCATGAGGATCTTGAACCCTTTATGAATGAGGCCTATAAAAAGCTCAGAGGCCGTTTCCAGATTCCCGGTTTCCGGAAGGGGAAGGCCCCCCGGAAGATCATTGAAGCCAACTATGGCAAGGGCGTCTTCTTTGAAGAAGGCCTGAACGATATGCTCCCCCAGGAGATCGATAAGGCCACCAAGGAATTGGGCCTGGAACCCGTTGGCCAGCCCGACATCGACCTCAAGGAGATGGAAGAGGGAAAGCCTATCATTCTTGAAGTCACCACGGACCTCCTGCCCCACCCCGAGCTTGGCGACCTCTCCACCATCCAGGTGGTAAAGCGTCCTGTGGAGGTGAAGGATGACCAGGTCGAGGACGTGATCCGGAGAGAACAGGACAGAAATGCCGTTCTTGAACCTGTGGAAGGGCGTCCTGTCCAGGAGGGAGACACCGTCAACATCGACTATGAAGGTTCAGTGGACGGAGTTCCTTTTGAAGGCGGAAAAGACCAGGGACACGACCTGGAAATCGGGTCCGGCTCCTTCATCCCCGGTTTTGAGGACCAAATCATCGGTCATGAAAAGGGCCAGGAATTTGACATCAATGTTACCTTCCCTGAGGAATACCACGCTGAAGACCTGGCCGGCAAAGAGGCGGTCTTCCACGTTGTCTTGAACGACATCCATGAGAAGCAGGTGCCTGAATTGGATGATGACTTTGCCCAGGATGTGTCCGAATATGACACCATGGATGAATACAGGGACTCTGTCCGGAAGGACCTGGAGAAGAGGGCGGAAGACTCCGCTAAAGCGGACCAGGAGAACCAGGCTGTCCAGGGCTTGATTGACATTTCTACATTCGATCTGCCCGATTCTATGGTGGATGAACAGGTGGAAATTGAAGTTCGGAACATGGCCAACCAAGTCGGCCAGATGGGAATCACTCTGGACCAGTATCTTCAGTACACCGGGATGGATTTGGATGGGTTCCGGGCCCAGCAGCGGCCCATGGCGACCCTTCGCCTTTCCGGCGACCTCTGCCTCCAGGCCCTGGTTGACCAGCTCCAGCCGGAAGTGAGTCAAGAGGAACTGAACGCAGAACTCGAGAAGATCGGCCAAGCCTATGGAGCAAAAGACACGGATGATTTCATCAAAAAGGTCAAAGAGCTGGGCAATGAGAAGCTGGTTGAAGAAGACGTCAAGAAGAGAAAGGCCATTAAACACCTCATGGAACAAGTCCAGTATGTGGATGAGAAGGACGTGAAAAAAGAGGAAGAAGAAAAGGCCGATTCGGGACAGAATGAGACAAAAAAGGACGAAAGCGAGACAGAATCCCAGGAATAAGGGACACTGGTGAGACATATAAGGAGGTATAATGCCATTAATTCCAACAGTGATTGAGCAAACCAATCGTGGAGAGCGGGCCTATGATATCTACTCCCGCCTTTTGGAAGAGCGGATTATTTTCGTGACCGGCCCCATTGAAACCAATATGGCCAATTTGATTGTGGCCCAGCTTCTTTACCTGGAGTCCAAGGACCCCTCCAAGGATATCCAGCTCTACATCAACTCCCCCGGGGGAGAGGTGACAGCGGGCCTGGCCATCTACGACACCATGAACTACATCAAGTCGGACGTCTCCACCATCTGCGTGGGTATGGCCGCCTCCATGGGAGCCGTTCTCCTGGCAGCCGGTGAGAAGGGGAAGCGGTTCGCCCTCCCCAATTCGGACGTCATGATCCACCAACCTTCGGGCGGAGCCCAGGGAATGGCTTCGGATGTCGAGATCACGGTCAAGAAGATTTTGGAAACCAAGAAGATCCTGAACAAGATCCTTTCGGATCGGACGGGTCAGCCCCTAAAGAAAGTGGAAAGGGATACCGACCGTGACCGCTGGCTGACCGCCAAGGAAGCCAAGGAATACGGCTTGATCGATGACGTGATTGAGTCCATGTGAGTAAGGGATCGGAGGAAAAATGGCCGATTACCATGATGAAACGATCCACTGCTCTTTTTGCGGAAAGAGTTCGGATGACGTTGAAAAGATGATCGCCGGACCGGAGGGAAGCTTCATCTGCAATGAGTGCATTGCCCTCTGCGGGGAGATTATCGAAGAAGAGAAGGCAGACCGCTATCCGGCCCGGGATTCGGGAATCCAGCTTCCCACACCCAAGGAAATCAAGGCCGTTCTGGACGACTATGTCATTGACCAGGAGGAGGCAAAAAAGACCCTTTCCGTAGCGGTCTACAACCACTATAAGCGAATTTACCGGGGTCATGAGACGGAGGTGGACATCCAAAAGTCCAACATCTGCCTGATCGGACCGACGGGTTCCGGTAAGACCCTCCTGGCCCAGACCCTGGCAAAGACCCTCCGGGTTCCCTTTGCCATTGCCGATGCCACCACCTTGACGGAAGCCGGCTATGTCGGTGAGGATGTGGAGAACATCATCCTCCGCCTCCTCCAGGCTGCCGATTTCGACGTGGAGTTGGCTGAGCATGGGATCATCTATATTGACGAAATTGATAAAATCGCCCGGAAGTCGGAAAATCCCTCCATCACCCGGGATGTTTCCGGCGAGGGGGTCCAGCAGGCCCTCCTTAAGCTGATCGAAGGAACAGTGGCCGGGGTCCCGCCCCAGGGCGGCCGCAAGCACCCCCGCCAGGAGATGATCCAGGTGGATACCACCAACATCCTCTTCATCGTGGGCGGAGCTTTTGACGGCATCGAAAAAGTGGTGGAGAAGAGGAAGGGAGAGAACCCCATCGGCTTCAACCAGGAGAAGGTGGACCACTCCCAGGAATCCCTATCCGACACCTTAAAAGATGTGATACCCGAGGACCTGATGAAGTTCGGCCTGATTCCCGAACTCATCGGCCGTCTCCCGGTCCTGGTCGCTCTCCAGGAGCTTTCGGTGGATGCCCTCCAGCGGATCCTCCTGGAACCCAAGAACGCCCTGGTCAAGCAGTATAAGGAGCTCTTTCGTTTGGACGGGGTGGACCTCCTCTTTGACCAGGATGCCCTGGAGGCCATTGCCCGGGAATCCTTTGAACGAAAAATGGGGGCCCGTGGCCTCCGGTCAATCATGGAGAAGCTCCTCCGCCAACCCATGTTTGACATTCCCGACCTGGATGATATCCGGCAGTGCGTCATTACCAAGGATGTGGTGGAAGGGGAGGCCGAGCCCGACCTCCTCAGGCAGACGGAAGTGGTCGGCCAGCAATCCATGCCCTTGAATGTTCGCTGAATGGTAGTTCGACAGCCGGCCCTGGCCGGCTGTCCTTTCTTTCATGACCAACCGGTGGATGATCGTCCTTTGCTTGTCGCCAGGCCCAGGACATAGGAGGAAGTATGACGAAAAAATATTACCATGTCGAAAAAACGGTCTGTCCCGTTCTCTTAGCCCGCACAGAGATCGTCTTTCCCGGCGGAGCCCTGACCTTTGACCTGGAGAGTGAGCGGGAAGAAGCCGTTCTTGAACAAGCGATAAAAAACAACCAGGAGGTCCTCCTCCTGGCCCTGAGGGATCCTTCGGTGGATAATCCCGGCCTGGAGGATTACATGACCATGGGGACTATGGTGGCCATCCGCCAGAACTTCCAGCTCCTGGGCGGGAATTCCAAGATCATCGTGGAGGGACTCTGCCGAGCGGAGATCCAGCGCTTTATCCGGACCTCCCCCTATGTGGAAGCGGAAGTGGTCAAGTACCACTATGACCCGGATGAGCTGGAGGAAAATGACAACCGGGCCCTTCTTGCTCGCCTGGTTTCTTCCTCCGCCCTCTCCTTCTTCCGGACCTCCATGGGGATCCCGGACTTTCTTCTTTTGCCCCGCCTCCAGTCGGATGACCCCGGGGCTTTGGCGGATGAGGTGGCTTCCCACCTGGACCTCAGCTATGAGGAGGCCCAGGATATCCTGACCGAGCTCAATGTCGATGAGCGCCTGGTCATGGTCCAGTCCGCCCTGGACCTCCAGGCCAAGTTAACCGTCCTCGAGCAGCAAATTTCAGAGGAGGCCCAGGACCGGGTCAAGAAGAACCAGAAAGACTACTTAATTCAAGAGCAGATCCAGATCCTCCGGGAGCAGATGGACGATGACGGATCCGACCCCCTCTCCATCGCTGAAAGCTATGAGGAAAGGGTCAGGGCCCTGAAGATGCCGGAAGAAGCCCGGGAGGTGGTCCTCAAGGAGGTGGAAAAACTCACCTATCTTTCGCCCATGTCGCCGGACGTCAATGTCTCCCGGACCTACCTGGATACCATCCTGGCCCTTCCCTGGGGGAAATACACCAAGGACCGGAAGGACCTGGTCAAGAGCCAGGAAATTTTGGACCGGGACCACTATGGTCTCAAGGACGTCAAGGACCGGATCCTGGAATTTATGGCCGTCCGCCAACTCCGGGCTGACTCCAAAGGGTCCATCCTCTGCCTGGTTGGCCCTCCGGGCGTGGGGAAGACTTCCATCGTCCGGTCCATCGCCCGGGCTATCAAGCGGGAGTTTACCTCCATGCGACTGGGCGGGGTGACGGATGAGTCGGAAATCCGCGGCCACCGCAAGACCTACATCGGGGCCATGCCCGGCCGGGTTATCGCCCAGATGATGCGGTCCAAGTCCATGAACCCCGTCTTCCTTTTCGATGAAGTGGATAAGATCGGGTCCGACTTCCGGGGAGATCCGGCATCCGCCCTCCTGGAGGTCCTGGATCCCGAACAGAATTTTGAATTCCACGACCGCTATCTGGAGGTCCCCTTCGACCTCTCCCAGGTCATGTTTATTACCACAGCCAACACCACGACGACCATTCCCCGTCCCCTCCTGGACCGGATGGAAGTCATCCGGATTCCCGGCTATACGGAAGATGAGAAGCTGGAGATTGCCGCCCGCTATCTGGTGAAAAAGCAGAGGGAGGAGGCGGGACTCAAGGCGGCCAATTTGGCCATTCCCCGCCCCATCCTGACAACCATTATCCGGAGCTATACCCGGGAATCCGGGGTCCGGGAGCTGGAACGCCAGATCGGGAAAATTTGCCGCAGGTCAGCCCGGAAGATCGTGGAAGGGGCAGACAAGGTCCGGGTCAACCAGACCAACCTCTCGGACTTCCTGGGCCAGCCCAAGTACCTGGACGATGAGCGGACCAAGACCCCCCAAATCGGGGTGGTCAACGGCCTGGCCTGGACCGAGGTGGGGGGTGAACTCCTCCTGATCGAAGCCAACAAGATGGCCGGACGCGGAGGTCTCCTCCTGACCGGATCCATGGGGGAGGTTATGAAGGAGTCGGCAGAGCTGGCCATCTCCTACATCCGGTCCAATGCCGGTCGCTATGGGATCTCCTCTTCCTTCTATACCTTTGAAGACATCCATATCCACATGCCTGAGGGGTCCGTCCCCAAGGATGGGCCTTCGGCCGGGGTCTCTATCCTGACCGCCATTGTCTCCATCCTGACCCAGCGGCCCGTCCGGTCCGACGTGGCTATGACCGGGGAGATCACCCTGAACGGCCATGTCCTCCCCGTAGGCGGGATCCGGGAAAAGGTCCTGGCTGCCAAGCGCTACGGGATCGACACCGTCTTCCTTCCCAAGGAGAATATGCGGGACCTGGAAGAGGTGGAGAAGGAGTCCATCGAGGGGATGACCTTCATCCCTGTCGACCGTGTGGATGACCTCATCCAAAAAGCCCTCCTCAGCCCGGTGGAGAGAGAAGAAGAAATTATCTTTGAATCCGACAAAAAACCGGGAACCATAGGATTTTCCCGGAACCATGAAGGAAAGGAAGAGGATGAGGTCAGACCCCGGGCCCACTAGGCCCACGACCCCTCTAGCCTCGGAAAGGAGGACTGATGAAGGTAAAAGACGCCTGCCTGGAGGCCATGGCCCAGGCTCCGGAGGGTTGGCCCCAGGCCCCCCTGCCGGAAATCGCCATGGTGGGACGGTCCAATGTGGGCAAGTCCAGCTTCATCAACGCCCTCTGCAAGCGGAAGAAGCTGGCCTACACCTCCTCATCCCCGGGCAAGACCCGGACCATCAACTTCTACAACATCAACGGCCTCTTCCGCCTGGTTGACCTGCCGGGCTATGGCTATGCCCGGGTCTCCAAGAAGGACCGAGCCTCATGGGCCAAGTTCATCAACGACTACCTGGCTGACCGGGATAACCTGGTCGACGTCTTCCTCCTGGCCGACCTCCGCCATGAGCCCAACCTCATGGACCGGGAGATGTACGACTGGATCCTGGATGCCCAATTTTCAGGAACCGTCATCGGGACCAAGGCGGACAAGTTGTCCAGAAACAAGCAGGGCCAGGCCGAGTCGGTCCTGGTCTCCAGCCTCCAAATCCCCGACCGGTCCCTCCTCATCCCCTTTTCCGCCGTCCAGGGATTGGGGGTCCGGGAGGCCTGGTCCCGGATTGACGGTATCCTCGGCCAAAGCGAGTCAATTGATCCCCAAGAACTTTAGAAGGAGAAAGCCATGAAAATCCTCCTGACTTCCGATTTAAATCCCTCCCAAGTCAATGGGGTCATTGTTTCTGTTCTTAACCTCATGAAAGAGTTGGAAAAGAAGGGACATGATGTCCGTCTTCTTTGTCTTTCGCCCAACCACCATTCCTATTCTTCCGGAAAGACCTATTATGTGGGTTCTATGCCCTTAAATATTTATCCGGATGTCCGGGCCTCCCTGATGATCAGCAGCAAGCTCTTGGATGAGGTCTGCGACTGGTGCCCGGATATCATCCACTCCCAATGCGAATTTTTCACCTATTCCTTTGTGGAGCGGATCGCTAAACGGTGCAAGGCCCCCATCGTCCACACCTACCACACCCTCTATGAGCACTATGTCCAATACGTCCTTCCGGGCCAGGTCATGCAGGACCTCATCGCCCCGGTCATGCGGGTCCGCCTCCGGACCGCTGACGTGGTCATCGCCCCCACCCGGAAGACCAAGCGCCTCCTTTTTCAGAAGGGGGTGGCGGATCATGTGGTGGTTATCCCCACGGGGATCGACCTGTCTAAATATGAGGTCAGCCTGTCCGAAGAGGAGAGGAGGGCCATGGCCCGGAAGCTGGACATTCCCGAGGACGCCTTTATCTATGGGTCCGTCGGCCGGCTGGCTGAGGAGAAGAATTTGGATGAAGTCCTCCAGGCCCACAAGAGGCTCCTGGAAGAAAGGCCGGATGTTTACCTGGTTCTGGTCGGAGACGGGAAGTACCGGAAGCAATTGGAAGAAGAAGTGGACTCTTTGGAGATCCGGGACAGGGTCCGCTTTACCGGCATGGTTTCTCCTGACGAGGTAGGCAAGTACTACCGGCTCTTCCATTTCTTTATTTCCGCCTCCGTTTCCGAGACCCAGGGCTTGACCTATATCGAGGCCCTGGCCAACGGACGCCCGGTCATTGCCCGAAGGGACGATGCTCCGGTGGAGGTCATCCAGGAAGGGGTGGACGGCTTTATCTTTGATACGATCGACCAGGCCGTCGACCGGATCAAAGCCCTGGTGGATGACCCCGACCGTTTGGCTGCCATGAGCCGGGCGGCCTGGGACAGCCGGGAGGCCTTTGGAACGGAGCGATTCGGCGACCGGGTCAATGCCCTCTATGAGCGGGTGCTGGAAACCCCGGGAAAGAGCCGGTTGGAGAGGGAGCGGATCATGAGCAAGCTGGCTGACCAGTTTACCCTTTTGACGGACCGGTCTGATTATGGGAAGTTTTATGACATCATGCGGGCCAAGTGGTCCCGGGCCAGCTTTCGGATGAAAACCAAGAGCCTGGCGAAGAAGGGTACCCTGAAATGAAGGAGGACCTTCAACAACAGGAAGTCAAAGGGCCGAATCCGGAAAGCCAGGGGAAGAAAAAGGGGAGACTGTCCCGGATGGAAGACCGGCTGGACACCATGGAAGAGGCTCTGTCGGAAAAGACCATCCAAGGGAACCGGCGGATCATCCAGACCATCACCATCCTGGGGATCGCCCTGTCCATCCTTTTAGCCATCCTGGCCTACCGGGCCGGCCTTTTCACCAACAAGAAGGTCATGGTGGACTTTATCCGGAGCTTCGGGATCTGGGGACCCATTGTCTTCATCGCCATCCAGATCCTCCAGTGCATCGTCCCCATCATCCCGGGCGGACTGACCCTGGTTATCGGGGTCTACCTCTTTGGCCCCCTGTGGGGCTTTATCTACAATTATGTGGGCATCATCCTGGGCTCCATCGGCGACTTCTTCCTGGCCCGGATCTTCGGAACCGTCTTTGTCCGGTCCATGGTCAAGGAAGAGACCTATGTCAAGTACACCCGCTGGATGGAAAACCATGAGAGGAAGGTCAACCGGGCCTTCGTCCTGATCATCCTCCTGCCTTTTGCCCCGGATGACTTTGTCTGCATGCTGGCCGGTCTGTCCAATATGAAGTTTTCTTATTTTCTTTTTCACCTTCTTTGGGGCAAAATCCCCTCCATCCTGGCCTACTCCTTTTTCCTGGAATGGTGGATTGAGAAGGGACTCCACTTCCTGGAAGGCCTATAATACAAAAAAAGAAGCCCGGCCGGGGCGGGCATTCCGCTCCAACCGGGCGTCTTTTATTTCAGGAATCGAGAATGGCTTATTCAACCACTGAAAACTGGTCTTTGCCGGCGCCGCAGACGGGGCAAACCCAATCTTCAGGCAGGTCTTCAAAAGCAGTTCCGGCAGCGATATCGCTCATGGGATCGCCTTTTCCAGGATCATAGATATAGCCGCAAGCTTCACATTCATACTTTTTCATACTTTCCTCCTTGAGTTTTTCCCGGACATCCCCGGGATTCGATAACGTACGCTAAATATATACCATAGTCCGAGCAATCCAAACGATAAAGTGAAAGGATTTCATCAGTTTTTTTCTTTTGACGCCTTTCTCTTTTTCCGGCCCCTTTGGCCTCCCCGGCCTGATTACCGGTCAATTTCCTGGGGTATAAAAAGATTGTACATAAATTGAAGAGAAAGAGCAAACTTAGGGATCGATCGGTAGACCCGCCTTCGGCTCATGGAACCCGGCGTAGAAAGGAGGCTTTCGTGCTTTATCGGTATTCCGGTACCATTCCCAGCGAAATTTCCTCCATCTGCGACCACACCATCCGAATCGTCCAAGAGATCGACCGTCACCTCCCCATGGATCGGTCCAGTCTCCAGGATATCCGCCTGGTGATCTCGGAACTCATGATCAACGCCTGTGAACATGGAAACCGGAACAATCCCGACAAGATTGTTTCGATCGATGTGACGGCGGATAATGAGATTATTTCCATCTCCGTACGGGATGAAGGCAGTGGGGTGACCTGGGATAGGCCCTGTTTGGCAAAGAAGATGAAGGCCTCCGGAAGGGGGCTCATGATCGTGGAAGCCTTGGTGGAAGAGCTGACGGTCAATAAAAGCGAGGTCCACTGCATCTATAAATTTCATCACTCCTAGGCCCTGGATCGCCATGAGGACTCCCTTCCAAGCACGGATGGATGGGGATTTTCCGGAGACAGGGTCTTTTTTATGTTAAAATTAATAGGATAAGAAGGATCCGGCCAAGTCGGTCCTTTATGGAATAAAGTTAGGGAGTAAGAATGAAAAGACAAGATATACGAAATGTTGCCATTATCGCCCATGTCGACCATGGAAAGACCACCCTGGTGGATGGGCTCCTCCGGGTCTCCGGATCCATCCGACAGAACCAGGAAATCCAGGATCGGGTCATGGATTCCGGCGACCTGGAGCGGGAGCGGGGGATCACCATCCTCTCCAAAAACACCGCGGTCAACTACAAAGGGACGAAAATCAATATTATTGACACCCCGGGACACGCTGATTTCGGCGGCGAAGTGGAACGGGTCTTGAAAATGTGCGACGGAGTCATCCTCCTGGTGGACGCCTTCGAGGGCCCCATGCCCCAAACCAAGTTCGTCCTCCGGAAGGCTGTAGACCTGGGCCTGCCCGCCATCCTCTGCATCAACAAGGTGGACCGGGCCGATGCCCGGGTTGATGAGGTCAAGGATGAACTTCTGGACCTCTTCATCGCCGTGGATGCGCCGGAATCCTACCTGGATTCTCCCATCATCTATGCCTCCGCCCGGGAGGGTTGGGCCAGTCGGGACCAGGACAAAAAGGGGACCGACATGGTTCCCATGATGGATATGATCCTGGAAGCCATCCCTGCCCCTGAAGGGGACAGCGAGGGCCCCTTCAAGCTCCTCATCTCCACCTGCGACTACAACGACTATGTGGGCCGGATCGGGATCGGGAAGATCGGTCAGGGTCAGGTCAAGGTAGGGGACCACGTCACCATCAAAAACTACAACAATCCTGAAGTGGACCGAGAGGTCAAAATCACCAAGATCTTTGAATTCGACGGGCTCAAGCGGGTCCCCGTCGAATCCTCCGGGGTTGGGTCCATCATCGCCGTTTCCGGGGTGGAAGGGATCGAAGTGGGGGACACCCTCTGCAATCCGGAGGATCCCACCCCCCTGCCCTTTGTGAAGATTTCAGAGCCCACCCTCCAGATGACCTTCTCGGTCAACGATTCTCCCTTTGCCGGTCAGTCAGGAAAATACGTCACCTCCCGTCACCTCCGGGCCCGCCTTTTCAAGGAATTGGAAACGGATGTTTCCCTCCGGGTTGAGGAAGGGGAGGGGACGGATTCCTTCAAAGTCAGCGGCCGCGGTGAACTCCACCTTTCCGTCTTGATTGAGAAAATGAGGCGGGAATCCTATGAGTTCCAGGTCTCCAAGCCGGAAGTCCTCTTCCGGACCGATGAAAAAGGCCACAAGATGGAGCCTATCGAAGAGGTGGTCGTGGACATCGACCAGGAATTTTCCGGGGCCGTCATCCAGGCACTGGGCCGGCGGAAGGGCGAACTCCAGGAAATCAAGACTACCCCATCCGGCTATACCCGGCTCATCTTCAACATCCCTGCCCGGGGCCTGATCGGTTACCGCCAACAGCTTTTGACGGACACTCGGGGAACCGGGGTCCTCAACAACGAATTTTTGGAATACGCCCCCTACAAAGGGGAGATCCCCCGGCGTCCAACCGGGTCCCTGATCGCCTTTGAAACCGGGGAAGCCACCGGCTATGGGCTCTTTGCCGCCCAGGACCGGGGTCAACTCTTCATCGAACCCGGGGTGGAGGTTTATGAAGGTCAGGTGGTGGGGGCCAACCCCAAGGGCCTGGACATCGAGGTCAACGTCTGCAAGAAAAAGGCCCTGACCAACATCCGGTCCGCCGCCTCCGACGAAGCCCTCAAGCTCTCTCCTCCTCTCAAGCTCAGCCTGGAGCAGATGATGGAGTTCGTGGAAGAGGATGAGCTCATCGAAGTCACCCCGGATGCCCTCCGCCTCCGCAAGGCCATTTTGGACACCAATAAGCGTTATAAGTCCAAGAAGTATTCATAAGACCATCTAGGAGCTGACCATGGACCTGTTTGTAAAGATTTTTCTAACAATCTATACCTTTCTTTATGAAAATTATTGGTGGATCAACCTGGTCCTGGTCCTGACCATCATCTATTGGGGCCGGGAAAGACCTGCCCGGTCCACCCTCATGTGGATCCTGGTCATGACCCTCCTCCCGATTGTGGGATTTTTCCCCTACCTCCTCCTGGGCCAGGATACCCGCCGGACCAACATGTTCCGGATAAAAGCCGAGCAGGACCGGTTTATCCGGGAGGAGAGCGAGATCCAGGAGAAGATGTTGGGGGACTTGCCCGACATTTTCGATGACTTTGAGGAAAGGGCCACCATGGGGGAGGTGGGGGAACTGGCCACCTTAAACCTTAGACTCAACCAGTCCGTCCTTTCCGCCGACAATGATGTCCGGGTCTTTACGGACGGTCAGGAAAAATTTGATGCCCTGATTGATGATATTGACGCAGCTCAACACTCCATCGAAGTCCAATACTATATCTTCAAGTCGGATGGCCTGGGTACCCGCCTGGTCAACCACCTGGTTCAGGCGGCGGGACGGGGGGTCCGGGTCCGCCTTCTCACCGACGGGATTGGCTGTCGCTTCATTTCCAAGCGAGAGTTTCGCCGGATGAAGGAGTCCGGTATTGAGGTGGGGATATTCTTCCCTTCCTTCCTCCGGATTATCAACCTCCGGATGAACTACCGGAACCACCGGAAGCTGGTCGTCATCGACGATGCCATCTCCTATATTGGCGGCTTTAACGTCGGGGATGAATACCTGGGCCTGGATGACAAATTCGGTTACTGGAGGGACACCCACCTGAGAATCCAGGGGTCCGCTGCCCATGCCATCAAGGTCCGCTTTATCCAGGACTGGTACTATGCGACGGGTCTTGATCCCGCCCTTGAGCCGGATATCCGCCCAACGGAAGGGACCGGATCCACCCTCTGTCAGATGGTCTCGTCCGGACCGGACACCAAGATGAAGAACATCAAATTGGCCATGATCAAGATGATCAACCAGGCTGACAAGCGGATCGACATCCATACCCCCTACTACATACCGGACTCCTCCTTCCAGGAGGCCCTGACCATCGCCCTTCAGCAGGGGGTGGAAGTCAACATCATGATTCCCGACAAGCCCGACCACCCCGTGGTCTATCCCGCCACACTGTCTTTCACCAAGGCCATTGCCAAGGACGGGGCCAATATCTACCGCTACGACAACGGCTTTCTCCATTCCAAGGTCCTCATCGTCGACGATGTCTTCTCCATGGTGGGGTCGGCCAACATCGATGAGCGTTCCTTCTCCTTGAATTTTGAAGCCTCGGAAATCGTCTATTCGGCGGAAGTCAACCAAGAGCTCCGTCGGGCCTTTGATGAGGATATCAAGAAATCCACCCTCCTGACCCAGGAGTGGTGGAAGACCATGCCACTCCGTTACAAGATCCTGAGCCCGATTTGCCGGCTTTTTGCCCCCATCCTGTAAAGGTGGGGAGAGAAAGGGGTTACCCATGAACGAGGTCAAAAAATCCACAAGGAGGATGGGCCGACTGGCTTTTGTCCTGGTCGTCGTCCACCTCCTCTTTTCCCTGGCCATCGACTATACGCTATCTACAGGAGCCATGAAGGATCCTACTCTCTTTATTACCATGGAGCGGATTTCCTATGTTCTCCTGGTCCTGTCCCTGGCTTTTGCCGCCCTCCATGGCCTGGCCATCTTCCTGGACCCCCATATCGACGGTTTCCAGGTCTTCATCGGCCTGGTTGAAGCAGCCTATTTTTGCGGGGGGATCCTGCCGGCTATCTTCATTTTCCAAGGGCTTTTCGTCGATCCGGGAGTCTACCAGAAAATTCTAGCCAATTCCACCATGACCTTCCTCATGTCCCTGGGCCTGTTGTTAGGCGTCCTGGTGGTATTCCTCCACCTGGTCCACTTTTTCTTTTTCAAGGATGACGAGCCTAGGAAGGAGTCCCAATGAAAAAAATATCCAAGGCGGTGGTTCGGCGTTTGCCGAAATACTACCGCTATCTAACGATTCTTGCTGAAAAGGGAGAGGAGAGGGTCTCTTCCGCCGCATTGAGCGAAATTACCGGCTTTACCGCCTCCCAGATCCGCCAGGACCTCAACCACTTCGGCGGCTTCGGCCAACAGGGCTTCGGCTACCGGGTTGACAGCCTCCGGGAACAGGTGGGAAGGATCATCGGGGTGGAATCCGGACAAAAAGTCGGCATCGTGGGTATCGGCCACCTGGGCGAGGCCATTGCCAACTCCAAGCTCTTCTCCAACACCAACTACGAGCTTAAGGCCCTCTTTGACGCGGACCTGGAAAAAGTGGGGACCAAGTTCGGTGGACGGGTCATCCACTCCATCGATCTGCTGGAGTTCATCATCCAAAAAGAAGGCCTGGACATTATCACCATCACCACCCCTTCCCGGGTGGCCCAGGAAATTGCCGACCGGGCCAGTCAAGCAGGGATTAAGGGGATCTGGAATTTTGCCCTCTATGACATCCGCTTGCAGGAGGGGGTCGTTTTGGAAAATGTCTACCTGGAAGAATCCCTCCATACCCTTACCTACTACATCCACCACCCGGATGACTACCAGGGGGCCTAGAAGATAAAGGAAAGAACCGCATATGGCAGTAATCAGTGCACAAGACCTAAAAAAATCCTATGGGATCAAATCGATCCTGAAGGGGGTCTCCTTCCAGGTCAACCAGGGGGACAAGATTGGAATCATCGGGGGAAACGGAGTGGGCAAAACTACCCTTTTCCGCCTCCTAACCTCCATCGAGGACCCGGACTCCGGAAAAATCTCCATGAAGGGGGACCTCCGCCTGGGCTACCTGGCCCAGAACGTCCACATCGAATCGGACAACTCCCTTTTTGAGGAGTGCAAAAAGGCCTATTGGCGAGCCTTCCAGGTGGAGGACAAGCTCCGGGACTTGGAAAAGCAGATGGGGGAGGACCTGACCAAAGAGGAACTTTCCCGGGTCATGTCCTCCTACCAGGTTCTGACCGAACGCTTTGAGGAGGAAGGGGGTCTTTCCTACATCTCTGAAATTCGGGGGATCCTCAAAGGGATGGGCTTTGGGGAGGACCGGTTTGATGACCCGGTCAACGTCCTTTCCGGTGGGGAGAAGTCCCGGTTGGAGTTAGCCCGGATGCTATCCGGCCGACCGGACATCCTTCTTTTGGATGAGCCCACCAACCACCTGGACATCCAGGCTATCCGCTTCCTGGAATCCTTCCTGGTGGATTTCAAGGGGGCCGTCCTCCTCATCTCCCATGATCGCTACTTCCTGGACCGGATCTGCCAGCGGATCTTCCTCATCGAAAAGGGCAGGCTTTTTGCCTATAACTGCGGCTACCGGGAATACACCCAAAGGCGGGCCAAGGACCTGGAAGTCCTCCGCCACGCCTATGAGAACCAGCAGGCGGAAATCGCCCGTCAACAGGAGATCATCGACCGCCTGTCCAAGCAGGGAGGATCCCTCCGCAAGCGGGGGATTGCCCAGTCCCGGTCCCGGCAGAAGCTCCTGGACAAGATGGTTTTGGTGGAGGCTCCACCGGACCAGGACCCCCATATGCGGTTCAAACTGACCCCCCGCTATGAGTCGGGTCGGGATGTTTTGGAAGTGGAGGACCTGGCCAAGTCCTTTGACGGCCGTCCCCTTTTTCAGGGGGTCAGCTTTTACCTGGGAAAGGGATGGAAGGTGGGCCTGGTCGGGGAGAACGGGGTGGGCAAGACCACCCTCTTCCGGATCCTTCTGGATAAGATGAGTGGGGACATGGGGAGGGTCAGCTTCGGGTCTGCGGTGAAAACGGCCTATTTCGACCAGGAGCAGGCCAACCTGGATGATGAGAAGACGGTGATCGATGAGTTTTGGGATGCCCACCCCCAGATGGACCACTACCGGGTCCGGTCCAACCTGGCCAAGTTCCAATTCGTTGGCGATGATATCTTTCAGGTCGTTGGGGACCTGTCGGGGGGCGAAAAATCCCGCCTGGCCCTCCTCAAGCTCATGCTCTCCAATGCCAACCTCCTTCTCCTGGATGAGCCGACCAACCACCTGGACATTGAAAGTCGGGAGATCCTGGAGGAGGCCCTGATCGACTATGAGGGGACGGTCCTGGTCATCTCCCATGACCGCTACTTCCTCAACCACGTCTGCGACCACATCTTCCACCTGACACCGGAGGGGATGGCGACCAGCCTGGGGAATTACGATGACTTCCTGGCCGGCCAGGAGACAGATGCCGGGGAAGAGGAGGCCGGGGAAGGCCTGACCCAGACCCAGAAGAAGAAAATCCAGAAGAAAAAGCGGATGAAGAAGGAGGAGGTCCGGAAGGCCAGGGCCCGGATCCAGGACCTGGACCGGGAGATCCAAGACCTCCAAGCCCGGGCTGAAGTCCTCCAGGCCCAAGCCCTGGACCCGGCAATCTATGAGGACTATGAAGAGGCCATGGTGGTCCATGACCAGCTGGAGACGATTCAAAAGAAGATCGAGGAAGCCAGTGACCGCTGGCTCTCCCTATCGATGGAATTGGAAGGAGAGGAAGAGGAATGAAGATTATCGCCTACCGCGGTGTGGATAAGAATGCACCGGAAAATACCATGCCGGCCTTCCGGGAAGCCATCCTGGAAGGGGCATCCGCCATCCAATTGGACGTCCACTTTTCCAGGGACAAGGAATTGGTTGTCTTTCACGACGATTCCGAATCCCGGATGATTGACGGGGTGGGCTTTGTCCGCCACCACACCCTGGAAGAACTCCAGTCCTATTCCTTCAAAAACTACCGGGACCGGTCCGACCTCCATATTCCCTCGCTAAGGGAATACCTGGAATGGGCCAAGGACCTCCCCCACACCACCATCATCCATATGAAGAACAACCACTTCCTCTATCCCGGCATGGAGGAGGCGGTTCTTGACCTGGTTGAGGAGTTTGACCTTTTGGACCGGGTAATCCTGGCTTCCACCCGGGCCTCCTCCCTCCGGATCCTCCGGGACCTCCACCAGGATATCCGACTGGCCATCTTGGCGGATAGCCTGGAAGAGGACCTCTTCGAGGAGCTTGCCTCCCTGGAATTGGAGGCCATCCTCCCCAACCGGATCCTGGTCAACGAAAAGCTGGTCAGCCAGGCCAGGGGGATGGGCCTGGAAGTTTGGCCCTTTGCTGTCAACCGCCTTTCCGCCTTCCGCCGTCTGGAGACCTTCGATATTCAGGGAATCTTAACCCGGGATGTGGCAGGGATGCGGGAGGCTCTGGGGGAAAAGAATCCTTATGATAAGGCCATTTTGAAAAAGGCCGCTGAGCTGCCCCATGAGGAGGAAGAAGAGGAGGAAGGCAAGACAAAGACCCACTTCCCCCTGGGACGGAAAAAGAAGGAAAGGACAAAAGGAGGCTTTGTCGGCATCCTGGTGTCCATGGCCATCTCCGTGGGACTGTCCGCCCTGGCCGCCTTCCTGGTCATGAAGCTCTTGGAGCGGATGATCTAAGGACAAGTGATGAAAGCAGAACCGGGTTTCCCTGACCAAGTCAAGGAGCCCGGTCCTTTTTTATACAGGATTATCAATCGAAGGGGAAGAGTGCTAAAATTTCACCCAAAGCCTTGAAATCTCCGGCTGAAAATCGTATACTAGTAATAGTCAAAGATGGTCAAAAAGGAGGAGCAAGTGAAATATAAAGACTACTACGAGACGCTCGGGGTCGATCGGTCGGCCAGTCAGGAGGCCATCAAAAAGGCCTATCGAAAACTGGCCAAGAAATACCATCCCGACTTGCACCCCGACGACCGCTCGAACGATGAGAAATTTAAAGAAGCCAACGAAGCCTATGAAGTCCTGGGCGATAAAGAAAAGAGACAGAAATACGACAGCTTCGGATCCAACTACAATTTCCAGGCCGGGCAAAATTTTGATCCCAGAGATTTCGGTTTTTCCGGCTTCCAGAATGGAGGAGGGACCTACACCTACTCGACATCCGGAGGGGCCGGCGATTTCTCCGATTTCTTCGACCTGATTTTCGGAGGAGGCCAAGGGGCCGGACCGGGCGGTTTTGCCGGGTCCGCTGGCAGAGGATCCTCTCCATTTGGCAGCCTGGGCGACCTCTTTCACCAAGGAGGTCGGACTAAGGCACAGAGGCAGTCGCCCGCCTATCAGAGCGATTTAACCCTATCCCTGGAAGAAGCTTTTGGAGGAGGAAGCCGGACTTTGGCTTTTACCATCCAAGGAGTCCACAAGGATATCCTGGTCAAGTGGCCAGCCGGAATCAAGGAAGGGCAAAAGATCAGGGTGAATGGAGAAAAACAGGGCTTGGATGGGGACCTCCTGTTGAAGGTCCACATTCAGACCCCCTATGAATTAGTGGGCTTGGATATTACCATGGACCTGGAGGTCCTCCCCTGGGAGGCCTATTTCGGAGGGAAAAAGACCATCGACACCCTCCATGGCAAGCTCAAGGTCAAGCTGCCGGCCAAGTCCCGGTCGGGACAGAAGATCCGAATTCCCGGCAAGGGCTACCAGGACCGGAAGAAGAACAAAGGCGACCTCTACCTCCGCATCATGATCAAAAACCCGGACTACCTATCCCTGGAGATGGAAAAACAATACAAAGACGCCATGAAGGGCGTCTAGGAGGACAATATGCAGGAAAAATTCACACAAAAATCCTTGGAAGCCATCCAAGATGCCCAAAAAGCGGCGGTAAAAAATGGCAACCCGGAGGTCACGGACCTCCATTTGCATTTGGCCTTGACCATGGACAGCGATGGGCTGGTAGCCCGGGTCCTCAAGGCCATGAACATCGATATGAGACTCTACCAAACCGACATTAGCCGGGCGGTGGACAACCTCCCCATCCAGGAGGGCCAGAGCCAGGTCTACCCCAACGCCATCTTCCAGCGGGTCCTCCTTAAAGCGGAGGATGAGGCCAAGGAGATGGGGGATGACTACATCTCCTTGGACCACCTCTTTTTGGCCCTCCTGGATGAGAAGAATATCCCCTCCTGTCGGATTTTCGACCAATATGGGGTGGAGAAGAAGACCTTTAAAGAGAAACTCCTCTCCATCCGGGGGTCCCGGAAGGTGACCTCGGATAACCCTGAGGAGACGGAAAATGTCCTGGAAAAATACGGTCGGGACCTGACGGCCCAGGCCCGGGAGGGCAAGGGGGACCCCATCATCGGCCGGGATGAGGAGATCCGGAATGTCATCCGGATCCTGACCCGGCGGACCAAGAACAACCCCGTCCTCATCGGTGAGCCCGGGGTGGGGAAGACGGCCGTGGTTGAGGGCCTGGCCCAGCGAATCGTCAACGGCGACGTTCCCTCCTCCCTCAAGGAAACCATGATCTATGAGTTGGACCTGGGCCTCCTTTTAGCCGGGGCCAAGTACCGGGGCCAGTTTGAAGAAAGGCTCAAGGCCGTCCTCAAGGAAGTGGAGGAAAGCCAGGGCCAGATCATCATGTTCGTCGATGAGCTCCACCTCATTGTCGGAGCCGGTCGGACGGATGGGGCTATGGATGCCTCCAACCTCATGAAGCCCGCCCTCTCCCGGGGGAAGATCCATGTGATCGGGGCGACCACCCTGAACGAATACCGGGAATATATCGAAAAAGACGGGGCCCTGGAGCGCCGTTTCCAGAAGGTTATGGTGGATGAGCCCTCCTTGGAGGACACCGTGTCCATCCTTCGGGGGATCAAGCCCAAGTACGAGCTCCACCACGGTCTCCGGATTTCCGACGGGGCGGTCATTGCAGCGGCCACCCTGTCCGACCGCTATATCACCGACCGCTTCCTCCCGGATAAGGCCATCGACCTCATGGATGAGGCGGCGGCCATGGTCCGGACCGACCTGGACTCCATGCCCCAGGAATTGGACGACCAAAGGCGGCGGATCCTCCAGCTGGAGATCGAAAAGGTGGCCTTGACCAAGGAAAGTGACGAGGCCTCCAAGCGCCGGCTGGAGGAGCTGGAAGAGGAGATGGCCCAGCTTAAAGAGGAATACAACGCCGGCTATATTGCCTGGGAAAACTCCAAGAAGGCCCTGGAAGAGACCACCGATCTCAAGGAAGAAATGGACCGAGTCAACCATGAGATTGAAGAGGCGGAAAGAAACTACGACTACGAAAAGGCCTCCGCCCTCCGCTACGGCAAGCTCAACGACCTCAAGGTCCAACTGGACCGGGCCAACAAGAAGTTGGATGAGGACGAATCCGCCGTCAAGGAAGAGGTAGGGGAAGAGGAAGTTGCTGAAGTGGTCTCCAAATGGACCGGGATCCCGGTCGCCAAGTTGACCCAAAGCGAAAAGGACAAGATCCTGGACCTCCCCCTCCGGCTCAAGGAAAGGGTGGTCGGCCAGGACACCGCTGTTCAAGCGGTGTCGGATGCCATCATCCGGTCCTCTTCCGGCTTAAAGGATGCCAATCGGCCCATCGGGTCCTTCATCTTCCTGGGCCCCACGGGTGTAGGGAAGACGGAGCTGGCCAAGGCCTTGACCCAGGCCATGTTCGACGATGAGAGAAATATGGTCCGGATCGATATGTCCGAGTACATGGAAAAGTATTCGGTCTCCCGATTGATCGGGTCGGCCCCGGGCTATGTGGGCTATGAGGAAGGGGGCCAGCTGACGGAGGCGGTCCGCCGCCACCCCTACAGCGTGGTCCTCTTTGATGAAATTGAAAAAGCCCACCCCGATGTCTTCAACATTCTCCTCCAGGTTCTGGATGACGGCCGATTGACCGACAACCAGGGGCGGACGGTGGACTTCAAAAACACTGTCATCATCATGACCTCCAACATCGGTTCGGAATATATCCTGGAGGGCATGGGGGAGGACGGGGAGATCAGCCCGGAGGCCAAGGAAAGAGTAAATGAAGACCTCCGCCGGGTCTTCCGACCCGAGCTCCTCAACCGGATCGATGACATTATCCTCTTCCGGGCCCTGGGCAAGCAAGAGGTGGAAGCTATCATCGACCTGGAGATCGAAAAGATCGATGACCGCCTGGCCGACCTGGGGATCGGCCTCCACGCCGACGACAAGGCCAAAGACCTCATCCTACAAGAAGCCTACTCACCCCAATTCGGCGCCCGTCCGGTCAAGCGCTATCTCCAGAAGCATGTGGAGACTTCCCTGGGACGGAAGCTCCTGGAGGGGACCATCCTCCCTGACCAGGAAGTGACCATGACTGCGGAAGATGGCCAGTTGGTCTTCCGGGCCCAAGAATAAAGATATTGCGACCAAAGTCGTCCGACTCTCCGGAGTCGGGCGATTTTTTTGTCCCATAAAGAGAGTGAACCAGCCTGGGGGGAGGTAAAGTCGCTCGCTTTGGGTTATAATTTTTTTAGATCATTCACTGAGGCGGGAAAAGAGGATGCCTGCCGACCAATGAAAAATCCAAATCCCAAGGGGGACCAAAATGACAGACAAAGCAAGGAAAGCCAAGTATCCACTGACCAAGTTGGAGAAGGCCTGGATCGGTTACGACATCGGAAATTCCGCCTTCACCCTCCTGGTCTCCACCATCTTCCCCATTTACTTCAATTCCCTGGCCGAGGGCGGGGGCCTGGCTCCCCACATGGCCCTGGCCTACTGGGGCTATGCCACGGCCATCACCACCCTCATCGTCGCCATCCTGGGCCCGATATTTGGGGCCATGGCCGATGTCCGGGGGAAGAAAAAGAAGCTCTTCGCCATGACCGTGGCGGTGGGGGTCCTGACCATGATGGCCCTCATGCTCCCCCTTTCCTGGTTCCAGTTCCTGGTTTTTTTCATTATTGCCCGGGTGGGCTACCAGGCCAGCCTGGTCCTCTATGATGCCACGCTGACGGACATCACCGAGCCGGAACGGATGAGCCGGGTCTCCTCCTACGGCTATGCCCTGGGCTACATCGGCTCCACCGTCCCCTTCATCCTCTCCCTAATCCTCATCCTCATGGGGGAAAAGATCGGCTTATCCATGCAGTTCCGCATGGGCGGGGCCATCATCATCAACGCCATTTGGTGGCTGGCCTTCACCATCCCCCTCTACAAGAATTTTGAACAGAAATACTACGCTTCCGAGACCATGGGGTCCCTGGGCCAGGTCTTCCGGGGCCTGGGAAAAACTATCCTGGACCTCCGCCACTTCAAAAAAGCCTTCCTTTTCCTGATCGCCTTTTTCTTCTATATCGATGGCGTCTACACCATCATCGACATGGCTGTGGCCTACGGGGGTTCCCTGGGCTTGGATTCCACCCAGCTCCTCTTGGCCCTCCTTTTGACCCAGTTTGTGGCCTTCCCCTTTGCCCTCCTCTTCGGCAAGCTCTCCAACAAGTATGACAACGGCTTTTTGATCAAGGTCTGCATTGTGGCCTATGCCCTCATCACCCTCTTCGCCGTCCAGCTGGACAAGGTCTGGGAATTTTGGTTCCTGGCCGTTTGCGTGGGCATGTTCCAGGGCGGGGTTCAGGCCCTTTCCCGGTCCTACTTCGCTCAGTCCATCCCCAAAGAGAAGTCCGGTGAATACTTCGGCATCTATGATATTTTCGGAAAAGGAGCCTCGATCACCGGAACTCTGATGGTTTCAGCCATTTCCCAGGCCACAGGCCGGCAGAACCTGGGCATCCTGGCCCTGGTCATCCTCTTCATCTTCGGCTTCTACTTCTTTGCTAAGGCGGATAAGGTTGACCGGGAGGTCATCGTTTAACCCCCTTTTCTTCACCCTTCCTTTTTCTCTACAGAAAGCAGGCACTCATGTCCTCGATTTTGATTCCCCAAAACTACCGGCCCAAGCTGGATGCCTATGAGATCCAGCGGGCTATTGACTATATCAAGCAGACCTTCCAATCTGAATTTTCCACCACCATGAACCTCCAGCGGGTTTCGGCCCCCCTCTTTGTCGCCCAGGACAGCGGTCTAAACGACAACCTTTCGGGCAAGGAACGCCCTGTTGCCTTCGACATCCCCGCCCTGGACAAGGAAGGGGAGGTGGTCCACTCCCTGGCCAAGTGGAAGCGGGAGGCCTTGGGCCGCTACGGCTTCTCCACCTATGAGGGCCTTCTGACCGACATGAACGCCATCCGGCGGGATGAGGACCTGGACAACATCCACTCCATCTATGTCGACCAGTGGGATTGGGAGGAGATCATCCGGGAGGAGGACCGGAATACCGACTTCCTCCGGGAGACGGTTCAAAGGATTGTGGATTCCATCTGCAATGTCAACCACCTCCTCAAGTCCCGCTTTCCCTCCCTGGACACGAAGATTGTCCGCCGGGTCACCTTTATTACCGGTCAGGAATTGGAGGACCTCTACCCCGACCTGACGGCTAAGGAAAGGGAACGGGCCATCTGCCGGGAAAAAAAGACGGTCTTCATCCAAGGGATAGGCGGCCCCCTTCGTTCGGGCAAACCCCATGACGGCCGGGCCCCCGACTATGACGATTGGGACCTCAACGGCGACATTCTCTTTTATAACGAGATCCTGGACGATGCCTTTGAAGTCTCTTCCATGGGGATCCGGGTCAACCCCCAAAGCCTGGACCGCCAGCTCCGCCTGGCCGGGGCGGAGGAGAGAAGGAGCCTCCCTTATCATAAAACCCTCTTCGCCGGCAACTTCCCCCAGACCATTGGCGGGGGGATCGGCCAGTCCCGCCTCTGCATGTATATGATCGGGACCGCCCATATCGGCGAGGTCCAGGCCAGCCTTTGGGATGAGGAAACCAGGAGGGCTTGCAAGGAGGCGGGAATCCGCCTGCTATAAAGGAGAGGGACCATGTATAAGCTCTATGCCAAGCAAAAAGTCTTCAAGATTGTCGACGACTACCAAATTTTTGATGAGGACAAAAATCCGGTTTACCAGGTGGACCAGGATTTTACCTTCTTCGGGCATCGGGTTGAGGTGAAAAAACTCAACTCCGACCTCTCCTTTCTCATCGAGAAGGTGGTGCCCACCCTCCTGGCTAGCTATACCGTGGATTTTTCCGACGGGACGGGCTTCCGGGTGGAGCAGGAATTCAGTCTCTTTCGTAAACGCATCACCGTGATCTCCGACTACTACCAGCTTCAACTGGAGGGGGAGGTTTTCAGCTTAGACTTTGATATTTTCAATGGGGAGGACCTGGTGGGTCATATCGAGCGGGAGTGGCTGGCCTGGGGGGATACCTTCACCATTACGGTTATCGATCCTGTGTTTGAAGAGGAGTTGGTGGCTCTCATGATTGTGGTGGACCACCTGATTGACATGGCCCAAAATCGCTAAAATAAGGGCTTTTTTTCAACAGCCTGGAGATTTTGCCGATGCCTTGGCAGCTGGACCCGGAGGAGGAATCCTTGGGATCCGGCCCCTCTCTTTTTTGTCACAAGTTCCAAAATTCGGTTGACAAGGGGAGGGGTTGTCGGTTAGAATAGCAGGGTACTACCTAGGGAGAGTTGTCCGAGTGGTCGAAGGAGCATGATTGGAAATCATGTATACGCTACAGCGTATCGAGGGTTCGAATCCCTCACTCTCCGTGCACTATACGGGGAGTTAGCGGTGCCCTGAACCTGCAATCCGCTATAGCAGGGTAGAATTCCCGGCCTCGGGGTTTGGTGAGCGGACGTAAGTCTTGGCAAGTGGTGTTGACTACACGGTCTCAGGCAATGGAGAGCCATGAACCATGTCAGGTCCGGAAGGAAGCAGCATTAAGTGGTCCACCTTCATGTGTACTGAGGCAGCCGTGTACGAGCAAACTACCTGGAAAGAAACCTGCTCCTGGCTTCAAAGCCGGGTGTGCGGTCTTATGGAGAAGCCCA
>JAQYCE010000045.1 GCA_029003555.1 Bacillota bacterium | reverse complement strand
CACTTTGACTATAGGGTCCGGTCTCTGGAAGAGCTTCCGGTGGGTCGGGACCTTCAGGAGAAGTGGGGGAAAGAGGTGGAGGTCGGCCGGATGAACTACCTGGAGGCGACCGATCACCTGGTTAAGGACCGATTGGAAGAGGATGATTTTCATGGACCCCAGGTGGTCTATGGACTTCTTCCTCCCATCTACCCCTCAGTCATCTCGGACCATGAGACGGAGGAATGGGTGGAGGACCTCTTCCGCTATGCCAAGAAAAAATGGGGGCTGGACATGGACAGCCAGCCCTACTTTACGGGGATTTCCGACCTTTCCTACACCCGGAGTCAAATTTCTCCGGAGGACCGGGAGGCGGCCAAGAAGATGATGGCTTTTTATGGGGCTCCCTATGAGGTGCCCTTCGAGGGGATGGAAGCCCTGGAGATCCCGGCCATCATGCTGGGACCATGGGGGAAGGACCTCCATTTGAAGACGGAAAGAGTCTATTGTAAGGATTTGCTGGAAGTGACGCCGGACTTGGTCACCCATCTGGTATTACGAGTTCTTCATGAAAAGGAAGGGGCAGAAAACCCGGAAATGCCGTATAATAAATAAGATGTGTTCAAAAGGCCATCTCACCGGATGGCTTTTTCGTTTGTTGTTCCCTAAAAACGGTCAGGAGCCTTTATGGAAAATATCCTCTTTTCCCTTCGTGTTGTCTTTCCCTTTCTGCTTTATATGACCCTAGGCCTTGTTTCCCGCCGCTTCATCCAGGTGGAGAATCTTTCCGGAATCCTTAACCAGGTGGTCTTCAAGCTCATCCTCCCCATCCATCTCTTTTTAACCACGGCAAAGACCCAGGTGGATATCGGAAGCCTATCCGGGCTTTATCTTTTTGCCTTTGTGGCTATCCTCCTCATCTTTTTAGTCTTTTGGTTCTACTATGACCGGAAGGACCTCCCCCGAAAGCAGAAGGGGGTCCTGATCCAAGCGTCATACCGGTCCAATTACATCCTTTTCGGGGCCCCTTTGGGGGCGGCTCTCCTGGGCGAGGACCAAGCGGGGATCGTGGTTCTTTTGATTCCTGTCGTCATCCCCTTGTTCAACCTCCTGTCCATTTTTGCCCTCTCCTATTACGGGTCGGATGACCATGAGGGCTTCAAAGGGGTCCTGGTTAAGATTGCCAAAAATCCCCTGATCCTGGGCATTTTAGCGGGTTTCCTATGGAAGCTTACCGGATTGGACCTGCCTGACATCCTGGTCCAGCCCCTACAAAGGGTAGGATCCATGGCTACGCCCATGGCCCTGATTGGTCTGGGACATGCCTTCTCCTTCTCTGCCTCTAAGGCCTATTCCCACCAGCTGGTGAGGTCGGTCTTCATCCGCCTCCTCCTGGTTCCCTTCTTGACCCTGGGGGCAGCCACCCTCCTGGGCATCCATGGGGGAGGCATTGTGGCTCTCCTGGCCGTCTTTGCCTCGCCGGTGGCCATCTCTTCTTATGCCATGGCCGAGGCCATGGACAACGACGGAAAGCTGGCGGGGCAAATCCTGGTCTACACCACCCTTTTTTCTTCGCTCTCCCTTTTCTTCATCATCTTCGTTCTGAAGAGCCTGACCCTGATTTGAGTCTGTTTTTTTCCTGTTCTTCCTGAGGCCGGCCAGCGGGTCGGCCTTTTTCTTTGGTAAAATAGACCCAATAGGAGGAGATTATATGCAGGGGAGAGAGATTGGGATATATTTGGATGCTTTGGGCGGGGCCATTGGCCGGGAACTGGACCGGGACTTGGGCTATGGCTGCGTGACCATGACCAGCCAAGGGGCTCATGATGACATGGACTTCCGGACCTTCCTCCGGTCCCGTGAGGGGATCCTCCGGGCCTTCCATCGGGCGGACTGGGACAGTGTGGGAGACTTTCGGGACCTCCGCCAATTGGGCCGGGAGGTGGAAGGGGCCATGATGGAGGCGACAGGGGGGATCAACACCCACAAGGGTCTGGTCTTCCTCCAGACCTTCCTCATCCTAGCCTGGGTCAGGGGGATATCCTGGGATCACTTGACACCCCATATCCGGGACCTGGCTGCCCCCCTCCGGGCCGACTACCGGGAGGGGGTCTTCCCCAAATCCGCCCTCCTCAACCGGGAGGGGGTCCGGGACATCCGACAAATCCCCCTCTCGGGCTATGCCTTCCTCCTCCAAGGGATGGAGGATTTCCGGGCCATGGATGACGGCGATTTGACCCTCCAGCTCTTGGCCCGGGTGGACGATACCACCACCATCGCCCGGTCCTCCCTCCCTATGCTCAGAAAGCTCCAGGCCCGGGCTGGGGAGATTTTGATCATGGCCCCCAAGGAGAGGGCCCGAGCAGCTAAGGACCTTTCCTCATACTATGTCGATCAGAAGATCTCATCCGGCGGGGTGGCGGACCTCTTCACCACCATCCGGACCCTGGAAGCCCTTCCTTGGGCGTAACAAGGAGTAGATATTATGCGGACACTTTGGGTAAAAGAATCAGCCTATGACCGGAAGGCCTGGGAAGGTCTTCTGGAGAAGGCCGGGATCCGG
>JAQYCE010000044.1 GCA_029003555.1 Bacillota bacterium | reverse complement strand
CTGATCGGCTTTTTGGATGACTATGAGAAGGTCAAACAAAAGCAGAATGAGGGCTTGACCCCCCGTCAAAAGCTCTACCTCCAATTCGGCCTTTCCTTTATCCTGGTCAGCCTAGCCTTCCTGGTCAATGGAGACCTGGCTCGGCAGAAGATTCCCTTCTTCAATGTCACCCTGGACTTGGGCCTTTTCTGGGTCCCCATCCTCATGTTTGTGGTGGTGGGGTCAGTGAATGCGGTCAATTTAACGGACGGCCTGGACGGCCTCTGCACCGGAGTTTCCATCCCCATCTTCCTTGCCCTCGCCTTGGCTGCCCTCATCTACCCCTATGTGGTTAGCAATGTCATCTACTACTATGCCATGATTTTTGCCGGAGCCCTGGTGGGCTACCTCTTCTTTAATGCCCATCCCGCCTCCGTCATGATGGGGGATACGGGGTCCATGGCCATTGGGGGCGCCATCGTCTCCCTCCTCCTTCTTTATAACCGCCTCCTTTTCATGGTGGTATTGGGTGGGGTTTATCTGATGGAGGCCCTATCGGTCATCATCCAAGTTACTTATTTCAAACGGACGGGGGGGAAGCGGATCTTCAAGATGTCGCCCATCCACCACCACTTTGAACTGTCCGGATATCCCGAAGAGAAGATCACCATCGCCTTCAGCCTGGTTTCCCTCCTTCTCTCCCTGCTTACCCTGGCTATTTTTTAGGAGGTTTCCATGAACATCAACAGTCCTGAAGGCAAAGACCGGATCCTTTTATATGGCCTGGGCGTCACCGGAAAGGCCATTCTCTCCACCTTCCCCAAAGCAGGATGGAAGGTGACCCTCTATAATGACCAGGAGGTCAAGACTGACGACCTGGCCAAGGAGGGGATTGACCCCTCCAAGGTGGATTTGGCTAAGGATCTGAATGAGATCCCCTGGTCTGAACTGGCCTATGTGGTCAAGGCTCCGGTCATCCCCCTGGATAAGCCCCTCCTGGAGAGGGCCAGGGAAGAGGGTCTGCCGGTTTGTTCCGACATCGAGCTGGCCTACCGGCTCTTTCCCGACCAGCCCATAGTGGCTATTACCGGGTCCAATGGAAAGACAACCACCACCTCCATGGTGGCCCATATCCTCAACGAATCCGGCCATCCCGCCATTGCCTGCGGAAACATCGGTCTGGCGGTCTTTGAAGCCCTGGATAAGGCGGACCCCGACACCTGGTTGGTCATCGAATCCTCCTCCTTCCAGTTGGCCTCGGTGGATCGGTTCAAGCCCCCCTTTGCGGCCATCCTCAACGTTACCCCTGACCACATTGACTGGCATAAGGATTTTGCCCACTATGCGGCCTGTAAGTTCAACATCTCCAAGAGTCAGGGTCCGGAGGACATTCTCTACCTCAACCCCAACGACCGGCCTTCCAAGGAAGCCTTTGAATCCGGCCGCTTCAAGGCTAATGTCAAGTGGATCGACCCGGAAGGGGAATGGGCCCGGGAAATCCGGGAACCCGGATTCTGGACCCTGGTAGGAAGCCACAACGTCGATAATGCCCTCTTTGCCGCCGGCCTCTGCCATGATATCGGCTTGGACTGGCCCATTATCAAAAAAGCCCTCCAAAGCTTTCGGGCCATCGAACACCGGATGGAGGTAGTCGACACCATCAACGGGGTCACTTATATCAATGACTCCAAGGCTACCAATGTGGATTCTGCTGTCCGGGCCATTCACTCCCTTCAGGCCCCCCTCATCGTCATCGCGGGCGGCTACGACAAGCACGTCCCCTTTGACGAATTTTATGAGGCCTTCCGTCCCCAGGGCAAGGCCATGATCCTCATGGGCCAGACCCGGGATAGCCTGAAGCAGGGGATGGAAGAGCGGGGAATGGGAGATCGGGTGGTCATGGTCGATAGCCTTAAAGAAGCCATTGACAAGGCTTATGATATGGCCCAAGCCGGTGATGTGGTCCTTCTTTCTCCGGCATCCGCCTCCTGGGGAATGTATAATAACTTTGAAGAAAGAGGCCGGGAGTTTAAGGACTTGGTCAAGGACTTGAAAAAATAGGCGTAAAAAGGAGTTTCCATGAGAGCCGGAAAAGCCAAAGGAAAAGTGAATAAAAAAAAGAAGGCCGGATTCTTCCGCCTCCTGGCCAGGCCGGAGGGGAAGGCCGACAGCCTTCTTTTTGCCCTGGCCCTGGGCTTCATCATTTTTGGCGTCATCATGGTTTTTTCCGCCTCGGCTCCCTGGGCCCTCCGGGAATTTGGGGACCCCAACTATGTCTTAAAACGCGACCTGGTTTGGGCGGCAATTTCCTTCTTTGCCATGGTCCTGGTCTCCCGGATTCCCTACCGGATCTACCGACGCTATGCCTATTTCCTCTATCTTTTGGCCTTCATCCTCTGCATCCTTTGTTTTGTCCCCGGAATCAGGGTTGTCCGCAACGGTGCCCACCGCTGGATCGGCCATGAATCCTTTACCATCATGCCGTCCGACTATCTCAAGATCGGATCGGTCATGTTCCTGGCCCGCTACCTTGCCAAGCGGAACCGGGCCCTGGAGAAGGGGAAGGAAGCCTGGAAGTCTTTCTTCCTGATCATGTTTTTCATTGGAATCACCGTTGCCCCTGTCAGCCTCCAACCCAACTTCTCTGCGGTTATCGTCATCTCCGTCAGCCTTCTGGTCCTCTTTTTTGTGGGCGGGATGAAGAACCGGGAAATTCTTCCGGTGGTTTTGCTGGCCATAGCCGGCCTCCTCTATGCCTTTTGGCCCAGAGAAGGAAACTACCGGTTGGACCGGCTTCTTGTCATGCTGGATCCCATGAAAGACCCGCTGAATGAAGGCTGGCAGCTCATGCAGTCCCTCTTTGCCGTAACGACAGGGGGCCTATTCGGAGTGGGCTTTGGACAGAGCCGGCAGAAATTCGACTACCTGGCCGATGAGCCCCACAACGACTTTATTTTTGCCGTCCTTTCCGAGGAATTGGGCTTTGTGGGGGCCGCCCTTTTTATCATCCTCTATGGCTATATGATCTACCGGATGGTCAAGGCTGTCAGGGACTGCCCCAACCGATTCGGCCAGCTCATGGGCTTTGGCCTGACCTTTATCATTGCTTTCCAAGCAATGGTCAATATCGGGGTGACTATCGGCCGGGTTCCGCCGACAGGGATCACCCTGCCCTTTATCTCCTACGGAGGATCCTCCCTCTTAGCGGTTTCCATGATGATGGGGATTGTCCTGAACATTTCCAGAGAGACGGAGTCCATATCCCGGACCGGGAAGACAAGGCCTCCATCCAAGGAAGGAGGTCAGACCCATGGGAAATAAGAAAAAGCCGATGAAGAAAAGAAGGCGAATCCGTCTCTTTGTCCTGGTCTTCCTCCTCCTGGTGGTTGGACTCGTCGCTTTTGCCCTAAGCTCTTCGACATTCACCATTAAATATGTCAACGTTGAAGGAAACACCCTACTTACGGACCGGGAAGTGGTGGACCAGATGGGGAAGGTCAAGGGAAATATTTTTCTCTATTCGCCCAAAGAAGCCATCTTGAATCTCCAGAAGGTGGAGGGGATCCGGGAGGTAACCATCGACAAAGAATTGCCTGACCGGATCAATGTTCTGGTTAAGGAATCCTATTTTTTGGCTAATCTCAAGGGAGACCCGCCCTACCAGGTGGACAACCTGGGGATGGTCCTTGACCAGGGGAAGGGCGATGTCATTAAAGACCGGGTAGTCCCCCTGGAAGTGGTGTGGAATAAGGGAGTGATTGAAAAGGGAAAACCCCTCTCCGACGATCCCCGGGATATCGACTTCTTGATTGCCCTCCTAAAAACCAAATTATCGGACAATATCAAGCTTGTAAGCTTTGATAAAACGGGCAACATTGATATAATGGTTAAAGATATCCTTGTTCATTTTGGGGAACCGGATGATATTTTCAAAAAACTCAACAACGTAACGGCCGCCTTAAAGGAAATTCAGACCAAGTCCATTCCTGCCAAGGAAATTATCATCAAAGATGGCCGGGAAATGATTGTCGTCACTGAAGCTGAGGAAGCCGGAACAGAAAAGTAAAACAGTAAGACGGTCGTAAGAGTCGGAGCTGAGGCGGTTCCTGCCTGAGACTCCGAGCGTAGAAGAAGCATGGGGGGACCAATGACCAGTAATTTTGACATGGAATTGAACAACGACGGTTTAGCAAAAATCAAAGTGTTGGGTGTCGGCGGTGGCGGAAATAACGCCCTAAACCGGATGCAGACGGAAGGTCTGGACGGCGTTGAGTTCATTGCCATCAATACGGACAAGCAGATTTTGGATGTGGTGGAAGCGGACCGGAAACTCCAGATCGGGACCAAACTCACCCGTGGTTTAGGCTCCGGCGGAAATCCGGAAGTCGGCTCCAAGGCGGCGGAAGAATCCAAGTCCGACGTCCAGGACCTCCTCCAGAACACCGACATGGTCTTTATTACCGCCGGAATGGGCGGGGGTACCGGGACCGGTGCAGCCCCCATTATTGCCGAAGTCTCCAAGCAGATGGACATCCTGACTGTAGGCGTGGTAACCAAGCCCTTCGGTTTCGAGGGACGGAAGCGGGCCAGCCAGGCTGAAGCGGGCATCCAGGCCCTTAAGGACAAGGTGGACACCCTGATCGTTGTTCCCAATGACCGCCTCCTCCAGATTGCCGAGCGCCGGACAACCATGCGGGAAGCTTTCGGCATGGCCGACCAGGTCCTCATGAACGGTATCAAAGGCATTTCCGACCTCATTGCCGTTCCGAATATGATCAACCTGGACTTCGCTGACGTGGAGTCCATCATGAAAGACCAGGGGATTGCCCATATGGGTATCGGGTTGGCTTCCGGTGAGAACCGGGCAGTCAATGCCGCCAAGGCCGCTGTCAAGTCCCCCTTGCTGGAAACCTCCATCGACGGGGCCAAGGCTGTCCTTGTCAACGTGACTGCTGCTGATATCGGCCTCTTTGAAGTCAATGAAGCGGCTGAGCTCATCCGCGAAGCGGTTGACTCCGATGCCAACATCATCTTCGGTGCCGGGACCGACGAATCCCTGGGCGATGACCTCAAGATCACCGTCATTGCGACCGGTTTCGACTCCAAGCAGCTCAATGCCAACAAGAGCGAATCTTCCAAGTCCTCCAAGGACTTGCAGGATGACACCGTCTCCCCCTCCAAGGACCGCCAGGATGACGGCCTGGACATCCCTGATTTCCTGAGAAAGTACCGCTAATATGAAATGCCCTTTCTGTTCATTTTTGGACACGAAGGTGATCGATTCACGCCCGACTGAAGACAACATGGCCATCCGTCGCCGGAGGGTCTGCCTCCAGTGTCATAAGCGCTTTACCACCTACGAACGCTTTGAAGACCAGGCCATTGTGGTCGTCAAAAAGGATAAGACGCGGGAATCTTTCTCCAGGGCTAAGGTCCTCCGGGGGATGATCAAGTCCTGTGAAAAAAGACCCATCGCCGTCGACCGCTTGGAAAAAGCAGCGGATGAGATTGAAACGGCCCTCAACCACCTCAACCAAAAGGAAGTCTCCTCGACCTACATCGGTGACCTGGTCATGAGCCAGCTCAAGAAGATCGATAAGGTGGCCTATGTCCGCTTTGCCTCGGTCTACCGGGAGTTTGAAGATGTGGAGAAGTTCTATGATGAGCTGGAGCTTCTGAAAGATGAGGATAAGGAAGATTGACCCGTCAGAATGTGGACTGATAAAGAGAGCCTTGCGCTCTCTTTTTTCATGGAAAGGAGGACGTCATGGACCTGTTTGACCTCCAAAGAGAAAAAGAAATTCGCCGGACAGCCCCTCTGGCCGACCGGCTGCGGCCCAGGTCCCTGGATGAGTTTATGGGCCATGAGGAGATCCTGGGGGAGGGGAAGGCCCTCCGCCGGCTGATTGAAGCGGACCGGGTGCCCTCCCTCATCCTCTTCGGGCCCCCGGGGACCGGAAAAACCACCTTAGCCTATGTCATTGCCCAAACCACCCGGAGGTCCTTCAAAAAAATTTCGGCCGTCACGGCCGGGGTAAAGGAAGTTCGCCAGGTCATCCGGGAGGCCCAGGATGCCATCAGCTTCGACAATATCCGGACCATCCTTTTTATCGATGAGATCCACCGTTTCAACAAGGCCCAGCAGGATGCCCTTCTTCCCCACGTGGAAGACGGGACCATCACCCTGATCGGGGCCACGACAGAGAATCCTTTTTTTGAAGTCAACAAGGCCCTTCTTTCCCGCTGCCAGCTGGTGGAACTCCACCGGTTGGACCGGGAGGATCTGGGCAAAATTCTTGACCGGGCTCTGACCGATCCGGAAAATGGCTTGGGAAAGGAAGAAATCAGCCTGACGGATGGGGCGAGGGAGACCCTGATTTCCGCCTCCTCCGGAGATAGCCGGATCCTCCTGAATTCTCTGGAAATTGCCTTTCTTTCCAGCCCTGCCAAAGAAGGAAAGCTGGTCTTGGATAGCGAAGACATTCGAAATTCCATCCAGCGCAAGGTCCTGAGCTACGATAAGGGGGAGGAGGAACACTACAACACCATCTCCGCCTTCATCAAGTCCGTCCGGGGGTCCGACCCCGATGCCGCCATCTATTACCTGGCCCGGATGCTGGCCGGTGGGGAAGATCCCATGTTCATCGCCCGCCGCCTGGTCATCCTGGCTTCGGAAGATATCGGCAATGCCCAGCCCATGGGCCTGGTCCTGGCCCAGTCCTGCATGGAGGCGGTTTACAAGATCGGGATGCCGGAGGCCCGGATCATCCTGGCCCAGACGACCATCTACCTGGCCTGTGCCCCCAAGTCCAATGCAGCCTACCTGGCCATTGATAGGGCCCTGGACTACTACCGCAAGCACGCCGACCAGGCCATCCCCCTCCATATCCAGGATGCCCATTATTCCGGGGCAGGGGACCTCAACCGAGGCCTGGGCTATCTCTACCCCCACGACTACCTCGGGGCTCTTGTCTTGCAAAACTACCTCCCGGATGAGATAATGGAAGGCGAATTTTATCAGCCGACAACCCATGGATTTGAGGGAAAAATGAAGGAATTCCTCGAAGAGAAAAAGGAAATTTTAGGCCGGAAGTCGGATCCCGATGGGGATCCTTCCGATGGTCTTCAATAATAAGGAGGCCTGAATGCAAATTAAAGAATTCTACCGGCATATGGATGACTATGTCGGAAAAGAAGTGACCATCCAAGGCTGGATCAAGCAGTCCCGGATTTCAAAGAATGTGGGATTCCTCATCGTCAACGACGGATCCTTCTTCAAGCCCGTCCAGGTGGTGGCATCATCCGATATGGATAACTACCGTGAGGTTGCCCACATTCCCAATGGATCTTCCATTGAAGTTCAGGGGAAGCTGGTTGCCACCCCCCAGGCCAAGCAGGCCTTTGAAATCCAGGCCTCATCCATCCGGCTCCTGGATGCCTGTAGCCTGGACTACCCCCTCCAGAACAAGCGGCAGAGCTTTGAATTCCTGAGAGACCACCCCTCCCTCCGGTCCCGGACCAACACCTTTATGGCCGTCTTCCGCCTCCGGTCCGAGCTGGCCTATGCCATCCATAACTTCTTCCACAAAGAAGGCTTCACCTACGTCCATACGCCTATCATCACAGCATCGGATGCCGAGGGAGCAGGGGAGATGTTCCAGGCAACCACCCTGGAGCTTGACCAAATTCCCAAGACGGAAGAGGGAGAAGTGGACTACGGGGAGGACTTCTTCGGCCGGGAGGTCAACCTCACTGTTTCCGGCCAGCTCGAAGTCGAGCCCTTCATCATGTCCCACCGCAATGTTTACACCTTTGGTCCCACCTTCCGGGCGGAAAAATCCAACACCACCCGGCATGCGGCTGAGTTCTGGATGATTGAGCCCGAGTTAGCTTTTGCTGATAATGCCATGACCATGGATAATGCGGAAGCCATGGTCAAATCCGTCATCAACCACGTTATGGAAGCTCTTCCCGAGGAGATGGACTTCTTTAACCAATGGATTGACAAGGGCCTGATCGACCGGCTCAACCAGGTCCGCCACTCCAGCTTTGCCCGGATGACTTATACCGAGGCCATTGAAATCCTGGAGAAGGCCAATGACCGTTTTGACTACAAGGTCAAGTGGGGGTCCGACATCCAGACCGAACATGAGCGGTATTTGACGGAGGAAGTGGTCCATGGCCCTCTTTTTGTCACGGATTACCCGAAAGAGATCAAGTCTTTCTATATGAAGCAGAATGATGATGGAAAGACGGTTGCCTGCTTCGACATGTTAGTGCCCGGCATCGGTGAACTGATTGGCGGGTCGGAGAGAGAAACGGATCCGGACAAGCTTACCGCCCTCATGAATGAGAAGGGAATGGGGACGGAAGGCTATGAGTGGTATATCAACCTCCGACGTTTCGGCGGATGTGTCCACGGTGGCTATGGCCTGGGCTTCGAGCGCTTGGTCATGTACGTTTCAGGCATGGGGAATATCCGAGATGTCCTCCCATACCCCCGGACGGTCGGCAGCCTTTAAATTGGACAAGGAAAGAGAGTCAATTTATGGAATATAATCCCAATTCAATTGAAAAGAAGTGGCAGGCCTTTTGGGCGGAAAAGGACGTTTTTCATGCGGACAATGATTCCGACAAGAAGAAGTTCTATGCCCTGGTGGAATTCCCCTACCCTTCGGGACAGGGCCTCCATGTCGGCCATCCCAGGCCATACACGGCCCTGGACATTGTTTCCCGGAAGCGCCGGATGGAAGGATATAACGTCCTTTTTCCCATGGGCTTTGATGCTTTCGGCCTCCCCACGGAAAACTATGCCATAAAAAACCATATCCATCCCGCCCTGGTCACTGAACGGAATGTGGCCCATTTTAAGGACCAGCTCAAGGCCATCGGCTTCTCCTTTGACTGGGACCGGGAATTTTCCACCACGGACCCCGATTATTACAAGTGGACCCAGTGGATCTTTATCCAGCTCTATAAACATGGTCTGGCCTATAAAAAAGAAGTCCCCATTAACTGGTGTCCTTCCTGCAGGGTGGGCCTGTCCAATGAAGAGGTAGTAGGCGGGGCCTGCGAGCGCTGCGGAACACCCGTCGTCCACAAGGTCAAGAACCAGTGGATGCTCAAGATCACCAAATATGCCGACCGCCTCATCGACGACCTGGATGAAGTGGATTACATGCCCCAGATCAAACAACAGCAGATCAACTGGATCGGCCGGTCCCACGGGGCCAATGTCAAGTTCGCCATCAAAGAAGGTCACCAGGAGATCACCGTCTACACCACCCGTCCCGACACCCTTTTCGGGGCTACCTATATGGTCCTGGCTCCTGAACATACCATCCTGGATGAAAACAAGGAGAGGATCACCAACTGGGAGGCCATCCAGGCCTACCGGGACCAGGCAGCCTTGAAATCGGACTTTGAGCGTGGGGAGCTGGCCAAGGAAAAAACCGGGGTTATGGTGGAAGGCCTGACAGCCATCAACCCGGCCAACCATAAGGAAATCCCCATATGGATTTCCGATTACGTCCTGACCTCCTATGGAACCGGGGCCATCATGGCGGTTCCGGCCCACGACAGTCGAGACTGGGAATTTGCCAAAAAGTTTGGTATGCCCATTATTGAAGTCGTCTCCGGAGCAGAGGTCCCTGTGGAGGAAGCTCCCTTCACCGATGTGGAAAAGGGGACCTTGGTCAATTCCGACTTCCTCAACGGAAAGCCGGTGAAAGAGGCCATTTCCTTCATGACCAAATGGTTGGAGGATAAGGGGCTGGGAGAGGGGGCCACCAATTATAAGCTCCGCGACTGGGTCTTTTCCCGCCAGCGTTACTGGGGTGAACCCATTCCCATGGTCCACTGTCCGGACCATGGCTGGGTCCCCGTCCCTGAAGAGGACCTCCCCCTCTTATTGCCGGAGGTGGACCACTATGAGCCCACAGGGGACGGAGAATCCCCCCTGTCGGAGATGGAGGATTTCGTCAACACTACTTGTCCCATCTGCGGAAAGCCGGCCAAGAGGGAGACGGACACCATGCCCCAATGGGCGGGTTCCTCCTGGTACTACCTCCGCTATATGGACCCCCACAATGACAAGAGGGCCGTCTCAAGGGAGGCGGAGAAGTATTGGGGACCGGTGGACTGGTATAACGGGGGAATGGAGCACACTACCCTCCACCTTCTCTACTCTCGATTCTGGCACAAGTTCCTTTACGATATTGGTGTGGTTTCTACCAAGGAGCCCTACCACAAAAGGACCTCCCATGGGATGATCCTGGGCGAAAATGGGGAGAAGATGTCCAAATCCCGGGGGAATGTGGTCAACCCGGATGAGATCGTTCGGGAATACGGAGCGGATACCCTCCGGACATATGAGATGTTCATTGGTGACTTCACCAACTCCGCCTCATGGACCGACCAGGGGGTCCTGGGTTGCCGGAAGTTTCTGGACCGGGTCTGGAAGATGGAAGAGCTCTTAACCGATGGCCAGGACTTCACTCCCGACCTGGAGAAAACCATCCACCAGACCATCAAAAAGGTCACGGAAGACTTCGAATCCCTCAAGTTCAACACGGCCATTGCCCAGCTCATGACCCTGTCCAATGAGATCCGGAAATTGGGATCCATGACCAAGGCTGATTGGAAGGTTTACCTGACCCTCCTCAACCCGGTCGCCCCCCATATTACCGAGGAACTCTGGGAGAGGGCAGGATTTGAAGGCCACCTGGCCACCGACGGCTCTTGGCCCCGGTATGATGAGGATAAGCTCTTGGGCGAGACCATAAAAATGCCGGTCCAGGTCAACGGGAAGCTGAGGGGCTACATCCAGATGCCGGTTGATGCTGACCAGGTCACGGTTCTTGACTTGGCTCAAAGGGATGAAGGGGTCGCGCGTCACTTATCGGATAAAAAATTGGTAAAAACCATATATATTCCTAAAAAAATCTTGAATTTTGTAGTAAAATAAGTCTAGTAATTTACTACAGTTTTTCATTCTTGATTTCTCCGCTTAACGGAAGAATGAGTATTGCGGGTATAGAGAGGGTTTGCCATGAAACTGACCACCAGAAGTCGCTATGGCCTCCGGGCTATGACCTACATTGCTGCTAAGGCAGGGGAGGGCCCCATACCTACAACGGAAATTGCCGAAAGTCTCAATCTCAGCGACAATTATCTGGAACAGCTTTTACGAACCCTTAAAAAGGACGGCTTCCTCCGATCCATCCGAGGAGTCAAGGGGGGCTATGAACTGGTCCAGGACCCCCAAGACATCATGGTCTTGGACCTTTTGAAGACCTTGGAAGGGGACCTCTGGCTTTCCGATTGCACCCAGTGCGGGGAATGCCCGGGAGGAAACACCAACTGTCCCACCCGCCTGATCATCCGGAGGATGAGTCGGGCCATCGAAGAGGTGGTCGAAGGGGAGACCCTGGCGGATATGGCCGAGATTTACAAGGCGGTCTAGGATCCGGGTCGGATCCATAATAGCGAATGCGGTGGGAGGACCAGCTCTTTTTTTAGCTGGTCCTCCTTTTGGTGCATTGATGAGATGGGCTCTATGATATAATTGACCCAGGTAAAAAAAGGGAGATGACCATGAAAAAAATCAATTTGAACGAATGTCGCACGCTTTTCCTGGACTTTTTTGAGGCCCGGGACCATGTGCGGTTAAAAAGTTTTTCCTTAGTTCCTGAAGATGACCCCAGCCTCTTGCTCATCAACGCCGGCATGGCTCCTCTGAAACTGTATTTTATGGGGGAAAAGAAGATGGCCAAGAACCGGGCCACGTCATCCCAGTGTTGTGTTCGGACAGCGGATATTGACAACGTGGGCAAAACTGCCCGTCACGGGACCTTCTTTGAGATGCTGGGGAACTTCTCTTTTGGAGACTATTTTAAGAGGGAAGCCATCCATTGGGCATGGACCTTCTTAACCGAAGAAATCGGCCTGGATAAGGACCGTCTCTGGGTCTCCGTCTTTATTGAAGATGACGAAGCCTACGGAATCTGGAAGGATGAAATCGGGATTCCTACGGACCGAATCCTCAAGCTGGGAAAGGAAGATAATTTCTGGGAACTGGACCAGGGACCCTGCGGCCCCTGCTCGGAAATCCACTATGACCGTGGTCCTGCTTATGGGGAAGGATCCAACCCCACCGAAAACTCCGACCGCTTTATGGAAATATGGAACCTGGTTTTCACCCAGTTTGACCGCCAGCCCGACGGGACCACCTACATTCCTTTAGCCCACCCCAATATTGATACCGGAATGGGCCTGGAGCGCTTGGCCTTGATTACGGAAGATAAGGATAACATCTTTGAACTGGAGGAGTTCATGCCCCTCCGGGAGAAGATCGAAGAACTCTCCGAGAAGAAGTATGGCCAAAGCCAAAAGGTGGATGAGTCCATGCGGATCATCATCGACCACTCCAAGGCCATGACCTTCCTTATCCACGATGGAGTGGTTCCTTCTAATGAGGGAAGGGGCTATATCCTCCGCCGGCTCATCCGCCGGGCCTACCGCCATGGGAAACTTTTAGGGATTGAAGGGGAGTTTTTGACCAAAACCATGAGCCAGGTCATTCCTGTTTATAAAGAAGAATATCCCGGCCTGACCGAATCCCGGGACCGGATTTTCAAGATTGCTGTCCGGGAAGAAGAGAATTTCCAGAAAACCATCGACCAGGGCCTTGAACTCCTGGAATCCCGCCTGGCCCAGGTGGAGGAATCCGGGGAAAAGGTCCTCTCCGGTGAAGATGCTTTTAAACTTTATGATACCTATGGATTCCCCCTGGATCTGACTTGGGAAATTACCAAGGAGCGGGGGATTGAGGTGGATGAGGAGGCCTTCCACAAAATGATGGAGGACCAAAGGATCCAGTCCCGGACCAACCGCAAGGGAGGTCACGGATGGGAGGATAAGAAGATCCTGGACTTGACCGCCTACCCCTCCACTGACTTCACCGGCTATGAGTCCTTCCGGGGACAGGGGAAGGTCCTGGCCCTCTTCCATGAGGGGAAGGAGACCGAGAGCCTGGAAGCCGGTCAGGAGGGTCAGGCCCTCCTGGATCAAACGCCTTTCTACGGGGAAGGCGGGGGCCAGGTCGGCGACCGGGGATATTTGGAAGGACAGGGTTGGAAGGCCCGGGTCCTGGACACCCAAAAGGATAAGGACGACCATTACATCCACGTCCTGGAGGTCTTGGAGGGAACCCTGTCTGTCGGAGATGACCTGGAAGCCCTTTTGGACCAGGATTTCCGGAGGGATGTGATGAAGAACCACTCCGCCACCCATCTCCTGAACAAGGCCCTCCACCAGGTGTTAGGGGACCACGTCAACCAGGCGGGCTCCTATGTCGATGACCGGAGACTCCGCTTCGACTTCTCCCACTATGAGGCCATGACCGACCGGGAGATCGAGGAAGTGGAAGCTATCGTTAACCGGGCGATTGCTGAGGCTTATCCGGTTCACACGGACATCCTCCCCCTGAAGGAAGCCATGGAAACCGGAGCCATCGGAATTTTTGAAGATAAGTATAAGGACCGTGTCCGCGTCGTCTCCATGGGGGACTTTTCCAAGGAACTCTGCGGGGGAACCCATGTGGAGAATACGGCCCGGATCGGCTCCTTCCGCATCCTCTTTGAACAGGGGATTTCATCCGGGATCCGGCGGATTGAAGCGGTTACCGGTCGGGCAGCCTATGAGATGGCCAGGGATGACCGGGAGACCATCCGGCAGGCGGAGGACCTGATCAAAGTTGGCGGATCCAATCTCGAAGAGAAGATTCTCAAGCTTCTGGATGAGAATAAGGAACTCAAGCGGAGCCTGGCCTCTATGGAATCAAAGATGGCCCAGGACCTTTCAAAGGAATTGGAGAGCCGGACCCTGGAGGTCCAAGGCTTTACCCTGGTCAAGGACCACCTGTCCGGGAAGACCATGGATGAACTCAAGGGGACAGCCGATGCCCTGAAAGAAGGGAAGGAGAAGATGATCCTGGTTCTTGCTTCCGACTTGGACGGGAAGGTCTTCTGGGTGGTCTCCATGGATGATGCCGCAGTAAAAGCGGGGGGCCATGCCGGGAAACTGGTCAAGGAATTGGCCCAGATCACCGGTGGAAACGGCGGAGGACGTCCAAACTTTGCCACAGCCGGCGGTAAGGACCCCGGGGCAATTGATGAGGCCCTTGCCAAGCTAGAAGATCGACTGAAGGAACAATTGAAATAGGAGGATGGAAATGGCCAAAGATTATTCAGAAACCATGCTGTTTACGCCGATTAACCGGGAAAGAGAATTCCGGGAAATCCTCAAAGAAGTCTACCAAGCCCTGGAAGAAAAAGAATATTCGCCATTTAACCAGATGATCGGGTATATCTTATCCGGGGATCCCACCTACATTACCAGTTACAAGGGGGCCAGAAAGCTCATTCGTCAAATCGACCGGGATGAGCTCCTGGAGGAACTCCTGGCCTACTATTTAAAAGAAGACCCGGAGACAGAGGAAAAAGAGAATTAGAATAGAATGCCTAGGCCGGATCATGGGTCCGGCCTAGCTTTTCCGAGAGATGGAATAGGAATGACCGAGAGATCAGCAAAAGTGAAAGAGTTGGGGGAAGGATGAGTCGGGCAATGGGCTTGGATGTGGGCAGTAAGACGATCGGGGTGGCCTTGAGCGACCCTTCCTATTTGATTGCCCAGGCCCATGGCACCATTCAGAGAACTTCCCAAAGAGAAGATATCCAGAAAATCCTGGACATTATTCAAAAAGAAGAAGTCCGGGAAGTTGTCCTTGGTCTCCCTAAACACATGAATGGGGATCAGGGACGGTCCGTTGACCGGGCCAAAAGCCTAGGACGGGCCTTGGAAGAAGAGATCGGACGACCGGTGGTTTACCAGGATGAGCGGATGACGACCCTATCCGCCGACCGGGTCCTTCAAAAAACGGGTGTCCGTCGTGAACGTCGAAAAAAATACGTCGATTCTATTGCTGCGACGTTTATTTTGCAAACTTGGTTGGATAAAGAGAAAAGGAGTTTTTCATCATGAAAAACAAAGAGAGAGAAACCATCACCCTCTATGCGGGAGGGGAGGCCGTTGAGGTAAAAATCCTCGCTTCCTTCACCTTAGACGAGAGGGACTACTGCTGGTTAGAGGATCCGGAGACCAAGGATCCTGTCCTTTTCCGCTATTATTCCGACAAAGAGGATATGGTCTTTCAACTGGTGGAGGATGCCAAGGAATATGAGGAGGTGAACGAGGCCTATCAGGACATCCTCAAGGACCGGGAAGACGAGAGAGTAAGGAATACAAGGAAAGGAATGGAAATTGACAACGAACAATAATCAAGGCCGGATGAAAGCGTCCGGTCAAGGGGGGAGGCCATCCCATGCCTCCTCTTCCCAAGTAAAGGCAAAAACCAAGTCCGTCGGCAGAAGAAGGACCGGAGGATTAAACTCTTCAATGAAAAAGGGGGAGGCCACTCCTTCAACCCGAACCCGGACAAGGTCTACCAAGCCTACAGGCGGAAGCCCGGGAAAAAAGCAGGCGCCCGCCAGCCGGTCCAAGAAACTCAAGGTGATCCCTCTTGGCGGCCTGAAAGAGATCGGGAAGAACATGACCGCTGTGGAATACGGGAATGACATCATCGTCATCGACTGCGGATTGACCTTTCCGGACGAGGATATGCCCGGGATTGACACGGTTATTCCTGACATCACCTATTTGGAAAAAAATAAGTCCAAGATCCGGGGAATCTTGATCACCCATGGACACGAAGACCACTATGGGGCGGTACCCTATGTTCTAAAAAAGCTCCCCGTCAATATTTACTGCACCCGCCTGACCGGAGGCATGCTCCAGAACAAATTTAACGAGCACGGCCTGTCCACAAAGTGGATCCAGTACGTCCAAGCCGGTGACCGGATCAAGCTGGGCGCCTTTGAATGTGAATTCATCCGGGTGGCCCATTCCATTCCCGATGCCTGTGCCATTGCTGTCCACAACCCGGTTGGTACGGTCCTCTTCACCGGTGACTTCAAATTCGACTTCACCCCCATTGATGAGCAACCCACCGACCTCCAGGCCCTGGCCCGCCTCGGTGAAGAAGGGGTCCTTGCCCTCTTCTCCGATTCCACCAACGTCAAGCACCAGGGTTATGCCATGTCCGAGCGGACAGTGGGGGAGACCTTCAAGAACATCTTTAACCGGGCAAAGGACAGGATTATCGTCGCCACCTTTGCATCCAACCTCCACCGGGTCCAGC
>JAQYCE010000043.1 GCA_029003555.1 Bacillota bacterium | reverse complement strand
TAAATAGTCATCCAAAATCGAGACGAAAATCTCTTCCTTATAGCTCTTCCCCGAAAACTTGTAGTCCGCGAATTGGTCCCGGAGGAAATGGTTGTAGAAGGAAGCGGAAAAGACCGTAAGATCCGCTTCCTCCGTCAGCTTGCGGCAGGTGGAGGTCCGGTCGATGGCCGCCCGGCAGGAAGGGCAGAGGCCTCCGGACAGGGCCCTCCCCCTCTCCCCGCAGGCCAGGCAGAATCCCTCCTCCTCAAAGAGGAGGCCGAAAAGCCGGGCCTCCGGTCCTCCCTCCCAAAATGTCCCATTCTTCTTCCGTCTCATTCCTCCTCCTTAAAAGTCAAAGGGTGACCCTCTTTCCATACTCTCTATGATGGCCCGGTCCAAAGAGGTCTGCCGGGCATCCGACCGGTCGTTTTTGATCATGGACTCCATGATCCGCCGGCTCCCCACCAGGATGCAGAGCTTCCTGGCCCGGGTGATGGCGGTGTAGAGGAGGTTCCGGGTCAGAAAAAAGGGAGGTCCGGCCACCATGGGGAGGACCAGGCAGGGGAATTCCGACCCCTGGGCCTTGTGGATGGTGATGGCAAAGGCATGGTCCAATTCTCCCATGGTCTGGAGGTCGTAGGTCACCCGCCGGCCATCAAAGTCCACAACCAGGCCTTCGCCCTCCGGGAGGACCTCCTGAACAAAGCCGAAGTCCCCATTGTAGACCCCCTGGCCCTGGACCTCCCCTCCATCGGTCCAGAGGAGGTTGTAGTTATTTTTTATCTGCATAACCTTGTCCCCCGGCCAAAAGCTCCGGTCCCGGCCCGAGGTCACATGGTCCGACCGGGCCCCTTGGGGGTTGAGGGCGGCCTGGAGCCTCCGGTTGAGCTCCTCGACCCCGCAGACCCCCTTCTTCATGGCCGAGAGGACCTGGATGTCCCTGAGGGGGTCCCAATCGTAGGCCTGGGGCAGGCGGCGGGCGACCAGGTCCTCCACCAGGTCCGCCGCATCCCGGTCTGTAGGCGTGGGGAGGAAGAAGAAGTCCCCCTCCTTGTCATTGACCTCCGGGAGCTGGCCATGGTGGATCCGGTGGGCGTTGGAGACGATGAGGGACTCCTTGGACTGGCGGTAGATCCGGTCCAACTTGATGGTGGGGATGACTTGGGACCGGATGAGGTCATGCAGGACATTGCCGGCCCCCACTGAAGGGAGCTGGTCCACATCGCCCACCAAGACTAGGCGGGCCCCGTCGGGCAGGGCCTGGACCAGGGTGGCCATGAGGGAGAGGTCGATCATGGAAGCCTCATCGACAATGAGGGCATCCAAGGAAAGGGGGTTGTCCCCGTCGTATTCCGGGATGACCCCACCCTCCTCCGACCCCTTGAAGCCCAGGAGCCGGTGGATGGTGGAGGCGGATCGGCCGGTGGACTCCTCCATCCGCTTGGCCGCCCGTCCTGTGGGTGCGGCCAGGTCAGAGGTCAGGCCGTTTTGGTCAAAGACCTCCAGGATGGCCCGGAGAATGGTGGTCTTTCCGGTCCCCGGTCCCCCGGTGATGACCAGGATGGGCTCCCGGGCCGACCTATCCACCGCCTCTTCCTGGAGGCCGGAAAGCCGGAGGCCCATGGCCCCTTCGACCTTGCTCTTGTCAATGATTAGGTCCTCCCGGTCCTCTTCCATGAGGATGGCCAGACGGCCGGCAATGACCTGCTCCGCTGAGTAAGCCCAGTCCGGATACCAGCGGTCCTCAGGGCCGGGCATGAGCCCCCCTTCCCGGTGGACCCTCCCCTGTCCTTGCAAGGCTTCCAGGGCCGGGTCCAGGTGGGAGGAGGCCAGGCCCAGGAGCTTTTCCAGCTCCTCTTCCAGCCGGTCTCCCGTCCAGAAGGAAGACCCTTCTTCCTCCATCCGGGTCTGGAAAAGATAGTGGAGGCCGGCCAGGGTCCGGAAGTAGGAGTCCTCCTCCACCCCCAGCTTCCGGGCCAGCTTGTCGGCGGTCAAAAAGCCCACCCCCTCGATGTCCTCAGCCAGGCGGTAGGGGTTTTCCCGGATGATGGCCTCCGTATTCCGCCCATACTTGTCCAAGATTCGGGAGGCCAGCTTCATCCCCAAGTCCAGGGACTGGAGGTAGATCATGGAGGCCCGGTTGGCGGCCTGGTCGAGGAGGGCCTGGTGGATTTCCTCCGCCCTCTTCTTTCCGATCCCCCGGATCTTCTTCAAGGCCTCCGGATGGTCCGTGATGGTTTCCAGGGTTTTCTCCCCATAGAGGTCGACCAGCTTCTTGGCCCGGCTTTCTCCGATGTGGGGAAAGAGTCCGGACGACAAATAAGCCACCAACTGTTCTCTCGTTGATGGCTCCTTCTTTGTCCAGCTTGTTACTGAAAATTGGGCACCGAACTTGGGGTGGATGGCCAGGTCCCCGTCCAGGACATAGGCCTCCCCCGGATTCATGTCCAAAAAGTTCCCCACGCAGGTCAAGGGACCGTCCTCCGTGGCCAGCACGAAGACGGTGAATCCGTTCTCCCGACTGTGATAGCGGACCCGGTCCACGACCCCTTCAACCTGCATGGTGTTTTCCTTTCTTGACCCGGCCACCGGCCTAGTCGTCCTCCTCCATCCGGAAAATATCGGCGCCCAGGCCCCGGAGTTTTTCCTCAAACTTGTAGTAGCCACGGTCTAAGTGGAAGACATTGTAGACCTGGGTCTCGCCCTCGGCGACCAAGCCGGCCAGGACCAGGGCGGCGCCCGCCCGGAGGTCGGTGGCCTGGACCTTGGTCCCGACCAGGTGGTCGACCCCCCGGATGATGGCCTCATTGCCCTCGGTCAGGATCAATGCCCCCATCTTGTTGAGCTCATCCACATGCATGAAGCGGTTCTCAAACACCGTCTCATCCACCTTGGACTGGCCCTTGGCCGTGGTCATCATGGCCATGAACTGGGCCTGGACGTCCGTGGGCAGGCCCGGATAGGGAAGGGTCCGGATGTTGATGGCCTTGGGTCGGCCGGAGGCATGGATGGTGATCCTATCCTGGTCCTCATCCTCATTGATGTCGCAGCCGGCCTCTCTCAGCTTGGCCAAAACGGGGCGGATGTGCTCGCTCAGGACATTTTCCACCGTCACCTCGCCCCCGGTCATGGCAGCCCCAACCAGGAAGGTGGCTGCCTCAATCCGGTCGGGGATGATGGAGTGGCGGGCACCGGTCAGGTGGTCCACCCCTTGGATGACCACAGTGGAGGTTCCGGCCCCCCGGATCTTCCCCCCCATCTTGTTGATGAAGTTGGCCAGGTCCACGTTTTCCGGCTCCTTGGCGGCGTTTTCGATGATGGTTTCCCCCCTGGCCATGGAGGCCGCCAGCATGATGTTCTGGGTGGCCCCAACAGAGGGGAAGTCCAGGTAGATCCGACCACCTACCAGGCCACTGGAGGGGGCCTTGGCCCCGATGATATTGGGTTCCTGGTCAATCTCCGCACCCAGGGCGGCAAAGCCCTTGAGGTGGAGGTCAACCGGCCGCTTGCCGATGGAGCAACCGCCCGGCAGGCCGATCTTGGTCCGGCCAAACTTGGTCAGGAGGGGACCCATGACGATGAAGGAGGCCCGCATCCGGTTGACCAGGTCATAGGGAGCCTCATAGCGGTCGACGGTGGTGGGGTCGATCCGGATGACATCCTCTCCAATGTAGTCCACTTTGGCATTGAGGGACCGCAGGACCTCGACCATGACGTCAACGTCCCGTAAGGGGGGAATATTTTCCAGGATAATCTCCTGGTTGCCGAGGAGGGAGGCGGCTAAAATCGGCAGGGCGGCATTCTTTGCCCCGGAGATGGGAACCGTCCCCCGAAGGGGCTCACTCCTTCGAACTCTAATATAAGTCATATTTATCCTCGCTCGTGTCTCTTCGAATCCCTTCTTTCCGGGAAATGATTCCAAATACTTTCTTTATTTCGTCCCGAAGAGGCGGTCGCCCGCATCGCCCAAGCCCGGAAGGATATAGGCATCCTCATTGAGCTGGCGGTCCAGGCCGGCCAGGGTGATGTCCACGTCCGGATGGGCATCATGGACGGCCTTGATTCCCTCGGGTGCCCCGATGATGGCCACTGCATGGATGGACTCGCAGCCGTACTTCTTCAGGGAAGAAATGGTGTCGATCATGGACCCGCCGGTGGCCAGCATGGGGTCAAGGACGAAGATTTCCCGGTCCTTCACGTCCGCCGGCATCTTAAAATAGTATTCCACCGGCTTGTGGGTTTCGGGATCCCGGTAGAGGCCGACATGGCCCACCCGGGCAGAGGGAACGATGGTCAGGAAGGCATCCACCATGCCCAATCCGGCACGGAGGATGGGAACGAAGCAGAGTTTTTTCCCGGACAGCTGGTAGCCCGTGGTCTTCTCCATGGGGGTCTCAATTTCAATCTCTTCCAGGGGAAGATTCTTAGTCGCCTCATAGCCGGCCAGGATGGCGATCTCCCCCACCAGCTTGCGGAATTCATTGGTCCCCGTATTCTTGTTCCTAAGAATGGTAAGCTTGTGCTTGATTAGAGGGTGGTCCAGGACTCTGACGTTTTCCATATTTTCTCCTATTCTTCGATGACGCGACCGGCCGCCGCCTTCCGCATTCGGTTCATGATGGATTCTCCGTAGCCCAGGGGCGGAACCCCCATGGCAAGAATGACCGCCATCCCGGCCATATCAAATCGTCGCAGGTTGGTGAAGAGACTATGTCCCATCTCGCTGAGATCGGACCGGGAACCCTGGCTGATGATATAGGGCTCCGGGCCGCCGGCCGCCTTGACCGCTTCCCGGACGGGGCCGACGTTCTCTTCAAAAAGAAGGAGGCCCACCCGATCGGGGGACTCCGCCTCCAGGTAGCGGGTGACCATATCCCTTACTGCCTTTTCCATACTATCACTTTTATCCACAAAAAGGGTCATTTCCGCCCGGGGAGCGTAATGTTTATATTTTTGGCCGGGGGATTTGGGCAGGACCTGGCCGGGACCCAGGCCCGGATCCAGGGCCACCCCAGGCAGGTAGGGGGCCAGGATTTCCGGCGTATAGAAACCCGGCCGGAGGACCTGGGCCGGTTCCACCGTTAGGTCCACGACGGTCGATTCAATCCCGATGTCGCAGGGTCCCCCGTCTAAAATGAGGGGGAGGCGACCCGCCATGTCCTGGTAAACGTCCCGGGCATTGGTGGGCGAGGGCCGACCCGAGAGGTTGGCTGAAGGGGCCGCCACCGGCCTTTGGGCTGCCCGGAGGAAGGCCCGTCCGATGGGGTGGGAGGGCATCCGGATCCCCACCGTGTCCCCGCCGGCCGTCACCTGGTCGGGGATGAGGGCGGACCGACGAAAGACCAGGGTCATGGGCCCGGGCCAGAGGTCCTCCATGAGCTTTTGGAAGGGGGCCAGGTCCTGGTCCACCAGGGCCGGAAGCTGGTCGAAGCCGGCGATGTGGAGGATGAGGGGGTTATCGGAAGGCCGGCCCTTGGCCCGGAAGATGGACCGGACGGCTTCCGGGTTGAGCCCGTCCGCCCCCAGGCCGTAGACCGTCTCGGTCGGGAAGACGACCAGTTCCCCCTGACGGATGAGGGCTCCGGCCCGGTCCAGGACCTCCTCCGACCCCCGGGCCCGGACGGGGATGAGGTCGGTCTTCCGGTCGGCTCTGATTTGGGATACCCCCAGGCCTTCCGGGACCTGGCTTCCGGCATCCTTTCGGGAAGGGTCCATGGCCCCGGCCTTATTCATGGCTTTCAACCTCGGAGAGGGCGTGGTTGAGTTTGGGGATGAGCTGCTTTTTCCGGGAGAGGAGTCCGTCGGCCACGAAGGTGTGGTCCACTAGGTTGCTGCCGAACTCCTTGGCCACCAGGTCGGCATGGTCCCCGGCCACCATGACCCGGGAGGACTCCCGGAAGATGTTGGTCATGAGGAGGAGATAGGTGTCGTCTCCCTGCTCCTTGAGGATCCGGTTCATCTCCTTGAAGAGCTTGTCATTGATCTCCCCTTCGATATTGTCTTCCATGGTGAAGACCTGGGCGACCCGGATCTTGTGCTTGTGGATGTCGAAGAATTTCACGTCCTCGGTCAGGATATCCTTGGCCTTCTTGAAGGTCAGGTCGGTCCCGGCCTTGAACATTTCCATGGCATATTCCTCGGGGTCGATCCCGGCAATGGGGGCCAGGCGGGCCACGGCCTGGCGGTCGGCTTCGGTCGTGGTCGGGGACCGGAAGAGTAGGGTATCCGAGATGATAGCCGAGCACATGAGGCCGGCGGCCAGACGGGAGGGGCGGATCCCCTGCTCATAGTAGATCTGGGAGATGATGGTGGAGGTGCAGCCCACGGGGACGTTGCGGAAGTAGATGGGACCGGCCGTGGTCACGTTGGCCACCCGGTGGTGGTCGATGATCTCCAGGATCTCCGCCTGGTTGAGGTCGGGGATGGACTGGGAGGCCTCGTTGTGGTCGACCAGGATGACCTTCTTCTTTTCCGTGTTGATCAGGTGGTAGCGGGAGATGGACCCGACGACCCGGTTTTGGGAATCCACGATGGGATAGGACCGGAAGCGGGTGGAGGCCATCTTCTGCTGGACGTCCGGGAGGAAGTCAGTGGTGTGGAAGTAGACCATGTTTTCGGTGGTCATGAGGAAGCCCACCGGGACGGCCTGGGGAAGGAGGCGGGTGGCGGTGAAGGTGGAGAGGCCCGTGGAAAGGACGGTGACCCGGTAGTCCTCGGCCAGGCGGGCCAGGTCCTCGCTCAGCTTGGTGTTGTTGGTCAGGATGAGGAGGGCTACTCCCTTCTTGATAGCATCTTCCTGGGCGTTTTCCCGGTCCCCCACCAGGACGATGTCATTTTCTTTGATGAGCTCATTGTCCACATGGCTCATGGCATAGATGGCGATGTCGCCGGAGATGGTCCGGGGGTCGTCCGGGAGGAATTGGATCTCGGCGGAAAGGACGTCCATGATGTTGGAGAGGGGGGTCTGGGACCGGCCCAGGATATTATCGTTCCAGATGTTGGCATAGGAGTTGGCGATGTTGGACAGGGCGATAATCCCGATCAGCTTCTCTTTCTCATCCACCACCGCCAGGTTGTTCTGGTAGTTGGCCTGGATAATTTCTGTGGCCTGGTAGAGGGAGGTCCCCGGCGAAATCCCGTAGGAGGAGTCAAAATTGATGTCTCCCAAAATAGGTTGGATGGACTCCAGGTATTGGGGCGGCTTGGCCCCGAAATAGTCCAGGACAAAGCGGGTTTCCTGGTTGAGCTCGCCCAGGCGGACCGGGATGGCTTCGACGTCCCCGATCCGGTTCTTGAGCTCCGCATAGGCCAGGGCCGAGCAGATGGAGTCCGTATCCGGGTTTCGGTGGCCCGTGATATAGACTTTTTCCTTATTCATTCCTTTAGTCATGGTTCTCCTCTTCTGTCTTCTCTTCTTCGATACTCTCCATCCCGTAGAATTCCAGGGACCGGTTGAGGATATCCATAAATTCCTCTCCGGTGATGGTCTCTTTCTCCAAGAGATAGCCGGCGATGTCGTGGAGTTGGCGTTCGTATTTCTCCAGGGTGGCATAGGCTGCCTTGTGGGCTTGGCCGATGATGGCCTGGACCATCTTATCCACCTCCGAGGCAGTGTCGGGGCCGGCCATGAGGTCGGTGTCGCTGGACAGGTAGGGGGAAGTCACCGTCTCCAGGGCCAGGAAGCCGAACTCATCGGTCATCCCGAAGCGGGTGACCATGGCCCGGGCCAGTCGGGTGGCCTGGAGGATGTCATTGGAAGCCCCGGTTGTCCGGGTGTGGAAGACCAACTCCTCCGCCGACCGTCCCCCGGTCAGGACCTGGATCCGGTTGATCAGGTCTTCCTTGGTCTCCAGGACCTTCTCCTCCTCATCCACCTGCATAGTGTAGCCCAGGGCCCCCGAGGTCCTGGGAATGATAGTAATCTTGGTCACCGGGGCCGACCGCTTCTGCATGGCGGCGACCAGGGCATGGCCCACCTCATGGTAGGCAATCATCTTCTTGTCCCGGTCGGTGATGACGGCGTTCTTCTTCTGCTGGCCGGCGATGACGGTCTCGACGGATTCGATGAGGTCCTCGGTCGTTACCTTGGACCGTCCCTGACGGACCGCCCGGAGGGCCCCCTCATTGATGATATTGGCCAGGTCGGCCCCGGAGGTTCCGGCCGTCATCCGGGCCACCTGGTCGAAATCCACGTCCTCGACCATTTTGACATCCTTGGCGTGGACCTTGAGGATGTCCAGCCTTCCCCGTACATCAGGGAGTTCCACCCGGACCATCCGGTCGAAGCGGCCGGGCCGGGTCAGGGCAGGATCCAGGACCTCCGGTCGGTTGGTGGCGGCCAAAATGACCACCCCGGTGTTGGCATCGAAGCCGTCCATCTCCGAGAGGAGCTGGTTAAGGGTCTGCTCCCGCTCATCGTTGCCGCCCAGGCCCCGGCCATCCCGGCGCTTGCCGATGGCGTCGATCTCATCGATGAAGACGATGCAGGGGGCTTTTTTCTTGGCTTCCTTAAAGAGGTCGCGGACCTTGGAAGCCCCCATGCCGACAAAGAGCTCAACGAATTCCGAGCCCGATATGATGAAGAAGGGAACATCCGCCTCCCCGGCAACCGCCTGGGCCAGGAGGGTTTTTCCGGTTCCCGGAGGGCCGACCAGGAGGACTCCCTTGGGGCAAAGGGCCCCGATTTGCTCATACTTGGTCGAGTTATCCAGGAAGTCCACCACCTCATTGAGAGATTCCTTAGCCTCATCCTGCCCCGCCACATCAGCAAAGGACTTGCCGGTTTCCGCCTTGACGTAAACCTTGGCGTTGGACTTGCCGAAGGACATGGCGTTGGACCCAGGCATGTTCTTCATGAGCTGGCGGCCGATGAGCCAGAAAATGGCCAGGGGGAAGATGAAGGTGAGGAGGAAGGTCAGGATGGGGTTTGGCGGGGAAGGTATGGTCGCTCCGAATTCCACCCCTTTTTTCTTCAGGCTTTCCGTCAGGCTGGGGTCGTTCCACGGCCCGGTTTCATAGGTCTGGGTGTTCCCCTTGTCATCCTTGGCTTCGAAGACATAGCGGTTTTCCTTGAGGGAGACTTTGGTGACCCGGTCATTGTTCAAATCCTCGATAAAGTTAGAGAAGGGGACCTCCTTAACCTGCTTCTTTCGTATGCCGGGGACCAAAAAAATTTGGGCTAAAATCAGGGCAGCCAGGACGATAATATAATAGTAGGTTATCTTCCTGGGCTTCCTGTTCTTGTTGTTTTTCATGGCGTTCCTTTCTTTGCTGGGCTGATCTTGAATCCCTGGAATTGGGTATAAAAATTCAAAGGTTGGATTTGGGACTTATTATTTTTTACCCATCCTATCCCATTCCACCGGAAAAACTGTTACTGACGTCGGAAATTCGGCGAAAGGGCCGGAAAAAGGGCCCGCATCTGAACTGAAAGCGAGGAGGAAAGAATGGGATTAATTAGAGCAGGGGCCGGGGCCATCGGTGGCGGTCTGGGCGATGCCTGGCTGGAAGCCATTGAATCGGCCTATATGGGCCCCGAAATCATCACCGCACCGGGCGTCTCCCGGTCCAAGGACGACCGGAGAAATTCCAACACGAAGAATACGCCCGACACGATTTCCAACGGATCCATCATCCACGTCGGTGTTAACCAATGCATGCTCCTCATCGACGGCGGAAAGATCGTCGACTACACGGCGGAGCCGGGTTACTTCAAGGTGGATCATTCCTCCATGCCTTCCCTCATGAATGGGGAATTGGGCAGTTGGGTCAAGGAATCTTTCAACCGCTTCCGCTTTTCCGGGTCAACCCCCCTCAAGCAACAAGCTTATTATATCAACCTCCAGGAGATTCGGGGGATCAAGTTCGGCACTCCCAACCCCGTTTCCTATTATGATAACACCTACAATGCGGAGCTCTTCCTCCGAGCCTTCGGCACCTACACCATCCGGGTGGTCGACCCCATCCTCTTCTACCGTGAGGTGGCCGACCACGATGCTTCCAGCTCCGTATCCATGCAGGATGTGAATGAGCAATACCGGAACGAGTTCCTGACGGCCTTCCAGACCGCCCTCAACCGCTTCTCCCGTGAGGGTGAGCGGATCGTCTACATCAACTCCCGTGGCCAGGAGCTGGCCGACTACATGCAGGAGGTCCTGGACGATAAGTGGCGGAAAGAAAGAGGGATGGTGGTAGAAAATGTGGCCATCGCCTCCATCTCCTATGATGAGGAATCCCGGAAGCTGGTCGAGATGCGGAGCCAGGGTGCCATGCTGGGCGACCCCTCCATCCGCGAGGGCTATGTCCAAGGGGCCATCGCCCGTGGCCTGGAGGCCGCAGGGTCAAACGAAGCCGGTGCCGGCCAGGCCTTCATGGGCATGGGGATCGGTATGAATGCCATGGGCCAGGGCATGGGGCAATTCTCCCAGACCAACGCCCAGCAGATGGCGGAAGAAGCCCGGAAAAACCGGGAGGCCTCTGGCGGGGCCGGCGCTAGCGGTGCTGCAGGCCAGGCCGGTGGAGCCGGTGTCGGTGGGGTCGCTTCCGGAGGTGCCGGTGGCGGGGCTGCTGCCGACCGCTGGATTTGCCCGGAGTGCAAGCATGAGAATAGCGGAAAATTCTGTTCAAATTGTGGAACCAAGAAGCCGGAGGCTGCCGAAGCCCACTGCCCCAACTGCGGAGAGCGCTTGGAGGATCCTTCTGCCAAGTTCTGCTCCAATTGTGGCCACAAGCTAACCGGCCCCTCGGAAGATGGGCCCCAGGAAGAAAAATAAAGACGGCCTTCTAATAGTGGCGGGCTTTCTATAGGAAGCTGCTGGTGAATAGGAATGAGGCTGTGTCCGAACGATGGGGCGTTCGGGCACAGCCTTTTTTTGGAATTAATGGCGAACCGGGGAAATATCCGCCTCCGGCAGTGGCTCATGCCTCGGGCTCTGAACTCATCAGTTGTTCGGCTTCTAAGGGAATCCCTGGCCCTGATTTTCCGGCGATTTGGCGGATTATCCGAATTGTCAGGGTTTTTATCTCTGAAGCTTCCCTGGGAGATGGTGGTTTCATGAGGTTTGCCAGGGAAGGTTGTCCCTGGGAGATGGCGGAATGATGAGTTTGCCAGGGTGGCTCCGCCCAATCCCGCCCAGGGCCGCCCAGCCCAGGGAAGGCCAGCCCGCCTCTCCACCTCCTAATCCTGCTGGTCCTGGAAGAAGCGGATCATGTCCTGCATGGGTTGGCTGAGCCATTTTTTCTTATGGTAGATGAGCTGGCGGTTCATAGAGAGGTGGAAATCTTCCACGGGGAGGATCTTGAGCTTGCCGTCGGCCATGTGGTGGCGGAGGCTGTACTCGGGGAGGAAGGAGATGCCACCGTTGTCTTCGATGAGGCGGAGGATGATGTCGGTGTTGGGGACCTCCAGCCGGGCCCGGATTTCCAGGCCTCGCTTGGCCAGCTCCTGCTCCAGGGCATAGCGGTAGTTGTCGTGCTGTTCGGTGAGGAGGAAGCTTTGGTCCATGAGGTCCTCCAATTTGACCTGGTCTTTGTTGGCCAGGGGGTTGTCTCGATGGGCGATGAAGCAGAGGACCTCTTCCTTATCCACGGGTTTGATCCAATTGACGTCATAGAGGGGACGGTCGAAGAGATAGGCCAGGTCCAGCTCATTGCTGTTGAGCATCCGCTCGATCTGCCAGGGGGACCCGGTGGTGATCCGGACGGACTGGTCGGGATGGGCTTTGTAGAAGGTCATGAGGACGTCCCGGACGAAGGAATTGCAGAGGGAGTGGATGGTCCCCAGGTGGATGGGGTCCCGGATGGGGGCGTGGGCCATCTCGTATTCGGCCTGGCGACATGCGGCGACGATGGCCTGGGCATGGGTGTAGAAGAGCTGGCCATGAGCCGTCAGTCGGACGCCCTTGCCGATCCGATCAAAGAGCTGGGTGTTGAACTCCTCTTCCAGTTGTTGGATTTGAATGGTGATGGCCGATTGGGTGTAGCTGAGCTCCCGGGCCGCTTGGGAGAAGGACCCCCGGTCTGCCACCTTGATGAATGTCTTTAAATAGGTCAGTTTCATGAAAGCCCCCTTTATCTCCTGCCTTAGCCGGCAAGGTCAGTATTATAAAAATATTTTATCAGTTCCATAAAAAGCTTGCAATTTACAAATAGGTTACGTTTTCCTATACTAATAGCAAAGAGAGTTTTTTTGACAAGGAAGGTCGTCGAAAAAGAAAGGAAAAGAGGTCCTATGAACGTATTTTCAATTATCGGCCCCGTCATGATCGGGCCCTCTTCCTCCCATACGGCAGGCGCATGCCGGATCGGAAGGATCGTCTACCTCATGACCCATGGCACTCCCCTGAAAAAGGTCACCATCGAACTGTCCGGGTCCTTCGCCCACACCTACCAGGGCCACGGGACGGACAAGGCGATCATGGCCGGTCTCATGGGCTATCAAACGGATTCCATCGAAATCCGGGATGCCCTCAACATCGCCCGCAACCGGGGGATCGACTTCACCTTCGTCCCCACCCACAACCCCCACACCCACCCCAACCCCCCCCCGATAACCGATGTGCTGGAGAACGGCGAGAAGGGCTCCCTCATGGGGGCCTCCATCGGCGGCGGCAACATCCGGGTTGAGGCTGTCAACGGCATGCGGGTCAACCTGACCGGAGAGCGGACCACCGTCATGGTCCTCCACAATGACGTCCCCGGCGTCATCGCCGACGTCACCTCCATGATTTCGGAAAAATACAGCCAGCTCAACATCTGCAACTTTACCCTGGGTCGCCAGGAAAAAGGCGGACTGGCCCTCATGACCATGGAATTCGACAACCCCTGCCCTGACAGTCTGAAAGAGGATATCGAGCAAGTGGACGAAGTGGTCAATACCGTTGTCTTCCCGGCGATATAGGAGGTAATCATGGCAAAAGAATTTTATTCCATCAAAGAGATGGTGGATGAGGCCCAGGAAAGACAGATCAGGCTCTCCGACCTCATCCTCGAATACCAGGCCCAGGAGATGGGCAAGAGCCAGGAAGAACTCCTGGAGATTATGGACGACTACTTCCAGGTCATGATTGACGGGACCCACTTCCATGAGGAGGACAACCTCCCCTCCACCTCCGGCTTGACCGGGGGCGAGTCGGAGAAAATCATGGCCTATGCCCGCGAGCACGATGGGGGCTTCGCCGGCTCCTTCTTCACCAAGGCCCTGGCTAGAGGGGTCTCCGTCTCCAACTGCAACGCCGCCATGGGGCAGATCGTTGCCACCCCGACGGCCGGTTCCTGTGGCATCCTCCCCGGCTGCCTAGTGACCATGCTGGAAGATGACGGGGTTGACCGGGACAAGCTGGTCCGGGCCCTCTTCGTCGCTGCAGGCTTCGGCATCGTCATCGCCCGGACCGCCTCCATCGCAGGAGCCGAAGGCGGCTGCCAGGCTGAGTGCGGATCCGCCGCCGGTATGGCGGCCGCTGCCATGGTAGAAGTCCTGGGCGGGACCCCTGCCCAATCGGCCGACGCCTGCGGGATGGCCCTGATCAACCAGCTGGGTCTGGTCTGTGACCCCGTGGCCGGCCTGGTCGAAATCCCCTGCGTCAAGCGGAATGCCGGCTCCATCGCCATCGCCCTCTCCGCCACCACCATGGCCATGGCCGGTGTCGACCTCTACATCCCTGTCGATGAGGTTATCGCCGCCATGAAGAAGATCGGTGACACCCTTCCGGCCTCCCTCAAGGAAACCGCCGGAGGCGGACTGGCCCAGACTGCGACCGGCCGGGCTCTCCGGGATAAGGTCTTCGGCAAGATCAAGCAGGAGGAAGCCGAGGAGATGGTCGACTAACTGGAGTCCTGCTCATGAGAACATAAAAAAGCCCCCCAAACTTGGGGGGCTTTTCTTATTCTAGTGGGCAATTCCTTCACCATTGTCTTGACTAGCGAAGGACTTCCCAGACCGTCTTGTTGATGGCCTTTTCAAGACCGACCACAAAGATCTTCTCATAATGGGCCTTATCAATGGCTGCCTTGGTTTCAGCCGGAAGGACGGAAGGACGGGTCAGGAGGACCGGACCATCTTCTCTTGCTGCAACCGGACTGATCACAAGAGCATCCGCAAAAACCTGACCGGAAGCCAGGAAGGCGGTCTTGGAATTAGCAAAGAGGGTCTCTGCAATGATTCTGGCTGTATCATAGCGGTTTTCCCCATCAAAGCGGACCAGGATTTTCGGCAGTGCCTGATCCAGGCTCTTGGAAACCGCCTTGTCTCCACCGGCCACATAAACACCGGAGATGGAGAGGTCCTTGATGGTCTTCTGAATCACCGAGGGAACCTGATTCTGCTTGACCAGAAGGATGGGATAGCCCATCTTAGCCGCATAGGGGCTGATGGAGAGGGCATCGGCAAAGTCTTGTCCGGTTGCGATAACGGCCTTCTTGGTATTGCCAATGGTGGCAACCACTTTTTTAGCAATCAGGCTGGAGGTCTCGTAGCGGTCACTCCCGCCAATCCGTTCGATCTTGCCCGTGATCTTCTTAACCTCTTGGGCAGTCGATTCGGCAATGGCATTTTCTTTTCCGATGATATAGGCCTTTGTTGCGCCCAATCTCCGGATTTCCGCCGCTGTCTTGGCATCCAGGTGGTCAGTGGTGGTCAATAGAATGGGGGCATCCAGGGCCCGGGCCAGAACGCTGGCAGTCAGGGCATCCGGGAATTCATCCTTGCGGACGACAATGACATTGTCAGCGTGGGTGTAGAATCTCTGAGATACTTTCTCACCGGTTTCCACCCGGTCCTCTCCACCGATGACTTCGGGGGTGGTGGGGGTAGTGGGATTGGTCGGGGTGGTGGGAGTGGTGGGTTTGGACTTCCAAAGGGCTTTCACCAGGAGATAACCCTTACCTTCAACAGCATCCTTATTAATGGAGTAGGTGCTTCCTTCCTTGTATTCCTTATCAAGGATTTCCCAAGCTTGGAATTCCTTTCCTGGAGGCGGAGTGAAGCCATTTTGGGGTAATTTATAATCTAACGGCTCTTCTCTCTTTTCATCGAATTCCACCAGCTGATTTTTCATCTTGCCACTTCCCCCGTTGGGGTCAAAGTGGATGATCAGGTAGGGATTTTTATAGTTCACGTCATAATTATTCAAAAGACTTTCTTTTTCCAGAATGCCATGCTTAACATCGGAAGCCGGAGCAAACTGTAATTGATCAGCAAAATCCTTGTAATTCTCTGGTGGAATGTAAAGACGAGCCCCTGTCTTATTTCCAATGAAGAGAGTTGTAGCATCCGTTGTTAGTTTTTTATAAGCTTCTGCCGAAGTAATTTTATATTCATACTCGTAAGGAGAAACATAAATGGCTCCTCCCTGGCCCACCATTACCTCGTTGTCTTCAAAGTGGGTGTATCTTGAAATCATAACCATTGCATTAGGTTTGATAGGTGCAGGTTGTTGACCTGGATAGATTTGACCTCCACCGTTAATGCTTAATGCGCCGCCTGACCCATAGGCCATATTCTCCCTAAAAGTTGTCTTTTGGATCTCTGTCTTGTGGTCCATAACATAAATGCCACCCCCGCAACCAGATTGATGCGGATTGGACTGGTCATCCTGGGGATCTACAGAAGCATGATTGTTGAAAAAATCTGCCAATTCTATTGTTGTGGGAAAGGCTGTAAAAATTCCTCCTCCTAATAAGGCGGTATTTTCTTGGAAAAGTGTATTTGACTGTATAGTCAAATTTGAATATTGAATATCTACAGGATTATTAGCATTTGGAGCTGTTGTTGCAATAGCCCCACCATAACTCGCCTCGTTGCCGGCAAAAAAAGCATTATCAATCATCAATTTATTCTGTAAGGCTAAGTAAATCCCGCCGCCAAATATAGATGCATGATTTCCCGTAAAAGATGTATTGGAAATGGTAGAACTACCTTTTCCATTAAAATCTATATAGAGAGCACCTCCACTCCCTTCCGAATCATTTTGGGAAAAATTGGATTTTATTAGTGTTAAAAAATTTTTTTGAAAAATAGCCCCACCATTCTTAGTAGCTTTGTTTCCCTCAAACCCAGAACTATTAATGTTCGTGGGTTGTGAAGCATAAATAGCGCCACCTTGCATAATTGCAGTATTATTTTTAAACCTAGTAACTGCTATCATTGCACCCTTGTTAGCGAAAATACCTCCACCCCACTTAGCAGTGTTATTTTCAAAAATACACCGGGAAATATCGAGCTTTCCCGAGCCGTATATTGCTCCTCCAGTACTCGCCCGGTTATTTTTAAACGTAGCATTTTTGATTGATCCTGTAGCATTTGAACCAAAGATAATGGCACCGCCAGTTTTCTTCGCCTGGTTAGATTCAAAGAGAGCATCATCGATTTCCAGATTTCCATATACTGCTATTGCACCGCCATCTGATGCACTTGTCGAATTGTTTTTAAAGATGCCATTTATTATCGTTAGGCTGGCTCCATTTCGTACTTGGATAACCCCTCCCTGGGTGGCGGATTGGTTATTCTGAACAAGAGCTCCTTCTTCCACATATAAATGGCTTTCACCCGTTACAAATATTGCAGGACCATCCGTTCCTACAGGACCATCGATGCAATTCTGTATAACAGCACCTTTCCCTAAAGTCAGCATGGACGTATTAAACATCGAGCAGCAGCGTCCATCCCCATTTCCATCCAAAATAATATTTTCCAACCGTAATTTACTCGTATTGCCAATAGTGAAAAATCCCCGGTCTCCTTCTCTTTTCAGGGTATATTGGTTATTCCCCTTTGATTTCAATACGATATTCGAATCCTGTTTTGACCACCAAGCCTCATCCCGGGGAATGGTATAATCCCGATTTAAGATGATAACATATTGCTTGGTTAAATCCCCCTGGCCACATACCCCCATGGCTTGGTGAAAGGTATCATATTCGCCGATAAGCTGGGAATTTGTTCCACCCTCTAACTGGACCGTCACCGTAAAGGGTTTACCCTCCGGCTCTTGCGCTTTCACAGGGACAGGTGAAAGTGCTTGGATGGCCAAGGCCAAGAAAAAGGCAAAGACCAGGGTTAAAAATCCGCCTATTCTTCGATTCTTCATGCAAAGACTCCTTTCTTAATATACAATTCAATGAAAAAATATTTATCTGTTTTCATTTTACCAGTTCTTTATACTAGGAAGCTTATAATTTTGCGATTTTTCCATCAGAAAAAATTAGCCATTTCTCTTGTCAACCTCTTTTATTTTCGAGTTGACACTCCCCCTCCCCTCTCGTACAATAGTTCTAGTTTCTTCAAAGGAGGATCTATGTTTGAACCCAGCAAAAAATTCCAAGTCCTGACCCTCTTGCAGGAAGCAAAAGATGACGGGCGGGCCATATCCGGATCCGACCTGGGCCGGGCCATGGACATCTCCCGTCAGGCAGTCTGGAAGATGGTCAAGGGCCTGGAGGATGAGGGCTTTGTCATTCCCTCCTCCCCCGCCGGCTACTCCCTGGAGGCCCTGCCCAAGGCCCTCCACCCGGAGGCCCTCCGCCTCCTCCTCCCCCCGCCCTATGACGAAGGGGGCATCCGGATCCTGGAGGACACCGCCTCCACCAACCTGGATGCCAAGAACCTCCTGGATGAGACCCGGGCAGAGTGCGTGGTCGTTGCCTCCAGGACCCAGTCCAAGGGCCGGGGCCGGTTGGGCCGGTCCTTCTTCTCCCCGCCCGGCGGCCTCTACTTTTCCTTCGCCTGGCGGAACCATGAGGACCAAAAGAATTTCGGCCTCATCACCATCTTCGCCGCTGTGGCCCTCCACCGGGCCATCCTGGACCTCTACGGCATCCCCACCACCATCAAATGGGTCAACGACCTGGAGAAAGAGGGAAAGAAGATCTCCGGCATCCTGACCGAGGGCCGGGCGGGCCTGGAAAGCGGCCGGATCGACACCATCGTCTGCGGGATCGGGACCAACCTCATGACCCCGGAAGGGGGATTCCCCGAGGACATCCGAGACCGGGCCGGAGCCCTCTTCCCCGACCCTCATGAGGACCTGGACTACAACCTCCTCCTGGCCCGGATTATTCAAAACTACCTGGACTTCCAGGCCCATCCCGACCGGGGACTGGACCTCTACCGGAAGGCCTGCTCGACCCTGGGCAAAACCATCGCCTTTGAAGAGATGGGGACCGCCTCCCCTACCGTCATGAGGGGAAGGGCTCTGGCCATCGATGACCGGGGCGGCCTGGTGGTCGCCACTTCCGATGGGCGAGAAAAAACCCTCCGCTTCGGCGAAGTCCAAATCCTCAAGTCACCCCCAGCATCCGCTCAAGAAAGGAGCAATTGATGAAGCAATCATCCTTCGGCGCCCGGGAGATGGCTCTGGCGGCCATGTTCGGCGCATTGACCTACCTGGGTTCCCTCCTGGTTATCCCCATCGGGCCTGTCCCCATCAGCCTCCAGACCCTCTTTGTGGAGGTCGCTGCCATCCTCCTCCTGCCCAAAACGGCCGGCCTGGCCATGGTCGTTCATTTCCTCCTCAAGCTCATCACCCATGGTGGGGCCCTCTTTGTCAGCCCCTCCTTCGGCTTCGTCATCGGTTTCATCCTGGCGGCCTTGGCCGGCTCCTATTACTTCAACACCCGAAAAGGCGGCCGTCTCTCGGATAAAAAGTCCCTCCTCATCGCCATCATTATCGCCGCCCTCCTCCCCTACCTGGTCGGCCTCCCCTATATGGCTTACATCCTGAACGGGGTCAACGGCCTGGGCATGTCCTTCATGGACCTGATGAAGGCAGGCTTCCTCCTCTTCATCCCGGGAGATATCGCCAAGGTCATCCTGGCCTACTTCCTCTCCCTGGTCCTCCTCCCGGCTGTCCAGAAATCCCGCCGATAAGAAGATCCGGCTTCTTTGGCACAAAAAAAGGAACCCCGATAGCGGGGTTCTTTTTTTTGATTCTTGGGTTTAGAAGCTAGGCGTATTTCTTCTGGAGGAAGTCTTTGGCGACTTCGGGGAAGGACCCATAGGAGAGGACGTCCTCATCCGTTCTTGCCAGGCCTACGGTTTCCTCGCGGAGCTTGGGGAGGATGGGGTCCAGGTGGTCGGCCGGGCGGTCGGTCATGACCTCGGCGTTCCCGATCATCTTGGTCCGGATCTCATCGGAGATGGGTGCAGGAGGCTGGCCATAGAGCCCCTTGACATAGTCCTTGACTTCCTTGGGGACCAGCTTGTAGCGCTCACCCATGAGGACATTCATGGTGGCTTGGGTTCCGACCATCTGGGACATGGGGGTCACCAGTGGGGGGTAGCCCAGGTCCGCACGGACGTTGGGGACTTCCTTGAGGACCGGCTCATAGAGGTCGGGCCGACCCTGCTGGGTAAGCTGGGAGAGGAGGTTGGAGAGCATGCCGCCCGGGACCTGGTAGACCAGGGCCTTGGGCTCAACCTGGAGCATCTTGATGTTGAGGATGCCCTCCTTGACGTACTTGTCCCGGATGGGGGCGAAGTATTCGGCCAGCTTCTGGAGGACCTCCAGGTCAAGGCCGGTATCGTAGCCCATCTCGCTCAAGGTGATGTGCATGGTCTCGGTGGCCGGGTGGGAGGTCCCGCCGCCCAGGGGGGATAGGGCCGTATCGATAATGTCGGCCCCGGCTTCGACGCCCTTGAGGAGGCTCATGGAAGCGGTCCCGGCGGTGGTATGGCTATGGACCTCGATGGGGAGATCGGTGACCTTCCTCATGGCCTGGACCAGCTTGAAGGACCGGTCCGGGGTCAGCAAGCCCGCCATATCCTTAATGCAGATGGAGTCCGCACCCAGCTCTTCCATCTCTTTGGTGAGCTTGGTGAAATAGTCCAGGGTGAAGACCGGGCCCGTCGTATAGCAGATAGCTGCCTGGGCATGGCCCCCGTACTTCTTGGTCGCCTTCATGGCGGTCTCCAGATTTCTCGTGTCATTCAGCGCATCGAAGATCCGGATAATGTCGATCCCATTTTCAATCGACTTGGCGACAAAGAGCTCGACGAAATCGTCCGGATAGTTCTTATAACCCAGGACATTCTGCCCACGGAGGAGCATCTGGGTCTTGGTATTCTTCAGCCCCTTGCGGAAGGTCCGAAGCCTCTCCCAAGGATCCTCATTCAAATACCGCATGCAGGTGTCGAAGGTCGCTCCGCCCCAGCACTCCACGGCATAGTATCCCGCCGAGTCAATCAGGTCCAGCGCCCCTTCCATCTCATTGGTCGTCATCCTGGTGGCAATCAGGCTCTGCGCCGCATCCCGGAGGATGGTATCTACCACTTTAATTGATTTACTCAAGAGATTATCCTTTCTAGGTCCCGGGCGGGAAATCCGCCCCTTCCCCGTTCAAGCCATATACACTCTCCTTTATTCTATCCTAAAAAACGCTTCCTTACTATCCGATGAGGGAATATTGTCCTCTCCCCGCTCTTGCCTAGTGGTGGTTCGGTGATTTTCTGCTAATCAACACTATGATAGGACGAAAAACACTAGTGGTGGTTTGATGATTTTTTCAAACCAACACTATTACAGGCCAATAATGGCGTGATGGAGAGGCCCTAAAATGATAGCCGAAATCATGTCATTAAAAAGTGGGACAAAAAGTGGGACAAAACCCAAAATGTGGATAAATTAAAGCAAAAGAAAAACGGCCTGGAATCATTGATTTCAAGCCGTTTCTTTATTGATCGGAGTGAGAGGATTTGAACCTCCGGCCCCTTGTCCCCCAGACAAGTGCGCTACCGAACTGCGCCACACCCCGATATCTCGATTATTCTAACAAAAAATCCCAGCTCTTTCAAGGCCTCCGCAAGAATTTGTTACTTTATAAGAAACAAAGGGCTTGCTTGTTGCTTTTTAGGCAACAAGACTACCTTATAATAGCTTCTTCAAATAGGCTAAAGTGAAGTCCACCTTTTTCAAGTTTGACAGCTTGGAGCTCAGGCAAGCCCCCCGATATGGGATTTTCGACGGAAAGGGGGGCTCCGACAAGCCCCCCGATATGAGGTTTTCGCCGGAAAAGGGGGGGGCTCAGACAAGCCCCCCGATATGAGGCTTTCCCCGGAAAGGGGGGCTCGGGCAGGCCCTTCGCAGGTCCACAGCTCCTGCCAATTCCACAAAAAAGCCCCTCGGCGTCAGGCCGAGGGGCTTTCTTTCTTATTTCCTCCGGCACATGGCCGAGGGGCTTCTCTATGACCGCTTATCTATAACTTCTCTTCCAGACTATTTTACCCAGCCGCGGAATTTCATAGCTTCATAGATCCGTTTAATGGAGACGAGGTAGGCGGCGTCGCGCATGGAGCACTTGTGCTCTTGGGCCAGGTTCCAGATGTCGTTGAAGGCGACTTCGGTGGCGGCGCTTTGGCGTTCGACGACTTCTTCTTCTGTCCAGTAGTAGCCGGCCAGGTTCTGTACCCACTCGAAGTAGGAGACGGTAACACCACCGGCGTTGGTCAGGATATCCGGAGTAATGACGATGCCACGGTCCATGAGGACTTTCTCACCGGCAGGGGTGGTGGGACCGTTGGCGGCTTCGGCGACCAGCTTGCACTGGAGCTTGTGGGCCACTTCTTCCGTGATGGCATTTTCCAGGGCGCAGGGAGCGAAGATGTCCACGTCCAGGGTGAAGAATTCCTCTTCATTGAGCTCCTTGGAGCCGGGGAAGTTGATGAGGTTACCATTCTTCTCCATGTAAGCTTCCAGCTCATCGAAGTCGAAGCCGTTTTCATTGTAGATGGCATAGGTGCCTTTTTCACGGGTCCATTCGGAGATGGCCACGACCTTGGCGCCGCCCTTGCACATATTCTTGACGGTAAATTTGCCGGCGTTGCCGAAGCCTTGGACGGAAACCTTGGCCCCCTTCATCTCGATGCCGATCTTCTCGGCAGCAAACTTGGCAATCAGGTAGATGCCGTAGCCGGTGGCAGCGCCACGTCCCAGGGAGCCGCCCCATTTGGGGTCCTTGCCGGTGAATACGCCGAAGTTGGCATTGCCCTGGTTGATCTTGCAGTACTCATCCTGCATCCAGGACATGACCTTGGTGTTGGTGCCGACGTCAGGAGCGGGAATATCGTAGTATTCGCCCAGGTTCCGGTAGAGCTTGTCGACATAGCCACGGCAGAGCTGTTCGAGTTCGTTATCGGAGAGGGTCTTGGGGTCAACGATGACGCCGCCTTTGCCGCCGCCGAAGGGGACGTTCATGACGCCGCACTTGAAGGTCATCCAAATGGAAAGAGCCTTGACTTCGTCAATGTTGACGTTCTGGTGGAAGCGGATCCCGCCCTTGTAGGGGCCGATGGCATTATTGTGCTGGGACCGGTAGCCCTTGAAGACCTTGGTGGTTCCGTCGTCCATCTGGACGGGGATGCTGACCTCAATGACTTGCTGGGGCTGGGAAAGGATCTGGTAGACGTCGTCGCCATAGCCCAGAGTTTCGCAGGCTTTCTTGATCTTGGCTTGGGCGGATTCAAAAGGGTTCAGGTTTTCTTTGGCCATGGAGTTCCTCCTTAACGGTATTCCAAATTATCCAAATGGTTCACAGGATAGGAGACAGGCTCTCCCTTTAATACTTCAATGACGCCGGTGGCAGCCATGGTGCAGCAGTTGTAGACCGCCTCACGGGTAGTCGCTGCGGTATGGGGAGTCAGGATGACTTCTTCCATATCATAGAGTGGGGAATCCATGGGCAGGGGTTCCTGCTCGAAAACGTCCAGGGCAGCACCGACGATTTCACCGGCCTTAATGGCTTCAATAAGATCTTCGGTGTTGACGACTTCGCCTCTGGCACAGTTGACCAGGGAAGCGGTCTTCTTCATGGCCTTGAAATCCGCCATACCGAAAGAACGATGGGTCTCCGGAGTTCCGGGGAGGTGGAGGGAGATGAAGTCCGCCTCTTTCAGGACCTCTTCCTTGCTGTCCTTTAGGGTGATGGGGGCCTTCATGTTTTCCTGCTTCTGGTAGGGGTCATAGCCGATGACCTTCATGCCCAGGCAAGCGGCTTTTTCCGCCAGCATCTGGCCGATCCGGCCACAGCCGATGAGGCCCAGGGTATGTCCGCCCAGCTCGAAGGTGTTCTTGAGGGTGTAGCGGACGTTGTAGTTTCCGCCACGGAGTTCCTGGTCAACGTGGCGGACCCGGCGGGCCACCATGAAGAGGAGCATGAGGGTGTGTTCGGCCACGGAGTTGGCATTGCCGCCCGGAGCCCAGGTAACCTGGATGCCCTTTTTGGTCGCATAGTCCACATCGATGTTGTCCAGGCCCACGCCGTGTTTGGCGACCACCTTGAGGTTGGGGGAAGCATCCATCATGGCCGGGGTGATAGGGTCCACCCGGGTGATGATGGCATCAATCTGCTCTTCCTTGAGAATCTTGATGAAGGTTTCTTCCTTCTGGTCGGGCGAGACGATGATTTCAATATCATTTTGATCCAGCAAGTCTCTTCCGGATTGGTCCAACTCGACCGTAAATAGTACTTTCTTTTTTGACACGAATGTCCTCCTATCCTTTTTTCTTCGCCATCGACAACAAGCCGAAGAAGGCCGGGACCGGCCTTCTTCGCCTGCGTATTCCTTAGTCAAAAAGTTTCTTGACCGCCTCTTTTACTTTATCATCATTGGCGATAAATGGAAGAGTAATGTGGCCATCTTGGTGGTTTTTATTCCACTCGGCCGCCACTTCCAGAGCGTGCTCATTCCGTGCCCAGGACCGACGGGCCACCCCGCCCATAACATCCCAAGAGAGGGAGAGGCGGATGATCTCGTCCACTTTTTCCGATCCGTCGAGGACCAGGCCGAAGCCACCGTTGAGGGACTTGCCGATCCCGACCCCGCCACCGTTGTGGAGGGCCACATAGGTCATTCCGCGAGCCGCATTCCCTGCATAGCATTGGATGGCCATATCGGCACAGACGTTGGAGCCGTCGCGGATGTTGGAGGTCTCGCGGAAGGGGGAGTCCGTACCGGAGACGTCATGGTGGTCACGGCCGATCATGACAGGGCCGATCTTCCCTTCCCGGACCAGCTTGTTGAAGGCCAGAGCGATGTTGACCCGGCCCACTTCATCCTGGTAGAGGATCCGTGCCTGGGTTCCGACGACCAGCTGGTTGGCTTCCGCATCCCGGATCCAGTTGTAGTTGTCCCGGTCCTGGTAACGGCGGGTGGGATCAATGGCTTCCATCGCCGCATGGTCCGTAGCAATCAGGTCCTCATGCTTGCCGGACAGACAGACCCAACGGAAGGGGCCATAGCCATAGTCGAAGAGGAGGGGTCCCATGATGTCTTCGACATAGGAGGGCCAGATAAAGCCGTCTTTGTCGTCGACGCCGTTCCGGGAGATTTCCTTGACACCGGCATCGTAGACCGCCTTCATGAAGGAGTTCCCGTAGTCGAAGAAGTAGGTTCCACGCTCAGTCAGCTTTTTGATGATATTGAAGTGTCTGTGGAGGGTCTTATCCACCAACTCACGGAAGGTCTTGGGATCTTCGGCCAACATCTTGGTCCGCTCTTCAAAGGTCAGGCCCACCGGGCAGTAGCCGCCGTCATGGGCATTGTGGCAGGAGGTCTGGTCGGAGAGGAGGTCAATGTGGATGTCATGGTCATAGATGTATTCAAGGAGGTCGACAATGTTGCCATGGTAGGCAATGGACATGGCTTCCTTCTTGTCCAGGGACTCCTTGGCCATTTGGCAGGCCTCTTCGGGGGTCTCGGCCAGCTTGGAAATCCAGCCCTGCTCCAGACGGGTCTCGATCCGGGAGATATCGACTTCAGCAACAATGGCCACCGCATGGGCAATCTCCGCCGCCTTTCCCTGGGCACCGGACATCCCGCCCAAACCAGAGGTGACAAAGAGTTTGCCGGACAGGTCATCCTCATGGCCCAGGCCCAGCTTCAGGCGACCGGCGTTGAGGATGGTGTTGAAGGTCCCGTGGACGATGCCCTGGGGCCCGATGTACATCCAGCCGCCGGCGGTCATCTGTCCGTAGTTGGTCACGCCCATCTCTTCAGCGATCTCCCAGTCCTCATGGTTATCGTATTCACCGATGAGGATGCCGTTGGAGATGACCACACGGGGGGAATTCTTCCGGGACTTGAAGAGACCCACGGGATGGCCCGAAGCCATGACCAGGGTGGTCTCATCAGTCAGGTTCTCCAGGTATTTTTTGATCAGGCGGTACTGCATCCAGTCGTGGCAGACCGACCCGGTTTCTCCGTAGGTAACCAGTTCATAGGGATAAAGAGCGACATCGAAGTCCAAGTTGTTGTCGATCATGACCTGGATGGCCTTGCCTTCGGTGCATTTCCCCTTGTACTCATCGATGGGCTTGCCATAGATCCGCCCTTCCGGACGGAAGCGGTAGCCATAGATCCGGCCGCGGGTTTTCAGCTCTTCCAAAAATTCAGGGATAAGTTCCTCATGGAACCTCTCCGGAATGTAGCGAAGGGCATTCTTCAAGGCGATTTCCGTTTGGGCTTGGTTGAGCCGGAAGCCCCGGTCCGGAGCCCGGCGGATGCCTTCCTTGAAGGCCGGCATCTCTGGCAGTTCGTCGAAGTCCAGCTGGATCCGCATGGCCCCGGCGATTTCCTTGTTATCTAACATCTTTTCCTCCTTACTTTTGCAACAAAAACCGACAAAAAGGCAGAATCTTTTCCTTAACAAGTTAAGAATAGTCGGCTTCCGTCTTTTTATGGTCAATTTGGAAAGGTTTTTTTTGACTGTAATTGGATCGTGAGGGAATATATTAAGTAGACGATAAAAATCTTCTCTCAAGCGAAGGTCGACCCTTTCGCTTCTTTTGAACCCCTGCCGGCCCATGAGCTGGCACAAAGGAGGATCCATGCACGCTGACCGCATTCTCACCCACTTCAACCAAGTTTTTGCCCCCCATGATCCCGGCCACCCTCTTCGTGGTCAAGAGATGAACCAGGCCGACATCCTGGAAGACGCCTACATTGCCTTCAAGGACGGGAAGATCCTGGCCACCGGCTCCGGACAAGTCCCCGCCGACCTGGTTGGTCCGGAAACCGAGGTCCTGGATCGGTCCGGCCATATCGCCCTCCCCGGCCTGATCGACTGCCACACCCACCTGGTTTACGGTGGCTCCCGGGAACATGAGTTCTCCAAAAAACTCAACGGGATGTCCTACCTGGAAATCCTAGAGGAAGGCGGGGGGATCCTGTCCACCCTGAAATCCACCCGGGAATCCTCCTTCGACCAGCTCTATGACAAGACCCGGGACCTGGTGGAAACCATGATGATCCACGGGGTGACCACCATCGAGGCCAAGTCGGGCTATGGCCTGAATTGGGAGACGGAAAAGCGGCAGATGGAGGTGGTCAGGAAGCTCAATGAGACCCTCCCCGCCGACCTGGTCTCCACCTTCATGGCGGCCCATGTCATCCCCCCCGAATATAAGGGAAGGGAAGATGAGCTCATGGACCAAATCATCGCCATGCTCCCCGATGTCAAGGCGGAAAAGCTGGCCGAGTTCGTGGACGTCTTCTGCGAGAAGGGGGTCTACACGGCCGCCCAGTCCAAGCGCCTCCTCCTGGCCGCCAAGGACCTGGGCTTCGCCACCCGGATCCATGCGGATGAAATCGAGTCCATCGGCGGGTCCGCTGTCGCTGCTGAAGTTGGAGCCACCTCCGCCGAGCACCTCATGATGGTGACGGATGAGGACATCCATAAGATGGCGGAGGCCGGCGTCATCGGCAACCTCCTCCCCGGAACCACCTTCTCCCTGATCCAGGACACCTACGCCCCGGCCCGGAAGATGCTGGATGCCGGCATGGCCATCACCGTGACCACCGACTGCAACCCCGGCTCCTGCCCCATGGCCAACCTTCAATTCGCCATGCAGTTGGGCTGCCTCTACCTCCGGATGACCCCGGTGGAGGTCTATAATGCCGTCACCATCAACGCCGCCTATTCGGTCCGCCGGGCGGAGACCATCGGCTCCCTCCACGATGGCAAGAAGGCCGACCTGACCGTCATGAATGTCCCCAACCTGGACTTCGCCCTCTACCACTTCGGGACCAACCACGTTTCCGAGGTCTATAAAGAAGGAAGGCGCGTGGTCAAGGACCGGCAGATGGTCGATCCTGCCGCCGCTCGCTAAACCATGAACTACCTTTTGATTGACATCGGGTCCACCTTCACCAAGGGGACCCTGGTGGATGGCCAGGCCGGCCGGATCCTGGCCCGGGCCCAGTCCACCACAACCGTGGACCGGTCCGTGACCCTAGGGGTGGACCGGGTTCTGGAAGGCTTGGAAGAGGCCTCCGGAACCAAGCCCTCATGGGACAAGGCCCTTCTCTGCTCCTCCGCCGCCGGCGGACTCAAGATGGTGGCCATCGGCCTGGGCCGGAAGCTAACGGCCGAAGCTGCCACCCGGGCTGCCCTGGGGGCCGGAGCCAGGATCCTCAAGACCTACGCCCTCCGCTTGGATGAGGAGGACATTGAGGAGATGGACCGGCTGGCCCCCGACATCCTCCTCCTTGCCGGAGGAACCGATCAGGGCAACCGCCTGACCATCCTGGACCATGCCCAAAAGCTGACCGGCCTGACCCGCCGGCCTCCGGTCGTCGTGGCCGGCAACCGGGCCGTCCGTGACCAGGTGGTGGGCATCCTTGAAGGGGCCGGCTTCGAGGTCTTCCCCACAGAAAACATCATGCCCCAGGTCAATGTCCTCAACGCCGACCCCGCCCGCCGGGTCATCCGGTCCATCTTCATGAGCCGGATCACCCGGTCCAAGGGCCTGGATGTCCTGGAAGACCGCCTGGGCAAGGTCCTCATGCCTACCCCGGACGCCGTCCTCCAGGCTGCCCGCCTCCTTTCCCTGGGGACCGGGAGCCAAGCCGGCCTGGGCGACCTCCTCCTGGTCGACATCGGAGGTGCCACCACGGACATCCACTCTGTAGGCCTGGGCCATCCCCGGGAGCCCCGCCTCCGAATTGGGGACAAGACCTATGAGCTCCGGGAGGAGGGCCTCCAGGAACCCCTGGATAAGCGGACGGTCGAAGGCGATTTGGGCATGCGGTATTCCGCCCAAAGTCTCCTGGAAAGCGTCGGCCACGAGGCCCTGGAAGCCCTCTACCCCGCCGACTACGCCGCCGCCTGCCAAAGACGGACCGATAACACCCGGCTCATCCCGGATAGCCCCGAAGAAGTGGCCATTGACCAGGCCATGGCTCGGGCGGCCTACCTCAAGGCCCTGAGCCGTCATGTGGGGACCCTCCGCCGGGAGTTCACCGGCCGGTCCATCTACTACCTGAGCGGAAAAGACCTGACCCACTTCTCCACCATCATCGGGACCGGCGGGGTCCTGGTCCACTCCCCCCAACCCGACCGGGTCCTGGGCATGGACCCCGACCCGGACCAACGTCCCCTCCTCTACCCTGCCTTCCCCCGGGTCTACATCGACCGGACCTACTCCCTCTCCGCCATGGGCCTCCTGGCCCAGGAGGACCCCGACCTGGCCCTCCGGCTGATGAAGGAGGATTTGGGGATCGGTTAGCAGGTGGAAAAACGAGTTTGGCAAAGGGCCTTTCACCACCCTATTTCGCGCATTGCTGAATTGGGCGAAGACCCTTAGAGTTGGCTCAAACATCATTAACAAATATACATTGACATCTTGATTACATCGTAATAAAATGACAATTAAATAAACGTTTTCTTTTATGTGCTTGAAAGGACCAAGCTATGAAAAAACGGTATTGGATCGTTTGTGCATTTGCTATCCTGTTCCTTGCCTGTGTGTTTATTCCACCAGCACAAGCGAAACCTGTACATGAGGAAGATGTGAAACCCTGCATCGTTGTCGAGCCTTGGATGCCTGTGACTGTAACCAAACCTTTTGCAAGCGGGGAAAGTGTACCAAACAAGATTTTTGTGGAAAGGTCAGGAAATTATAGTTTCACTTATAAGGGGTACATTCCAAAGGTAAAATCGATTCCAACTTCCAACAATGGGCATATTGTCACCTATCATGGTCTGATTCCTTTGGCTCCCGGACAGATCTAATTCAGAAAAGCAAGAATCACTAGGAGGCTTCCCCTTTCAGGAAGCCTCCTTCACTATTAAGGAGAAAGCATGTTTATCTTCGAAATCAAGAAGCATTTTCGGCAAAAAAAGCCCTGGATCATTCTCCTTTTTTCCCTCCTCCTCTGTGTTTATGCCTATCTTCTCCAGCCTGACTCCCTTACAGGACTTGTTGAAGGTCGCTTTGAGGCCGACTGGGCTTCTATTTATAGTTATTTTTCTGATTCCAGCAATAAGATAATTCCAGACATCATCACAGAATATAATAAAACGGAAGCAATCGATTCCATCCAATCGAACACTCCCTATGTGGATATCGACAAGCTGGAAAAATTGTCGCCCAATTCTCCCGAATATCGAGAAGGTCGGCGGAAAAATTTGAAGTATGACCTTCATTCTGCAGAATTTAACCAGGAATTTATCCGGACCCACTCCGACATCTTCCGGGAATTTGCTACAGATCATTTCGACGAGCAAAGGCAAAATTTAAAGTGGCAGATTTTCAAGAATCAGGAACTCCTCCGCCTCGATGAAGATGACCCCTACACCAACGTTCATCCCCTAGGCGAGAATATGGTCGAAGCCTTTATCCATCGCTCACCGGTCTTGCTGGGTCTTCCCGTCTTTCTCTTTTTTTGTCCTTCTCTACTCCGGTTTCTATGCCGAGGAAAGAGAGAACCAGACCATTCATTTTCTCTACACCCAGCCTCTGGCAAAAGCCAGGGTCATCTTGGCAAAGGCCCTGGTCATCCTCTTCGACCTGGTCCTCTACCTCCTTTTTCTGGGGTTTTTCTCCTTCCTCATCCTCTCCTTCCTTGGTCTGCCCCTAGCAGGTGGACAAGTCCTCTACCGGATCATGGACCCGGGCAACTTATCCGATCTTTCCTCCTCTCCCCTTTTTTACTACGGCTGGGAGGTCCTCCTTCTTTCCCTGGTCAGTTTTCTCTCCCTTGCCCTGTTTTGGTCCATGCTCTCCTTTTTCTTCTCCACCCGTTTTCACAGCCAAAAGGCCCTGGCTCTTTCCCTGACCTTATTTGCCGGGCTCTTTGTCTTGACCCAACACCTTCCGCTTTTCCAAAACAGTGCCAACCCCCTCTTTGCCGGAAATGTCGTCCTGCGTTTATTGGGGGAGGAATGGATGTGGACATCCCCCGGAGGTATGGTTCAGGTAGAACTCTTTCCTCCTTCCTCTCCCCTCTTTTCTTTGGTTTTCATCGGCTACTCCCTCCTGCTTTTTGCCCTCTCCTGCCTGCCCAAGGTAGAAGTTGTTGAAGGAAGGAAGGCCGGGCGGAAACGGTCCATGTCTCTTTTAAAGATGGAGACCCTGAAGATTGTCGATAGCCAGGGATTCCGAACTTTTTTCATCGGCAGCCTTGTGGTTTTGGTCATTTTATTTATTCCCCGCTTACAGCTGGCTCGTGACGTTCGCCAAAACCAATTGGGAGACGAGGGCTTTCTTCATGTGTACCAAGAGGAGGCTGAGGACGCAAAAAAAGAGCTGGACTACATACAAGATCCGGACACCATGAACCACCTCTATGGCAATGAAAAAGAGGGCTATATTCCGGTCAAGGAGTGGACCGAGGAAATAAAGTCCTATTACCAAACCCTCTTAGAAAGCTATGAGACCATCTACCGAGAGCATGCGGAGAAATTGAAGCTATATCAATCCCTTAGTGATAGCTATAAAAATAATGATAGTGCGGCCTATTATGACGCTCTTAGCCGGCGGGCCCAGAACGAGGTGGATTGGTATGATCACACGTTTCGAAAGATGAACTACCCCGGCACCAGCCTTAGCTTTACCCAGGACATCTACCGTGAAGCCGGGAAAAGAGGGGCAAAACCTCTTGTTGGCGAAGATGTCATCTCAATTTCCCCCTACGACCACTTCGAGAGTCCGAAAGCCCGGGATGAATATGTCCTCCAAACCTCAAAGAACGAGGCGGATGGGTTTTTCTTCCCCTATGAGTTGTTAATCAACGAGCATTCCGGCCTTCTTTGTCTGGCTTTAGTCCTCCTTATGGTCATGACCGGTTATACGACAGACCGGGAGGGGGGGCGGCAAATCGAACTCATGTACACGTCCGGTTACCGGAGAAAGACGATACACTGGATGAAAATCCTTGCCCATGTCCTGATCTCCGTTTTTGTCATTGCCGTCTTCTTCGGTTTTCAGATCCTTCTGGGCGGGGTCTGTGAAGGCTTTGGAAGTTATAACTATCCCGTAGCCTTCTATGAGAATGGGGGTTACCGCTTTATTAGCGTTGCCGGTTTTGTGGGGCGGACTATGGTCACCCTCTTTTTGGTCAGTTTCTTCATCTCTGCCCTGGCCACCTTCCTTTCCCTCTTTATCCGGAAGAAAAACAACCTCATCTTCGCCACGGCGGCCCTCCTATTGGCCGGTTATGTCCTGTGCCGCTTCCTTCCGGCAAGCCTTCGGACCCTAACCCCCTTCCCCTACCTGGAAGTTTCCCTGGTGGCCGACAATAGTCTTTCTGTCCTGCGGGATCTCCCCCTGGCCAGTCCTCCCCTGGTGATGGCTGTCCTTTCGGTCTGGGGGTTGGCTTTTGGCCTGGTTGGACAGTGGCTTGTTCAACACAAAGATGATGAATAAATAGATCGGA
>JAQYCE010000042.1 GCA_029003555.1 Bacillota bacterium | reverse complement strand
GACTATGAAAAATTTGGATGTCCTGGACGCCGACCGGACCGAAGCCCGTCCCCAAGACTTTCATTACCGCCTCCTTGGCGGCATAGATTCCAGCTATGGTCTCCGGTCGACGCAAACGGGAACCCAAGGCCTTCCTTTCCTCTACCGTCAAAATTTTTTGAAAAAAAGAGGGACGGGACATGGCCTTCTCTATTCGAGAAATCTGACAAAGATCAATGCCCACTTCCATCTTGAGCCCTCCTTTCCCGGAGGAGGCGAAGGGTGTCCTGGCAGTCCGCCTTGATTCTCTCTTCATCAAGTTCAGTAAACCGGTAGTCCCGGTAGAGGATCTTCCCGGCCACCATGGTCAGGGAGACATCCCTTCCGGAAGTGGAATAGACCAGGGCAGCTTCAATATCATCCGGGATGGGAGTCATCCCGACCCCCCGGAAGTCGACCAGAATAAGGTCGGCCATCTTTCCCACTTCGATGGATCCCAGGTCCTCCCCCTGCCCCAGGGCACGAGCCCCGTTGATCGTGGCCATCTCCAGCATGGTCCGAGCCCTGGCGGCAGTGGGGTCCAGGGACCGGCCTTTTTGGATGAGGGACCCGATAGTCATGTCCCGGAAGAGGTCCTGGCTGTTGTTGGAGGCCGCTCCGTCTGTTCCCATGGCCACCGGGATCCCCCGGGAAAGAAGGCCCTCCAGGGGCATGAAGCCGGAAGCCAGCTTCATGTTGGAGGCCGGATTGTAGACCGGGTGGACTCCCCGGTCAGCCAGGATGTCCATATCCCTCTCGGACAGCCAGACGCAGTGGGCGGCAATGGTCCTGTCGTTGAGATAGCCCATTTTATCGAAGACCTCGACCGGGCTCATTCCGAACCGGGCCCGGCAGTCCTCCACCTCTTTCTTCGTCTCGGAGAGGTGGATGTGGTGGCAGGCCCCCAATTCCTTTCCCAGGGCCACGGCCGCCTCCATAGACTCCTCCGTATTGGTGTAGACGGCATGGGTGGAGAGACCGGTCCGGATCCGTCCCTCCGCCTTCCCGTCCCAGCGGTCAAAGAAGCCCGCTTGCCGGTCCAGGCAAGCCCGGTAGTCATTGGCCGTCATCCCCTCCGTCAGGAGGGCCCGTATCCCCCCTTCCTCAACCGCCTGGGCCACTTTGTCCATTTCGTAGTACATATCCACAAAATAGGTGATCCCGTGGGAGATCATCTCGGCAATATCCAGGAGAGACCCCTTCCGGATGTCTTCGGGTGTCAGCTGAGCCTCCAGGGGCCATATGTAGTCATTGAGCCAGGTGTCCAAGTCCACGTCGTTGCCGTAGTTTCGGAAAATGGACATGGCGGCGTGGCAATGGGCATTGATAAGGCCCGGAAGGACCACCTGGCCGCTCCCGTCGATGACCTCATCTCCCGGAAGAGCCAAGTCCCCCTCCCCGGAAATCGCCTGAATTCGCCCATCTTCCACCCGGATCTGGGCATTCCGAAGGATGTCATGGTTGGGGTTCATCGTCACAATAGTGACGTTTTTAATCGTTATGGCCAGGGTCTATTCCTCCTTTTTCCTGGGGGCATGGAGGTCTTCAGCTTCCTCCAACCGACCCTCTATCTCCTGGGAGGCATAGGCCTCCGTGAAAACCTGGAATACCGCTTCCGAATCCCCCTGGGTCAACCAGACATCGATCATGTGGCGGAGGACCTTCTTAAAGTCCTCCAGGCCCTCCAAGGTGAAGTAGATGGCATCCGGGTAGACCATGGAATAGCGGATATAGAACATAGAAATCTCGTCAATAATGCCTTCATGGTCAGCCGGGCTGGCCCCCTCTTCCTCGAAGGTGGACCGGACGCAGTGGATGATCCGGAAGTAGATGTAGTCCACAAAGGTCCGAAAGATCTCTCGCTGCTTTTGGTCGGGGTTAAGGTCGAAGAGGATGGCCACCATAAAGTTCCAAGCCAAGTTCTCATTAACCGCCTTGTTGATGAGGTCCCCCATCTCCCGGGTAATGTCGGAGTGGTAGTCGATGGGCGGGTCAAAGTCCAGGGTGTAGCCGAAGCGGACTTCGTCGAGCTTGGCCCGGCTGGCCTCCTCCAGGATCCGGATGAATTCGGAGGCCATCCCCTCCTTGGATTCGTACTTGACCCGGGTGAAAAGAAATTCCGTCAGAAGGTCGGTGGAAGCCCGAAAATCAAAGAAGAGGTTGGAAGATTCTCTCAGGGGCATGACATAGATGTCCTGGATGGTCCGGCCGATGAAGGATTCCAACTGCTGGTTGGGGGACCATGACCCCGCCTGGTCCAGACTAGTCAGGTGCTCATAGACCATCTGGAGCTGGCGGTCAATGAGCTCCAGGTCTCCTTTGATGGAGGCCATGATCTGGCGGACAAAGGCTTCCGTGACGACATAGTTGTAGTTTTTATAAAGGATCTTGTGGTCGATCTCATTCCAGAAGACATTGACAATGGACTTGATCTGGAGTTCAAAGTTCAGGACCGTCCTGCCTAAAAACCGCCCATCGATCCGGTAGGAAGAAAAGCCGTTCTTCTGCTGCTTGGGCTGGTCATCGCCCAGCCGGAGTTCAATCCGTGGATCCCGGTCCGACCGATAAAAACCCCCATTATTCGGATAGGGAAAATGCTTAAAAAGAGCCTGGTAGGCCACCTCCTCATCGTTGATGAACCGGCATTCAATCCGGCTCCCGATGATGTCCGAAAGCTGGTGGAACATGGCCTGGGGCTCCCGGTAGCGACGGAAGTAGTCCTGGCGGATGATCTTTTCTTTCAGAGAATCATCCTCCTTGATCCGTGAACTGTAGTTGACGAACCAATCTTTGGAAGAAAAAATCGAGTAGAAAAGATCATCAATGGCTTTTTGAGCCTCTTCGAGTTCAAAACGCAAGGATTCTTTGTAATCAATAACCTGGTCGATATAAGAGAAAAGTTGGAGCTTCAACCCGATACCTCCCTTGTTTTTTATGAACACTTCTTCTTCATTATAACTGAAAAAGGATGGGCTGAAAACATTTTCACACTAAAAAGGGCCACTCCGATGAGTGGCCCTAAAGGGTCAGAATAAGGGTTAAAACCTTCTTCTCCTGGCTTGGTCGGGATCCAAAGTGGACAGGTAATCCATGGTCCAACCGGTCATGGGAACCTGGTTGGGCGTTGAGAGGGTGAGCTCCCGAACCTGGGCAAATTCCCAGGGGTTGTCTACTCGGCGGAAGGTGAGGAGGGCTAAGGTAATATTTCGGGTAGCATGAACCATCTCATGCTGGGTAAAGGAAACCGTCGACATGGTTACCTTCCCATCCTTGATATCCAGGCAACGGATTGTGGGCTCATCCAAGAGGTCATTAAACTGGAGGAAGCCCCAATCTCCCCTGGTATAAAAACGGTCTTTGTGGAGGTGGCCGTTAACGACAACTCCCCGGCCCTTCTTATGGCTCAGGATCTGTTCAAGGTTCAGGCTCTTGTCCACCCTTCCCTTCTCATTGCGGAAGATCATCCGCTCGGGGGGATGGTGGGCAAAGATGACGGCTAATTTTTCCCCCGCCTCCTCCAACTCCCTTTTGACAAATTCTTGCTGTTCCCAGGAGATGGACGAGGAGTTTTTTCCGGGACGGAGGGCCCGGCTGGTGTCCATAAAAATCAGCTTGACATCCTCATAGTCCTCGGCCCAATAGAGCTTGGAGCCCGTCAGCGACTGGTAGGATGCCTTGGTCTGGACCAGAAGGTCATGGTTGCCGACAACATTCTCAAAGCGCTGGTTTTCCTTTCGGTGGCTGTTGATCATCTTGTATACCGCCCGAAACTCGCTCCGCGAACCGAAGTGGGTCAGGTCGCCCAGGGAGACGTATAAATCAGCCTCCTGTGCAAAAAGGCTGGCGAATATTTTATTGTAAAAAAACTCATTCTGATCTTTTAAGGCTTTGGTGCGCCAACGCATTGCTGAATAGTGGGCATCACCGATACAGGCAATCCGCATAGAACCTCCTTTTATCATAAGTCTTATTATAACCAATTCATAGAATCCTAGCAAAGTTATGCGTTGAATTTGTGAAGATTCCGAAAACGGAGATAAGAATAACTGCCTGCCCCGGCCAAGGCCAAGAGAAGAGACCCCCAAAAAAGAGCGGGAAGATGAATCCAGGCCAAGAGGAGAGACCGACTGACCAGGATCCGGTCTTGGAATAAGGGTCTGCCCGGATAGGTTGGTGACCTTGTATCCGCCACATTCCTGGACTGGTCCATGACCCGGTAGGCCAGCCGGTAGGGCTTTTTCCGCCCCCTGAGGATCAGTCGATCGGTGTACGTTTTCTCCCCCTCCAAAAGAATGACCGTCTCTTCCCCATCCAGAATTCTCCGCACTTCCCGGAGGCCCCCGTCATCCCGAAAATCCACATGGACCTCCAGGCGGTCCCCAAAATGATAGGCCGAATCCAACCCTCGGGCAGGAAGGATTCGGGGGGCTTGGGAATCCGTCTTTCCCCCTTTTCCCGCCGGGAGAAGAGATTCGTCAGGAATTTTTTCCCCTTTCTCATCTTCTTTCTCTTCTGTCTCCTCTATTTCCGCCTTGGTCGGATCCTCTTTTTCTTCTTCCTGGGCCTTTGTCGTCGGGGGTCGGTCCTCCGGTTCTCCTCGACGGTGATCCCGATCCTGACCTTCCTTCCCGCCTTCCATGGCCCCAATCCGGTAAGAAATTTGAATGGGTCCGGATTCCGTCTCCGGATCAGGGATGGGACGGCCGGCCCCATCCTCCAGGAAAAGAGTCAGGATGCCTTGACCTTCCTCTCCCACCTCCAGGGTCGCCTCATATCCATCCTCCGACTTTTGAAGGGGGATCCTTTCTTTCCTCCTGCCCGCCGGACCACCCCTTTCCAAGTCAAAGAAATCATTAATGTAGTCCGGCTGGTCATCCCAAATCTTGATGGTAACCCGGAAGGGACGGTCAAAAAGCCAGGTCCTCCCTTCCTTGCCCAGGGGCTTGGGGTTAAAAGAGATTTCCGCCCTTCCCCCTTCCCGGTCAAGGTCCAGGTAACCCTTCAGCTTCTTCCATGCCGAAGTCCTCCTCTCTTCCGAACGGGTCCGGAAGGAAAAGGTCCATGACCGGTCCGACCAATCCAGTCCTCCTGTGTCCAGAAAATAAGTCCAGGATCCTCCGGCATCTTTATGGAAGTCTTCAAAGGAAAGGGTAAAATGACTCTCTTTTTCTTCTCCCTCCTTTCCCAGGCTGGAGGCCAGAAAATCCACCCCGGCATAAGAAAAAGGACCGGGAGGAAGGGACAAGCGGATCCGAGGGGGACGGGTGTAGAGGTAGTGGACCCGGCCCCCTTTCTCCCTTTTTTTAGCATAATTTCCTACAAAAGAGGCCTCGGGTGGAGGAAGGGCCGGCTCCCTTGCCCAAACAAGAGTCGGAGATAAAAGGCAGCAATAAATAAGAAGAAAGCATATCAGCTTTATTTTTCTTCCCATCCCTCTATTCCCCTTCCTCCGCACCGACTCCAGCCTCCTCTTCTTTCCATAAATCCAAAAGTCGCTTTTGGAAGAAGGTCAGTTCGCCTTCTTCCGATATTCTTTTCAAGCGGTCGACTAGATCTTCCCCTCCTTCTCCGGCATAGGAATGAGAAAGAATTTCCAGGACCTGGGACTCCCGGTCATCCAGCCGCCCATCCTTCCGGTAAAGATCCAGGAGGACCCGGTAGGCCTCCGGGCGGTCCGGTCTCATCTTAATAGCCTCAAGAATGGCCCCCTCCACGCCTTCTTGGATTTTCCTCCTGTAAACGAAATTTTGATGGACATTTTGTCCCCAAGGGAGGAGGCCAAGAAAGACAAGAAGGATCAGACCCCCGACCAGGGCCCTTCTCCGGGCCTTCTCCGGCCTTTCTCTCCCCTCCAAGTCCTCCATCATGTCTTGGCAGGAGGGATAGCGGTTACGGGGGAGAGTTTGTGTCGCCCGACCAATGACCATCTCCAACCTCCCCTGGGGACCCTCTCCCTTCTTCTCCGTGGAGGACAGACCGTCCCCTGATCCGGGATCCTCCCCGGTGAGAAGAAAGAAAAGGGTCATGCCCAGAGAATAGAGGTCGGTCCAAGGGCCCACTTCCCCTCCTCCATAGAGTTCCGGGGCCGCATAGCCCGGGGTCCCCCGCCCCCTCCGGCCCCCTCCCTGACCCCTTCCTTGGGGGCTGAAGATGGCCCCGAAGTCGATGAGCTTGATGGTTCCCTCCTTGGTCAGGAGGATGTTGGCGGGTTTTAAATCCTGGTAGTAGACGGGCGGGTCCTGTTGGTGAAGGTAGGACAAGATGGAGAGGAGGTCTCTGGCCCAGGAAAGGACAAGTTCCCGGTCCTGGGGTCCCTCCTCTTTGACCAGGTCCTCCAGGCTCCGTCCGGGAATATAGTCCATGACCAGGCAAAGGAAGGGAGGGCGGAAAAAGAGGTCGACCAGACGGGGGAGGAGAGGGTGGTCGAAATTTTTCATAACCTGAACGGGAAAGGGGAGGTCTTCCCCCATAACCCCCTTCTTCCCGGTCCAGGGAACCACCTTCATGGCCCAAGTCTTATCCAGGACCCGGTCCCGGACCAGATAAACCCGTCCCTCCCCTCCATCTCCAATTTTTCGGATGATTTCATACTTCATAGCCCCTCCTTGCGCCTATTATATGGGGCAGAAGGTACCACAGGCGTGCCATTTTCCTGTAAAAAGACCGACCTCTGTCCCATAAAAAAACCGACTCCCGGAGGAGT
>JAQYCE010000041.1 GCA_029003555.1 Bacillota bacterium | reverse complement strand
ACATTGAGATTTATTACAGCTTTGTCGGCAAGATTGACTTGCCCGAATAACCGCCCGACCTATCCGACACAATGGCCAAGTGTCGGATAGGAACGGCAAAATTTTTTGCACTTCTATTGCTTCTTTATCACACATAAGCAGAAGAAGAAGGCTTGAAGAAGTCAAGAAAAAAGATGTCTATCAAATGATGGCTAGGGCTGATAAAGCGGGACTATCCTCTTCTGTAATCAAGAAAATCCGCATGTGTGTCTCTGCCCCTTATGCTTGGGCGGAACGGTCATTGGGGCTTGCTGTGGTATCACCTACCCTGGGCCTAGTCTATAAGGTCAAGGAGAAAAAGACAACAAGGAGAGACCGGATAATCAAAGATGAAGATCTGGCCCGCTTCCTAGAGGCATCCGACCGGACAAAATATAGAGTCTATTTTAGGCTCTTAGCGACAACCGGCCTCAGGCCTTCCGAGGGGCTGGGGGTTCAGGCAAAGGATCTGGAAGGGGGAACCCTCCATATTCGTCGAGCAATCACAAGACGAGAGTTTTCAGACCTAAAGACAAGTACTGCAAGACGAGATATTCCGCTTACATCAGAGATGGCTAGCCTTCTTTACGAGCAAAGAAGAATGACTCTTTTTCAGACCAAAGAAGGCTGGCTCTTTCTTTCCGGCGGTGGGGCCCCATCCATGAAGTCTGTGGAGTCTTGCTTTAGGAGATGCTTAAGGCTACCACGGTTTACAAAAGAGGCGGGCATAATCACCTCAAAAAACTCACAGTGATCACGCCTCCTGTCCGCCTATCTCTTTATGACTTTAGGCACACCTTAGCGACCAAGATGGCCGAGCAAGGGATGGGGACCAAAATGCTCCAGACTTTGAAGGGGCATGCTGATATATCCACTACACTTTCCTACTATATTGGAGTCATCGATGCTATGAGAGAGGAAGCAGTAGAAATGATGGCCAAAATAATCTAAAAATAAAAGTGGGACAAAAAGTGGGATAAAACCAAAAATGGTGAAAACTCAGAGGAAATAAAAACGGCCTGAAAGCCTTGCTTTCAAGCCGTTTCTTAATCATCGGGGCGAAAGGATTTGAACCTCCGACATCTTGCTCCCAAAGCAAGCGCGCTACCGGACTGCGCCACGCCCCGTGAGAAATAAATATACCATAAGGATGGAAGATTGACAAGACCCGCCAAGAATAAGGGGGCTCTGGTTGGCCCCCTTTTCCCCGATTTCGCCGAATGAGGGGGCTTTGCATGGCCCTCTTTCCCCCGATTCCACCAAATGAGGGAGCCAAGCGACTCCCCCCAGAACGGGGATTTTTACAGATGAGGGGGCTAGATGATTCCCCCTTAAATGGCCTTTTTAGCAGATGAGGGGGCTCTGCATGGCCCCCTTTTCCCCGATTTCGCCGAATGAGGGGGCTCCGCAGCCGGCACGCCCACAGCGGGCCCTCGCCCTACTGCCACGGGCGGTGGCTTCAAAGGCCCACACACAGCAGCCCCCTACCTTCTCCTCAGCTCCTCCCGCTGGATGATCTGCTGACGGGTGGATTCGGAGAAGAGCTCATCGGAAGGATTCCACTTCTTTAGCCAGTTGAGGGAGGACCCGGTTCCACGGACGACGGCCGTGAGGGCGTGGTCGGGGTGGTGGATATCGATGGAAATCCGGTCATGGAGGAGGCGGTCCAGGCCCTTGATCAGGGAGCCGCCGCCGGTGAGGAGGATGCCCCGGTCATAAAGGTCGGCGGCAAGCTCAGGCGGGGTGTTAGAGAGGAGGTCGTGGACGGCATCGACTATGGTCATGAGGGAGGGCCTGAGGGCTTCCGCCATCTCGCTGGAGGAGATATAGATGGACTTGGGCAGGCCGTCATCCAGGCTCCGGCCCTTGACTTCCATGGTTTCCTCCATCCCGTCGGAAGCGCCGGATCCCATCTGGATCTTGAGCTCCTCGGCCGAGCTGTCGCCGATGATGAGATTGTAGTGGTCACGGATGTAGCGGAGGATGGCCTGGTCAAAGGCGTTGCCGGCAACCCGGATGGACCGAGAAACCACGATCCCCCCCAGGGAGATGACGGCAATGTCCGTGGTCCCCCCACCGATATCGACGATCATGTGGCCACCGGGCTCGGAGATGTCCACGCCGGAGCCGATGGCCGCAGCCAGGGCCTCTTCGATGAGGTAAACCGAATGAACCCCGGCAGCCTTGGCAGCCTGGACCACTGCCCGCTTCTGGACTTGTGTGGCTTCGGAAGGAACACAGATGACCACATCCGGACTCAGGAGAGACCGGCCCATGGCCTTATGGATGAAGTAGTCCAGCATCTTGGCCGTGGAGGGGTAGTCCGCAATGACCCCGTCCTTGAGGGGTCGGCGGGCGATGATGTTGCCGGGGGTCTTGCCCAGCATCCTCTTGGCCTCTGCGCCTACAGCCACAATCTCATTGGAGAAGCTATCAAAGGCAACCACAGAGGGCTCATTCAAAACCACGCCCTGGGACCGGGTGAAGCAGAGAACGGAAGTCGTCCCCAAGTCAATTGCCATGTTTTTCCGTAAATATGCCATCGTTTGGCTCCCTTATCTTCGTTTTACATGCGTTCCTGGTATTTTTTTGCCACTTCCTGGAGGTCTTGGACACGGTCCAATCTCTCCCAGGGAAAGTCCTCATCCTGGCGGCCGAAGTGGCCGTAGGCCGCCGTCTTCCCATAGATGGGCCGGCGGAGGTCAAGAGTTTGGATAATGGCCGCCGGACGGAAGTCGAAGACCTCTTGGATCATCGACGTTAGGTCTTCGTCGCTGTATTTCCCGCTGCCGAAGGAGTTGACGTCCATGGAGAAGGGGGTGGCCCGGCCGATGGCGTAGGCCAGCTCGATCTCCACTTCATCCGCCAGGCCGGCAGCCACCATGTTCTTGGCCACATAACGGGCGAAGTAGGTGGCCGACCGGTCAACTTTAGAGGGGTCCTTCCCGGAGAAGGCTCCGCCGCCATGGTGGGCCCGGTCCCCATAGGTGTCGATGATGATCTTCCGTCCGGTCAGGCCCGAATCGGCGGCCGGCCCGCCTTTTTCAAAGCGGCCTGTGGGATTGACGAAGAAACGGGTCTCGGAATCCAGCAATGAGGGGGCAATGGTGGGGACCACCACTTTGGTCCAGAGTTCCTCCTTGAGCTCCTTCATCGTGATTTCCGGGTCATGCTGGGCGGAGATCAGGATGGACCGGACCCGGTTGGGCTTGCCGTTAATGTATTCCACGGAAACCTGGGTCTTCCCGTCCGGTCGGAGGTGGTCAACAATCCCCTCCTTCCGAACCTGGGCCAGGCGGTAAGAGAGCTTGTGGGCCAGATCTGTGGTCAGGGGCATGTAATTCTCCGTCTCCTTGCAGGCGTAACCGAACATGATCCCTTGGTCTCCTGCTCCTTCCTGGAGTTTGGCATCCGAATCCCCCTCACGGGATTCCTCGGACCGGTTGACCCCCTGGGCAATATCGCTCGACTGCTCCTGGATCGAGGAGAGGACGGCACAGTGGTTGCCATCAAAGCCCGACCGGGTATCGACGTAGCCGATCCGGTTAAGGGTCCTCCGGGTTACGGCATCGAAATCCACATAGCCGGTGGTGGTAATTTCTCCGGTAATAAAAATGATTCCATTGGTGGCCAGAACCTCACAGGCACAGCGTGCATTGGGGTCCTGGGCCAGGGTCTCATCTAAAATCGCATCCGCCACCTGGTCACAGACCTTGTCAGGATGGCCCTCCGTCACGGATTCTGCGCTTAATACTCGTCTTTCTTCCTTCATCTCTTGTTCAGAAGGCCCCTTCGAATGACCTTCCTGCTCCTTTCTTCCTTATAAAACCGTATCACTTCTATTATATACAAAATCCGGAAAAGAAAATACCAAGCCCTCCCAAAGGCGGGCTTGGTCCTCTCATTTCCTCTTAGTTTTCCTCATCTTTTGAAAACAAAAGGAGGCTGGCCATGGCGGCCATCCCTTCTTCCCGGCCGACAAAACCCAAGCCCTCGGTCGTGGTCGCCTTAACGGAAACCTGGTCGACCCTGCAGTCCATGACCCCGGCCAGTTTCTCCCTCATGGCATCGATATAAGGGGCCAGTTTGGGCCTCTGGGCCATGACCACCACATCCACATTCCCGATGACGTAACCCCGGTCTTCCACCCGGTCCATGATCCCCCGGAGAAGGATGAGGGAGGAGATGTCCTTGTACTTGGGGTCCGTGTCCGGATAGAGCTTGCCGATATCCCCCAGGCAGAGGGCCCCGCAGAGGGAGTCCATGATGGCATGGGTCAGGACGTCCGCATCCGAATGGCCCAGGAGGCCTTTTTCAAAGGGAATCTCAATTCCCCCCAGGATGAGCTTCCGCCCCTCCACCAGCCGGTGGACGTCATAGCCCGTCCCCACTCGCATTTTACTCATCGGCATCCTCCATAAGCAGGTAACGACCATAGGCCAGGTCCTCCGGCCGGGTCAGCTTGAAATTTTGTCCATGGCCCGGATAGATGGCCACCTTCCTCCCGATTCGTTCCAGCATCTGGGCATCGTCGGTGACCCTTTCCCCCTCCGCGAGGGGTTTATCATAGGCAGCCAGGAGGGCTTCCTTCCGAAAGATCTGGGGGGTCTGGGCCCGGTAGAGCTGGGCCCGGTCCGGGGTCTCTACAATCTCCCCCCGGTCATTGACCCGCTTGATGGTGTCGGTGACGGGAACAGCGGCGATGCAGCCATCCAGGTTCCCCGCCTCCATCCGGTCCAGGCCACGGTCAACCAAGCCGGGATCCAGGAAGGGCCGGACTCCGTCCTGGACCAGGACCAAGTCCGTTTCCTCATCCAAGGCCTCCAGACCCTTTTTTATGGTATCCATTCGCTCCTCCCCGCCCAGGACCGGGGTGAAGGTCTGGTCAGGAAAGTCCTCCTTTAGGCGAGGAAGAATGTCCCTTTCCACCCGGCCAATGTCCTCCGGTCGTAAGAGGAGGATGTGCTGGCGGATCCGGCCGGTTTGTGCCAGGACCCGGACCGTCCGCTCGATGACGGGCATCCCGCCCAGGTCCACCATGATCTTGTTGACCTTCCCCATCCGCTGGGCCCGGCCGGCCCCGGCAATAAGGGCGGTGACCAGGGGCCTAGCCATTGATCTCCCCCGACTCCTGAGCAAAAATACTATCCTGTTGAATACGGAGCTGGTAAATGGTCGTGGTGGTATCCAGGTCCACATCCTCCCTGGTCAGGACCTGGCCCGCCTTGACCGGGCGGGCCATCTTGGACCGGCCGGCAACGATGCCCAGGGGAACATGGTCCCCCCTAACAAGGTCCTCATGGCTCTCCAATAGACCCCGGAGGCAGAAGCCCCCGATCCCGTCCAGTTCCTCACCGGCTTCCAAGTCCTTCTTGGCCACGCAGACCGTTTCCGCCACCGGCCCACCCGGTAGGGGGGTGATGGCCATCTGGTCCTGGAGGAAGGCCTTGGCGATGGTGATGGGGGTTTCCAGGGAGCCCAGGTGGAAGGGCCGGTAAAAGAGGAAGTGGTCCCCGTCTTTTTTCATCATATAGCTGAGTTCCTCCCGGACCAAGGCGTTTTGGGGCTTGGCAATGACAAAGACTCCGGGAGCCAGCCCATCCACATAGTCCACCACCCCGTAGCGGCTGAGAATGCCCCCCTCATCCTTGGTCCGAAAGGTCTTGAGTGTTTCCTCCTCGCCCCCGGAAATCCCGTGCATGCCGGGGACATCCGGGAAGAAGCCGGTGGCATTAGCCAGGAGGTTCATTTCCGCCATGGTCTTGGTTCCGTCTTTAAAAGAAGCCAGCATCCGGGGGTTCATCCCCCTTGCCTCCGCCTCTTCCCTGCAGGTCTCCGGGTTGGCCCCGAAGTCGATTTTATTGTTCTTTCCCTTGCCGGCCACCAGGACTTCCATCCCCATGGTCTTGGCAAATTCATAAAGCTTGAAGGTTTCCGCCGGCTCATCCCCATTGGACCCCGTGTAGATGAGGCCGGCTTCGTTGAAGAGCTTGTGCATAAGGGGGCCGATGGTCACGTCCACCTCCACGTTGAGGAGGACCAGGTGCTTGCCCTCCCGGAGGCATTCCTGGGCGATCTCTGCCCCACCCTCCGTGGTTCCGGTGGCATCCACGACGACATCAACTTCATGGGACCGGCAGATGGTCCGGAAGTCGGTGTCCTGGACTATGGTCCGGTCCTTCCCCGATAGTTTATTGTAGTTTTCTACCGCCTTATCGATCCGGTCCCGGTTATGGTCACAGATAGCGGTCAGGACCATGCCGGGAACCGTCGATAGCTGGGCAACCATGCCCTGGCCCATCTGTCCCGCCCCGATAATGCCCAGGCGAATGGGCCTATTCTCATTTTCCAATTTGAGGACTTCCTCATAAATTCGTGCCATGCTCAATCCCTTCCATAAGTCCCGGATCTTGGTCTGCCCGAGAGCTGATTTTCTACATTTCTTGATTTCGCTTTTTTATTGATGAATCCCGCTGTCTAAGAGCTGGGAGGATCCTCAGGATCGTAGACCAGGATATCACCCGGTTGGCAGTCCAGGTTCTGACAAATCGATTCCAGGGTGGAAAAGCGGATGGCCTTGGCTTTTCCGGTTTTTAGGATGGACAGGTTGGCCATGGTGATCCCGACCTTTTCCGAGAGTTCCGTCAGGGTCATCTTCCGCTTGGCCATAATCACGTCCAGGTTAACTTTGATACTCATCTTGACCTCAAATCGTCAGTTCCAGATCGTCCTTCATGTCGGAGGCGTCTCGGACCACCTCGGCAAAAAGGCGAAGGACCTGGCTGACCAGAAGAGAAACAAGGAGGCCAATAAAGAGATAAAGGAGGACCATGGACCGGACACCGGCAATGAAAAGAAGGAGGTCCAGGAGACCCAAGGTCACTTGGCTCACTTCCAGGCTCTTGGCCGCTCCCTTGAGAGAAACAAAGATGAAGAAGGAGTAGAGCTTCTCTTTATTTCGGAAGACCCGGAAGAAGGCCAAAAATAGAATGCCGGCCGAAGCCGCCATGGCCATGAGGATGATCCAGGCCATGCAGAGGATCCAAGGACGGAAGACCGCCAAGGAAGGATTATCCAGGGCCATCCGGTGGGAGAGGTCCACCACCGGACCCAGGGCAATATAAATAATAAACAGACAGATGGCAAGCAGGAGGGCTTGTATCGTAATCATGCGCCAACGTTTCATGCTGTCCCCTTTCTAATTCTTTCCCAGTATAGACGATCTCTTATTGATAATCAAGAATATTTTATTGAATATCAATAAAAAACCCGGACCCACCCTGGACAGCAAGCCCCAAAAAAACTTCCCCCGTGGTAAAATAGGATGACATCCTGTCTTGGAAAAAGCAAGGAATTCAGAAAGGAATGACGATGACAACGAGAAACCGCCTTGTGGTCAACCTCAGGGCTTTGAAAAATAACCTCATGGTCCTCAACAGTCGGAAGGAGGAGGGGAACCCGGATGCCAAGGTCTTCGGGGTCGTCAAGGCCAATGCCTACGGTCTCGGCGCAGTCCGGGTGGCCAGGGAAATTGAAGGGGAAGTGGACGGCTTCTGTGTCGCTCTCCCGGAGGAAGCCAAAGAATTGGTGGAGGCCGGCATCCAAAAGCCCATCCTCTCCCTGGGTTACCTTCCCCGGGAGTGGATGGCCTACTATGCGGACCATGGGATTCGTCCCACCCTCTACGACCTGGATTCGGCAAGGGCCTTCAACCGTGAGGCGAAAAAGCAAGGGGTCCGGGCCCCCTTCCACCTGGCCATCGATACGGGCCATTCCCGGATCGGGATCCTCTGGGACGATGAGGACCGGATGGAAATAATCCGGGCCATGGCCGGCCTGGACCATCTCTTTTTGGAAGGGGCCTTCAGCCACTTCGCCTCAGCCGATGAGGAGGATCCCGCCTTTACCGACCGCCAGTTTGACCGCTTCTTGGCTGTAGTAGGTGAAATGGACCAAGCCGGGATCCGGGTCCCCATCCGACATATCGCCAACGATGCCGCCCTGATCCGGGACCCCAAATACGTCCTGGACGGAGTCCGCTTGGGGATCTCCCTCTATGGGGAATTCCCCTCCCGGACCATCCGGTACCTCTACCCCATCGACCTGGAGGAGGTGGTGGCCTGGAAGACCATCATTACCAACGTTAAGACCATCGCCCCCGGAACCCCCGTCTCCTATAACCACAAGTGGAGGGCCCCTGCCCCCTCCCGGATCGCCACCCTCCAGGTGGGCTATGCCGACGGCTATGCCCGGAGCCTGACCAACCGAGCGGACGTCCTCATCCGCGGCCGCCGCTGTCCCCAGGTCGGGGCAGTCTGCATGGACCAGATGATGGTGGACGTGACCCGCTTGGAGGAGGAACTCCAAGCAAGGGGTCAGGACCCCCTCTCCGTGGGTGAGGAGGCCTACCTCATGGGCCATGACCCCGCCGACCGGCCCCTGGATTCCCCGGTCACTCCCCTGGAGCTGGCCGATACGGTCTATACCATCTCCTATGAGATCCTGACCTCCGTTTCCGGCCGGGTCACCCGGGAATACTTCAATTAGCTTCATCACCAAGAAAGCGGACCTCCTGATTGGGAGGTCCGCTTTTTATAAAGAATAAATTTACATCCGCTTATTCTTCGGTTAGCCTTTCGATCTCTTCCGGGCTCAGGCCCAGCTTTTCCAGAATCTCCCGGCTATGGTAGCCCTCCGGATAACCCGCATGGACATAGGCGGGTGGCGTCTTGGTCATCCGGATGGGGTTGCCCAGCTGGGTCACTTGACCCTCTCCAATGGCCAGGGGGACCTGAGGAAAGACCCCTCGTTCCTGGTAATGAGGATCCTTAATGACCTCATCGATCGTTAAGACCGCTTCCACACAAGCATCGGTCTCCCGGAAAATAGCCGTCCATTCCTCCCGGGTCTTGGTCCGGAAGGTCTCTCGGAAGGCCGCCTTGACCCCGTCCGGATCCTCACCCAGGATTTTCCCGTCCTCCCATTCCGGATAGCCTAAGGCCCGGCAAAGGGCCCGAAAGAACTTCCCTTCCAGGGAGCCCACGCTCATATATCCCCCGTCCTTAGTCTCATAGAAATCATAGATTCCTCCGCCATTGAGCAGGCCTTCTTCCGGTCCCACCGGATCTTCTCCTGCCAAAAAGGCCGCCCCATCCATGGAAAGGAAGGGGACCAGGCCATCGGCCATGGCGATATCAATATACTGCCCCTCCCCCGTATTCTGCCTGTGGATGACAGCGGCCAGGATGCCTACCAAGGCATTCATGGACCCGGAAGCCACGTCGGCAATCTGGAAATTGTATAAGGAGGGGCCTCCCTCCTTTCGGCCGGAAGAAGCCGCGATGCCCGACTGGGCCAGGTAGTTGATGTCGTGGCCCGCCCGGTCTTTTTTCGGCCCGGTTTGACCATAGCCGGTAATGGAACAATAAATGAGCCCCGGATTCACCTTTGCCAAGTCCTCATAGGCCAGGCCCAGCTTGGCCATAACGCCCGGGCGAAACTGCTCAAGGATAATATCGTAGTCAGCAATTAGCTTCTTGACGACCTCTACAGCCCCCTCCTTCTTCAGGTTGAGAAAAAGGGATTTCTTGTTCCTTCCCAGCCAAGCCCCCACCCCGCCGGTCCCCTGACCCGGAAGATCCGGTGACCAATGGGTGACCAGGTCATGGCGACCCGGACCTATTACATGAAGAACTTCCGCTCCTAAATCAGCCAGGACCATGCTGGCATAAGGGCCGGGCAAAAGAGTGGTAAAATCCAAGGCCTTCAGCCCCTCCAGAGCCCCCGTCTTTTTATTGATTGTATCTGTCATCATATCCCTCCTTTCCCCTATTCTAGCAAAATGCAAAAAAAGAGGGCAATCCCTGGAAGGGAAGCCCTTAGGTCCTTATAAGTGATTAGGCATCCTGAGATGACAGGACCCGGCAAGCTTTAGCGACATCATTAGTAATAATATAGTCCGCCCCTTTTTCCATCAAGAAAATCATGGCTTCCTCATTATCGACGGTATAGGGATTGAGACCAATTCCATGAGCCTTGAGATCATCAAAGTCCTCATCCTCCAAAGTCCAGTAGTTGGGATGGTAGAAGCGGGCACCTCTTTCCTTGCAATAAGCACCCGGGCGAAGGAGACCCGAATCCGTCAAAAAGCCACAGGGAATATCGCATAAGTCCTGGATCCGCCGGATGGAGTGGTGGTTGAAGGAGGAAAAGATAACCCTATCCTCCAGAGAAAATCCTCTGACCATATTCACCAGCTTTTTTTCAATCCCCGGATAGGGAAAGATATTGGTCTTGAGCTCCATATTCACGATCAGTGATCCCTTTTGAAGCCAGGCCAGGAAATCTTCCATTTTAGGAATGAAAAGATCCTCTTTGGACTCCCCTTCCCCGACCATACTATTAGTAAAAGATAGGTTCTCAGTTCAGCCAAGGTCATGTCCTTAATGAGGCCCGACCCATTTGAAGTCCTTTTAATGTCCTCATCATGGCAAATGACCGGTACCCCGTCCTTGGTCAAGTGGACATCCAACTCAAAGCCGGCAATGGGATATTTAGCAGCTTCATTAAAGGCCAGCATAGTATTTTCCGGAAAGGCCTTAGCATACCCTCGATGGGCAAGTATTTGTGTCATGTGTCATCTCCAATTATTCGACCTGGGATCGCAGGAAATCGCCCCCCTAAAGCAAAACCCGAGAGCAATTGCTCTCGGGCTTCTTATTTGGCGATTTCCTACTCTCCCAGGTCGTCTCCAACCAAGTACCATCGGCGTGAAGAGGCTTAACTTCTGTGTTCGGAATGGGAACAGGTGGATCCCTCTTGCTAAGATCACCATATGAAGAATGAACAACGTCATTCTTATTTCACCTTGCATTCAAATAGTAAAAGATATTTCTGGTCAAATTCACGAGTAATTAGTATCAGTCAGCTTCATACATTACTGTACTTCCACCTCTGACCTATCAACCAGATTTTCTACCTGGTCTCTTTCGGAAATCTCATCTTGAGGGGGGCT
>JAQYCE010000040.1 GCA_029003555.1 Bacillota bacterium | reverse complement strand
GGGGAGGGCCATCTCCCGGAGGTCACCCAGAATTTCTTCCTGTTTTCGGATGAAAAAGCGGTCATCTTTATACATGGAGCAGAAGGTGCAGGTGTTGTGGGCGCAGCCCACCGTCACCTGAATGATGAGGGAGTAGGCCTCCGAAGGGGGTCGAAAAACATTGCCGATATATTCCATAGGATTCTCACTTTCCAGACAGATTTTCTTCTTCCTCTATCCTATCAAAAAAATCATGAAGTAGTGAGGGGGACGCTTTTGGGGTAAGTAAAAAGAAGTGAAGAAAAAAAGGAGGACATATGAGAGATTTTGAATTTTATCTGCCGACAAAAATTTTATTTGGGAAACATGAGCTGGACCACCTGGGCCAGGAGATCCGTGAAAACGGAGGAAGCAAGGTTCTCCTCGCCTATGGTGGCGGGTCGATCAAGAAAAACGGAATCTATGACCGGGTTGTCCAAGCCCTGGATAAGGCCCAAATCCCCTATGAGGAATTGGGTGGGATCCAGCCCAACCCCCGTGTGGATTCGGCAAGAGAGGGAGTCAAGCTGGTTAAGGAAAAAGGTTTGGACTTCATCCTGGCGGTAGGTGGTGGGTCCACCATCGACTGCGCCAAGCTGATTGCTGCCGGGGCCTTGACCCAGGCTGACCCCTGGGACCTGGTCATTGGCAAAACCCCCATCGAAAAAGCTCTTCCCCTGGGCACAGTCTTAACCCTTTCCGCAACCGGATCGGAGATGGACGATTCTTCAGTCATCACCAATGAGGAAACGACAGAGAAATTGGGCTGGGCCTCCAAACATGTCCTCCCCCGCTTCTCCTTTATGGACCCCGAATTCACCTATTCGGTCAATGAATGGCATACGGCAGCAGGTACAGCTGATATTATGTCCCACACCATGGAGAACTACTTCTCGGTGAATGATGATGCCTATGTCCAGGACTCCATGGCTGAAGGGATCCTTCGGACCTGCGTGAAATATGGCCCCATCGCCATCAAGGAGCCGGAAAACTATGAAGCCCGGTCCAACCTCATGTGGGCAGGGACCTGGGCCATCAACGGCCTCCTGGATACGGGGAAGACCCAGGCCTGGACCGTTCACCCCATCGAGCATGAAATCTCCGCCCAGTATGACATCACCCACGGAGTTGGTCTGGCCATCGTCACCCCTCGTTGGATGGCCCACCTCCTATCTGATGAGACAGCGCCCAAGCTGGCCCGCTTTGGCCGCCAGGTTTTCGGCCTTAAAGGTGAAGATGAGATGACCCTGGCCAAGGAAGCCATCCAAACCCTCTATGACTTCTTCAAGGATGAATTGGGGATCCCCATGACCCTAAAAGAATTGGATATCGGGGAGGATAAGATCGACCGCATGGCCGATGATACCATTCGTCACAAGAATGGCCCCATCCAAGGCTTTGTCGAGGTCGACCGGGAGGACGTTAAGGATATCCTACTGCGCTGCCTGGATGAGGGAGTGGAGAGATAAGGGAAAAAACTAAATACGAACAGAAATTGGGGCTATGCCGGAATGCGACTTGTTTTTGGCATGGCCCCTTTCTATTGTTCCGAGGTACTTCGTATTGTTCCGTCAAAGTGATATAGTAAAGGATAGAAAGGGGGTGAAGGCCCATGGTGATGACCACAAGGGAAGCTGGTGAAAAATGGGGGATTTCTGAAAGACGAGTCAGGACCTTATGTGCAGAAGGAAAGATTCCGGGGGCTTATCAGGATGGACGGATTTGGAAGATCCCTCTTCAAGCGGAAAAGCCGGCGGATGGGAGGTTCAAGTTGAGGGAGAGCCTCCTTGAGCAAATTGACCGAAAGAAAAAGGAGTTGGATGGAAGACGGCCTTTGACGGAGGGAGAAGTAGAACGGCTGAACGAGGAGTTTACTGTTGAATACACTTATAACTCCAATGCCATTGAAGGGAATACGCTGACCCTGCGTGAAACGGATCTCGTTCTTCGTGGCTTGACCATTGACCGGAAGCCTTTGAAGGACCACATGGAAGCGGTAGGTCACAAGGAGGCTTTTGATTATATCCGTGAACTGGTTCAAGAGAAAGCACCCCTCAACGAAAAGGTCATCAAGCAGGTTCATTTTCTTGTACTCGCCGATAAAAGACAAGATCGGGGAGTCTATCGAAGGGTTCCTGTTCGCATTTTGGGGGTTCAACATGAGCCTGTCCAGCCCTATTTGATTCAGCCAAAGATGGAAGAGCTTCTTTGTGATTATGCGGTAGATCAATCGCATACCGTGACTAAGCTTGCCCGTTTTCATATCGAGTTTGAGAGAATTCATCCATTTATTGATGGTAACGGGCGGACCGGTCGCTTGCTGGTGAATTTAGAGCTGATGAAAACTGGATATCCGCCGATTGATATCAAATTTAAGGATAGGCTTGCCTATTATCAAGCCTTTGATGACTACCATGTCAAACAGAGTGTTTCGGCCATGGAAAAACTCTTTGCCGGCTATCTCAATGCAAGGCTCGACATGTATTTGAGGATACGAAAAGATTAGGTTGAGACAATTGCCCTTTCATTTTGAACGAAAAAGGTGGTTGATACTAGCTTGTTCCATTCGCAATCCATGGCCCGATTCGGTATAATATTTTGATAGGTCAGTTAACAGAAATAAGCCATGAGGTGGAGAAGATGAAGGAAAGAGACGGACAAAAGAAGGGAAGCTGGGACAGTTTTGATTGGCTTTCTTTTCTTGAAAAGAATAAAAAGCGAATTAAGATTTTCTTTCTTGTTCTGATCTTTCTCTTTTTGACCCGGTCTTTTTACCGGTCCAACCTCAGCTTCCAGGAAAAGGAATATACGGTGACCTCGCCGGATATTCCCAATTCCTTTAACGGTTTTACTATCTGCCAGATTTCCGACCTCCACGGCCACCTTTTTGGAGGCCAGGGTGAAAGGCTCCTGGAAGCCGTTGAGGAAGGGAAGCCGGATATTATCGTTTTGACGGGGGATGTCATTTCCATCTCGGTTAATGAGCCGGCTAAAGAGGAGAAGGAGAGGTTGGGCCATTTCCTCAAAGCCCTGAGCAAAATTGCCCAAACCTTTTTTATCCCCGGCAACCATGAGCTGGGGATGGAAGAGGTCTTTTCCCCTTTTTACCTGAATGACCTCTTGAAGGAAGCGGGGATTACCGACCTTTCCAACCGGACCCTTCCCCTTCTCCGGGGAGGAAAGAAAATCTATATTTCCGGCCTTAAGGAAGGGCGCTATTTCTACTCGAACTCGGCGGTCCAGACCCTTCCTGTCCATGAGTTTCTTGAACGGGGGAGGGATGAGGACTTTCATATCCTTTTGGCCCACAATCCTTTCTATTGGACGGAATATAAGACCTGGGGGGCCGACCTGACCCTTTCCGGCCATGTCCATGGCGGAGGGATCCGTCTTCCCTTGATTGGGGGGGTCTTTTCCCCGGAAGTGGCCTTCTTCCCCAAGTACGACCTGGGCTTATATGAGGATTCGCCCTATACAATGGTGGTATCGGCCGGTCTGGGCAATTCAGGCCTGCCTTTCCGGCTCTTCAATCCGGAAGAATTGGTTTTTGTCCACCTGGAGTCCAAGTCCATTAAATAATGACGACCTTCTATTCAGAAAAGAGGATTTTATGCGCAATAAAAAGACCGGTCAATTGCGGGGCCAGTTTTGGTCCCTGGCGGTTTCCGCCTTCATTCTGATCATGGCTATAGTGGCCATCCTTCCCACGCGGGGAAAAACTTATTCCAATTATAGCCTGGACCAGGGGCTGGACCTGGAGGGGAAGCTCGAACTTCCTGAAAAGAATATGGAGGGGGCGGTCAAGAGAAAAGATGGCCCACTCTATGAAGGAAAACTCATGGAGGGCCACCTCCATGGCCCCGGCAAGGTCACCCTGGAACCGGGAATGGTTTTCGAGGGGAATTTTGACCATGGCAACATTCAATCCGGAAAAATAAATGTGAATGGGGAGGGGACCTACCTTCTCCAAGAGGACGGCTCTTGGGTCAAACAAGATGCCGAGAAGAAGTAAGAAAAGAGACGCTGATTTTATGACCAAACGCATACAGTGGCTGGACTCCCTCCGGGTCTATGCCTTTGCCCTCGTTGTTATCTACCATCTAGGCTCTTCCTTCCTCCCGGCCGGATTTTTTGGGGTCAACCTCTTCTTTGCTCTTTCGGGATTCCTCATTACTGGAAAGTTCCTGGATGCCGTCCTCAAGGAAGAAAAAGAATCCTTTTGGACCTTCTTGAAAAAAAGAGGGGGACGCCTCCTGCCCGGCCTGGTCCTCATGTTCCTTGTCACCAGTCTTTTTCTCCTGGTGGCCTCTCCGGACCTCCGGGTGGACTATTTCCGGCAATTTGCCGGCGCGTCCGGCTTTATGACCAATTGGTATGAGATCCGGTCAGGCGGTTCCTATGAGGCACAATTCATCCCCCATATCTATGTCCATACCTGGACCCTGGCCATCGAGATGCACTTCTACTTCCTTTGGGGCGGGGCCCTCTATTTGATTGCCCGAGGGGCCAAGAGTCGGGAGGGGAGAAGGAAGTCCCGCCCGGCTAGGGATCAGGTTCAGGTCCGTCTGTCGGTCCTTATTCTTTCTTTGGTCTTCTTTGTCTTACCCCACATCCTGATGATTGCCGGATCCTTCCTGGGCTGGTCGACTTCCTTCCTCTATTTTTCCGATTTAACCCGGATGAGCCCCTTCTTTGCCGGTGCATTTATGGCCTGCCTGACCGGGATGGAGTCGGTGGCCCCTCCTGTCCGGAAGCTGGCGGATGGTCTGTCCAAGGGGGTTTCCTGGGCCCTTTTCCTGGTCCCCTTGGTCCTGATGGCCGTCCTTTCCTTCAACCTGTCCTATGAGGACCCCTCCACCTACCGATGGGGCTTCCTTATGGTTGACCTCCTTTGCTTCCTGGCACTCGGTGGTTGCCGGGTCCTGGACCTTCAGTACGATGACTGGAAAGAAATTCCTCCCATCCACTACCTGGCACAGGCCTCTTATGGCTTTTACCTCTTTCATTGGCCCATCTATGTGGCCCTTTCCACCACTCCTCTTCCCGGGGGTCTGACCATTTTCCTCACCTTAGTCCTGGCCTCCCTCCTTGCTTGGCTCAACCTCAATCTCTGGGAGCCCCTTGTCCTGGGTCGGAAGCTGGCTCGGGTCTTCCAGAAGGAAAAAAGGCGGATCACGAACGGAGCCTTTATTTTGGCCATCCTGGGGGTTATTTTGGTCTTTGTCCAGGGGATGACGGCTCCTCCGCTGCTTTCCCTGGACAACCAGCTCTGGTCCTCCTCCCTTAACCAGGAGCTGGACCAGGTGGTTGATGAGGGGGAGAAGGTGAAGGAAATTATTGCCCAGGAGAAGCTGGCTGAGCAGCAAAGGCAGGAAGAGGAAGCCATGCTGAAGAAAGCCCGGGCAGAGGGCTTTACCATGGTTGGAGATTCGGTAACCCTGGGGATGAGGAAAGAGATCCTCAAGGCCTTTCCCAAAGCCCAAGTTAACGGCAAGGTTTCCCGCTTCCTCCACCAGGGCCCGGACATCCTCCGGTCCATGGCCAAATCCGGCCACTTAAAAGAGATGGTGGTCATCGGTTTGGGAAACAATGTTTATCCCTCTTTCAAAAAATCCTGTGCGGAAATCATCGACCTTTTGCCATCCGGGTCTCGGATCATCTTTATTAGCCCCTACCAGAGGGATGTCAGCAAGACTTCGGATGTCATGAAATATGCCAACTATCTCCCTGAATTGGAGAAGGAATATCCCTTTGTGACCATTGCGGACTGGAACCAGGCAGCCAGGGCCCATCCCGACTTCTTCAAGGGGACGGATGGGGTCCACTTCTATGCCCATAAAGATGGGATTCCCCTCTATATCAACACCCTAAAAGAAGCGATCGCCAAGGCCTATAAGAAACCGGCTAAGCCCTAAGGAGGATGATATGTCTCATGTCGATCTGATCCTAAAAAAAAGAGATGGAAATGAACTGACGGACGGAGAGATAGGAGACTTCGTCAGGGCCGTCAAAGACAAGACCATGGCCGACTACCAAATCTCGGCCATGCTCATGGCCATCTATTTCCGGGGGATGAGCCCCAGGGAGATTGCAAGCTTCACCAGGGAGATGGCCCTTTCCGGCGAGACACTGACCTTTCCAACAATAAAAGATCCTATTGTGGACAAGCACTCCTCCGGCGGGGTGGGGGATAAGACCTCACTGGTCATCTCACCCATCGTGGCGGCATGCGGCCTTCCTATTGCCAAGCTGTCAGGCCGGGGCCTGGGTTTTACCGGGGGGACCATCGACAAGCTCGAATCCATTCCCGGATTCCGAACGGAACTGACCCCTGAGGAATTTACTCATTTTGTAGAAAAGGACGGGATTGCCATCATGGGCCAATCCGCATCCATTGCCCCGGTTGACAAGGTTCTTTACGCCCTCCGGGATGTCACCGGAACGGTGGATTCCATCCCCCTCATTGCCGGTTCCATCATGTCAAAAAAGCTGGCCGACGGGTCGGATGCCATTGTCCTGGACGTCAAGTACGGGTCAGGAGCCTTTATGAAAACCACGGATCTGGCGGTGGAATTAGCCAAGGTTATGGTGGGGATCGGGGAGGACAACGGGAAAACCACCATGGCCCTGGTGACCAATATGGACCAGCCCCTGGGCTCTGCAGTGGGAAATAACCTAGAGGTTATGGAGGCGATTGATGCCCTCCATGGCCAGGGTCCGGAGGACTTCCTTCTGGAATGCCGGGCCATCGCCTCCGCCATGCTGGAACTGGGAGGAAAAGCCGGTGGTCCGGATGAAGCGGAGAAAATGGTCAATGAGGTCATTGATAGTGGGGCAGCTTTTGAAAAATTTAAGGCCATGGTAAAGAACCAGGGCGGGGATGTGTCCTTTGTGGAAGAACCCTCCCTCTTCCCCCAGGCTTCTTTTGTCTTGGAGGGGCGTTCAGAAAAGGGAGGCTATATCGCCGCCATCAACACTGAAGAGATCGGGAAGTCCTCCCTCCTCCTGGGGGCTGGCCGTGTTCGATTGGAAGACCGGATCGATCCTTCAGTCGGAATCATGGTCTTCAAGAAAATCGGTGACCGGGTCCGGGAAGGGGACCTTCTCTTTACTGTCCATGCCAACGACCGGACAAGGGGAAAGGCAGGGCTGAAGAAGGCCCTTCAGGCTTATGAGATTGTGGACCATCCTGTCAAGGGGGTGGACCACCCCGTTTTCTGCCGGGTGAAGAGACAAGGAGGAAAAGAAGTTGAAGAAAGAATACTATGAGACCTCCTCCTACCGCTATTTGGTGGACCAGGCCATGGAGGCAGTGAAAAGAACCTATTCTCCCTACTCCCACTTTGGGGTGGGGGCAGCCCTGGAGGACCAGGAGGGAAGGATTTGGTTGGGTTGCAATATTGAAAATGCGGCTTATGGACCGACCAATTGTGCGGAGAGGACGGCCATTTTCAAGGCGGTTTCCGAGGGGGTCACCTCCTTCCGTGCTCTGGCTATCGTTGCCCAAAAAGAAGGGGAGGAGGGGATTACTGAAGAGATGACCCCTCCCTGCGGGGTTTGCCGGCAGGTTCTCTCGGAATTCTGTTCCCCTGATATGCCGGTTGTTTTGGCTAACCGGTCCGGGGAAATGGAAATTTACCTCCTGGAGGAACTTCTTCCCCTGGCTTTCAAAGGAAAGAATCTCAAATAAGATCAAATTGTCCCAAGCCCTTCCAAAGGATCTCATTGTCCGGAGGAAGGGTTTTTTCACGCCGGCCTATGATAGAATATTCCCTGGAAAGGTTTTATGCGATCTCTTTCGGAGCTTGATCGTTTCCATGGACATGCATAGAATCTCGGAATAATGTTTGATTCTCTTTAGAGAAGGAAAATAAGGAGGCAATGAATGAAAAAGTCTTTGCGGGGACTCCTGTCCCTCGTATTGGCCTTGGCCCTGGTCCTGCCCTTGGGTCTACCTGCCCATGCGGAGGAAGTCCCGAATAAGGAAAGGGTCATTACTGCGCCGGGTCTAAAGGAAGGATCCATTTCGGTTCCCTTCTATGGGAGTTTTGAAGACCTGAACAAGAATGACTATATGAATAAGGTCAACGGCTACCGGAAAGAAGCTATTGAAAAGGGGATTGTTGAAGGAAACTACCAAGCCCTGAAGTGGTCCAGCCGGCTGGAGGAGGCGGCCCGAATTCGGGCGGCAGAAATCACCCTTTCCTATGACCACAAGCGGCCCAATGGGGAAGAATTTTCATCCGTACTTGAAGGAATCAATGCAGAGAACATTTCTGATGCCGATAGCTTGAAGTTGGCCCTGGATGCCTTCTATGGGGAAAAAGAGGCCTATGAGAAAAAGGATGGTAGCAAGTCTACCGCTCGTTATGCCAATATGGTGGATCCCCAGTTAAAATCCTTTGCCTTTGCCCGTTTCCAGCGTAGTGATGGAAAGAGCGGGGTCGTTATGGTCTTTTCTACCAAGGAATCGACGAATGAGGGTCAGGCCTATAATTCTATGGGAAGCTACCGGGTTAACATCCCCGTTGCCGGCGCTAAGGCGACCAATCCTGAATTTGATAAGTCCAAGATTGTCGTTTCTGCAGGAACGGAACCTATTTTCCCAGAATTTGCCTGGGTAACCTATACGGGAGACCTTTTTCCCAATAAGACCTACAAGGTTTTAGTGGCCATTGAATGGGAAAAGTTTGATGCCTATAAGAATAATGCCGGCTACCAGGGTCGGGTCAAGGGAAAAGTGGCCGGGATGGATATCTCCCTTCCCGTGGAGGTTCGTCCTGCCAAGTTGGAAAACTTCATTCTCCCTGACTTGATTGTAGCGACCAAGGGAACCAAGGTCGACGAACTCAACCTGCCCAAGGAAATCCGGGTCAAGTTTTCTAATGGAACAGAAAAAACCCTCCCCGTAGAGTGGAATTTGAAGGACTACCGGGAGCCCCGCCACTTGCCTGCCCAGAGGACCATCCAAGGGCAAATTAAATGGAATGATACGGCTTACTCCGTCCAGGCCAAGGCCCTGATCCTGCCGGAAGTCCCTGACTCGGTAAAAGTGGTCGTGAAAGAAGGAACAAATTATGTGGAGCCGACCGGGCGGATCCGTCTCTACAAAGGAGAAAAACTGAATACCCAGGACCGCTATCTCCTGACCGCCTTCCCTTCAGAGGCGAATAAGGACCAGGCATTGGCTATCAATAGCCAGTGGATTACCGGCTATGACCCCCAAAAATTGGGGGACCAGGACCTGGTTGTGGAATTAATGGGGAAGAAGGCGGTCTTAAAGATTCAGGTGGTTGAAGGCCCCAAAGTCGACCGGATCGGAGGATCTACCCGTTACACCACGGCCATTGAAGCGTCCAAACGCTTCTTCCCATCAGGAGCAGACACGGTCTTGCTGGCCCGGGGAAGTGATTTTGCCGATGCCCTGACCGCAGCGCCTCTCGCAAAGGCTTTGAAGAGCCCCATCCTTTTGGCTGACGGTAAGGAAGTCTCTGAGGAACTCCGGGATGAGCTCAAGCGTTTGGAGCCCCAAAATATTATCCTTATCGGTGGAAAGGTCGCGGTGTCCTCGGAAATTGAGGAAGCCTTGTCCAAGATGTATGGGGTAAAGGTGACCCGCTTATTCGGAGAAAACCGTTTTGAAACCTCCGCAAAGATTGCCAAGGCAGTCAAGGCCCTGAATGACAAGGACCAGGTAAAGACAGAAAAAGCCCTCCTGGCCTCAGGCATGGTCGCTGCCGATGCCCTGTCCGCCTCCCCCTATGCTGCCTACAACCGCATGCCCATTCTCTTGACCCGGAAGGATGACCTGCCGAAAGAGGTCAGCCAGATGATGAAGGACCTTAAACTCCAATCGATTGAACTATTGGGAGGGGATGTAGCCATCAGTAACAAGGTCCAGGCAGAAGTAGGGAAGACGGTGACTAAGATGGAGAGGATTTCCGGAGAAACCCGTTTTGAAACCTCCATTAAGATTGCGGAAAAATTCACAGGAAGAGATAGCCGGACGGTTTTCCTGGCTACCGGGATGAACTTTGCGGATGCCCTGGTCTTTGGTGCCATCGCGGGCGAAGCCAAGGCTCCCATGATCCTGACTCGGCCGGAAAGCTTACCTGATCTGACCAAGGATTATTTGACCCTGGTCCATCCTTCCCTGACCTATGTAGCCGGACTCGACGCTGCCGTTCATCAATCCGTTGAAAAGGAACTGAGTCATTTTGATAAGCTGGAGACGCCTAATCCATCCGGTGAAAATAAGTAAACCCGGGCTGAAGGAGATTAAACTTTCAAGCCGGATTGAAAATAAAAAAGAGCTATGGTGGATTTTCCACCATAGCTCTTTTTCTTATTGATTTTGTCGGACCAACTGGTCCACCTTCAGGGTTAAGGCGCATTCCATTCTTTTCCGGAAGAGTTGGCAGGAGAAGGGAACCGTGCCTTGTATGGTCCCGGAGGCGTGGTAGGCATTAGCTGCACATCCGCCTGAGCAATAGAGCCTGGCCCAGCAGTCCTGACATTCGGGCCGGGAATAAGTGTTGCAGGTCCTAAAGTCCTTGATGATGGCATCCTTTTGGATCCCATCAAAGACATTGCCGACAGTGAAGTTTTCATCACCGACAAATTGATGGCAGGGGTAGAGGTCTCCCCAGGGGGTGACCGCCATGTATTCCGTTCCGGAACCACAGCCGGAGATCCGTTTATAGATGCAGGGGCCACCGTCCAGGTTCATCATGAAATGGTAGAAGACGAAAGGACGGTCTCGATCGTCCATGTCCTCTACTGATCCACCCTTTCGGATGACCTCATCGGCTAAACGGTCCCGTCGGAGCATTTCGTCGGTCAGGAGATCGTATTGGGCCTCCAGGATGGGGAGGTCCTTTTCGGAGAGCATGTAGTCCTCCTCAGGGTCCCCAATAACAGGCTCCATGGAGAGGCGGTGGAAGCCCAGGTTGGCCATATGGAGGATATCCTGGTAGAAATCCGGGTTCTTGCCGGTATAGGTTCCTCGGATGTAATATTCCTTGTCCCCGCGGGACCGGACAAAGTCCTGGAATTTGGGGACGATGGTATCGTAGGACCCTCTCCCGTCAATCCGGTGGCGGAGGCGGTCATGGACCTCCTTACGGCCATCTAAGGAGAGGACAACATTGTGCATATGCCGGTTAAGAAAGTCACCTACTTCCTTATCTAAAAGGAGGCCGTTGGTGGTGAAGGTGTAGCGGAAGTTCTTGTCATGCTTTTCCGCCAGAGAGTCGGCATAGGCTACAGTCTCCTTGACGACCTCCCAGTTAAGCATGGGTTCGCCCCCGAAAAAATCGATATCCAAGTTCCGGTGACTTCCTGAATTTTCAATCAAAAAGTCGATGGCTTGCTTAGCCACCTCCAGGGACATGATGGCACGCTCGCCGTGGTACTTCCCCTGGGAGGCAAAGCAGTAGTCACAGTCCAGGTTGCAAGTATGGGCGACATTGAGGCAGAGGGCCTTGACCTGGGTTTTCCTTTGGGTCAGGTCCAGGGAGAGGTCCGCATAGGTGTCCCGGCTAAAGAGGGAGCCTTCGTCAACCAGGGAGCGGATTTCCCCCCTGATCCCCGCTAGGTCTTGGGCGGCCAAGGCAGGAAAATCCTGAGCCAAATCCCGGACAAGAGAGGTCCAATGTTCATCGACCAGGCCTTGTGTCGGATTGTCCGGAAATTTCCGGTTGATCCATTCAATCGCTTGGAAGCTGGGGGGATCGACCAGGTGAACACCTCCGGAATAGGTGTCTACAACGATATGGTAGCCATGACTGATAAAGGTATGGATCATGGGTGTCCTTTCTATCCATCTTTTTTCCATGAAAAAAGCCACTCCAAAGAGTGGCCAATTTCATTGTTAAAATGAAAATGGAAGTTACTTGGCTTTTTCACAGTCCTGGTTGGCTACGCCACAGGAGGTCTTGCAGGCGGACTGGCAGGAGGTCTGGCATTCGCCGCAACCGCCGTCCTTTTGGCTCTGCTTCAGGTTTCTTGTATGTAGGCTTAAAATATGCTTCATGATGGATTCCTTTCCGAGTAAATTGAAGAAATAACTGTCTTTATTGTAGCTTTTTTGTCCTCATTCGTCAATCGATCGGAGGACCTGGATTTGGCGGGGGAAGAGGCCCCGGTCTGACCGGTAGTCCTGGCCATACCGGACCCATTCTTCCATGCAGGCCAGCCAGGCGTCCGTAATCCTTTCCCCGGGGAGGAGGATGGGGATTCCGGGGGGATAGGCCCAGACGGATTCGCCGGCAATCCTTCCTTCCGCCTCTCCTGCCCTGATGATCTCCATGGGCCGGTCAAGGGCCTGGTCGATCTCCATAGCCTTCGGAGGAAGGGGGAAGTTGGAGAGGGAGGGGGCGGTTTTTGCCGGATGGACCCGGCAGTCCAGGTCCAGGAGGGCCCGGGCCAGGCGGTCTAAATCGCCGGGCTCATTTCCGATCGAGGGCATGGCCAGGATCAAGGGTCCCAGAGTCATCTCAAATTCAAAGCCCATCTTCCGGAGGGCCAGGGTGACCTCCTGTCCGCTTTCCTGCGTTTTCTGGCAGGAGAGGAGAATTTTAAGAGGATCTCCGGGGCCAGGAAGGTCAACGATCTGGAGGAATTTGAGATCACGAACCCGGTCTCGGAAGTCTTGAATTTCAACAAGTAGCCGGTCCAAGTCCTCCAACCCCTTTTTTTCCATATAATCCAGGCAGGCATCCATGGAAGCCATCAAGGGATGGGAAGGGGAGGAGGTCTCAAAGATGGAGAGGTTTCGGGCAAGCTCTGACGGGTCCACCCGGTTGCCGCAGTGGACCAGGGCGGCCGGAGTCAAGGCGGGCAGGGTTTTGTGGAGGCTCTCCACCACCAGGTCAGTCCCCGCCGCCAGGGCTTCGGAATAGTGGCCCTGGCCCAGGCGGTTGAGGTAGGTCAGGTGGGCCCCATGGGCCTGGTCCACCATGAGTAGGGCCCCGTAGTCACGGCAGACCTTGACCATGGCTTCCAGGTCGGATATGGCCCCCTCAAAGGTGGGTGAGGTTACCAGGACCAGCTTGACGTCCTTTTCTTCTTCCAGCCGTCTCTTGAGGAGGTCAGGATCCGGGTCTAGATATAGAGGGAGGTCGGCTTGGAGACTGGGGAGGAGGTAGGCTCCCCTTAAGCCCAATATCTCCAGGCCATGGTAGACCGACCGGTGGGATCCCCGGGAAAGGAGGACCTTATCCCCCCGGCGGGTCAGGGTCCTCATCCCGGAGAGAATGCCGGCGGTGGATCCGGCAATGGAGAAGAAGGAAGCCCGGGCTCCTCGGGACCGGGCTAATTCCTCCTGGGCTTCTTTGAGCCTGCCGGAGGGGTGGTGGAGGTCGGCCATCCCGGCGGTTTCCGTCATGTCCAGGGCATAGGGAAGGACCGTTCCGAACTTCCGGGTGTTTTGCTTGTGGCCCGGCATATGGAAGGGGATGATTCCGCTGGCCCCATAGGAGAGGATGGCATCCAGGAGATGGTCATAGCTTCTGTTGGGGTCCCACTTCTCCGGAGTAGGGAGGGGATTTTTATGGTTGGAGGGCTTAGCTACAGGCCCCCTAAAAGGTCTTTGATCCGTCATCATTTTTCCTTTCCGACAAGCTCCGGCGTCTTAGGGTTTTTTATATTCACGACAAGTATAGCCCTTGCGGACAAAAAAACAAGAAAAAA
>JAQYCE010000039.1 GCA_029003555.1 Bacillota bacterium | reverse complement strand
AACAAAAAATCCCGGATTCAGCAATTTGCGAATCCGGGATTTGAAAAATTATTTTTCTTGGTTTTCTTGGGCTTTCTCATGTCGGTATTCCTCCATGATCGCCCCAAAAATATCTGCAGAGGAAGGTGGGGTGTAGGAGATCGCATTGGCACCGGCATCAATCGTCTTCAGGATGTGTTCTTCTCGGTGACCGCCCGTAGCGATGATGGGAAATTCATTGCCAATATCCCGCCGAATTTTCCGGACCAGCTTGGCCGTATCTTTTCCGGCCGATACATTCAGTATCTTGGCCCCAGCCTGGACCTTCTCCTTATAGGGGTCATTCGGAGAGATGATGGTGGCAACGACAGGGATGTCCACATACTTGGAAATTTCATGGATATCCTGACTGGACATGGGTGCATTTACCACCACCCCATAGGCACCCATGAGTTCGGCCAGGAAGCCCAAGAGGAGAGACCGCCTCCCATTGGTCGTTCCTCCGCCGATACCCAGAAAGACCGGGGCGGAGGCCGCCTGGGTGACGGCCTGCATGATGGTGATCTCCGGGGTGAAGGGGTAGACCGCAAGAATAGCGCCGGCATCATTATTCCGGATGATGGCAATATCGGTGGAGAAAATCAAGGACTTAATTCTCTTTTTCATAACGATAATGCCGGAGGCTCGGTAGATGACCTCGGGGACCATGACATAGCGGTGGCGGAGGCGGCTGGAGACTGCGGGTATGTATTTTTTATTCCCATTATTTTGCTGTTCCTGGTTAATAAAAGGAGTTTCCCTCTCCTTTTCATAATTCTCGACAACCCCCTCTAAGTTGTTTTCCATCTCCAGAAAATAATGCTTATCCATCCTGGCTCCTTTCTCGTCTTCCTTATTATAGAGGACTCTTCCGGGCCTTCCCTTGGCCGCGGGGATATTTCTTGGGCCTTTCCTTGACCTTCTCGATGACAACCAGGCTCCTTTGATAGCCTTCTTCTGTCCAACTAAAGCTGTCCACTTCTTTGAGCCGACCCCCAAGAACTTGGATGGCCCGGTCGGCTTGGGAGACTTCCTCTCGACCGCCGGGGCCTTTCATGGCGATAAACTGTCCTTGTATTTTTACCCCGGGTAGGCAGTACTCAAGCAGGGTGGGAAGGGGGGCAACCGCCCGGGAAACGACCAGGTCGAAGGATTCTCTTTCCCCGGGATCCTGGAGAAAATCCTCTGCCCGAGCGTGGATACAGCGGACCCCCTCCAGACCCAACCGGTCCACCACTTCCTGAAGAAAGTCCACCCGCTTTTTCAGGGAGTCAACCAGGGTCATCTCCAGGCTGGGATCAACAATCTTCATGGGGATACCGGGGAAGCCCCCACCGCTGCCCATATCCATAACCCTGGCATGAGAGGACACTCGGACCTGGCGGAAGACGGAGAGGGAGTCAATAAAATGCTTGTTATCCACCTCCCGGTCCTCCGTGATGGCCGTGATGTCAATTCTTTCGTTCCATTCTTTAATTAAGGCCCGGTAGCCCTCAAAGAGGTCCAGCTGTTGGGGGGTCAGGTCCAGACCCGCCTTGGCCAGGCGATCCACGAAGCCCTTATTCATGGTCCGTCCTCCCTTCCCGCTTGTTCTGTCTTTCCCTTCTTTCCTGCTCCAGGTAGACCAGGAGTACATTGATGTCTGCCGGGGACACCCCGGAAATCCGGGAGGCCTGGCCTACCGATTCCGGCTGGACCTGGTTGAGCTTCTGGGCCGCTTCCTTTTTCAGGCCGTGGATCTTCCCATAATCCTCGACAAAGAGACGGCGGGATTCCATCTTCTTGAATTTTTCAATCTGGATATTCTGCTTTTTAATATAGCCCTCGTACTTGATCCGGTTCTCCACCTCCATCCGGACTTCCTTGGGGAGGCTGGGCCGGTCAGGGTCCAGTTCGGCTAATTTATCATAGCCCATTTCCGGCCGCCGGAGGAGGTCAGCCAGGCTCCCACCGGTTTTCAGGGGGGATGAGCCCAGGCCTTCCAGGAAGGCGTTGACTTCCGCCTTGGGGGTCACTATGAGGGCGGAGAGACGGGCGACTTCTTCATCAATAGCCCTACCCTTTTTCTCCGCCAGAAGGTATCTCTCCCGGGAAGCCAGGCCAATCTCATAACCCAGCTTGGTCAAGCGGAGGTCGGCATTGTCCTGGCGGAGGGAGAGGCGGTATTCACAGCGGGAGGTCATCATCCGGTAGGGCTCATTGGTTCCCTTGGTGACCAGGTCGTCGATGAGGACCCCGATATAGGCCTGGGACCGGTCCAGAACGAAGGGGGAGAGGCCGTCGATTTTTCGGGCGGCATTGATTCCGGCCATGAGCCCCTGGCAGGCTGCCTCTTCATAACCCGAAGACCCGTTGATCTGGCCGGCGAAAAAGAGGCCGGAGATGGTCCGAAGCTCCAGAGACCGGGTCAGGATCCGGGCGTCGATGCAGTCGTATTCTATTCCGTAGGCCGACCGCATGACCTCCGCCTTCTCCAGGCCGGGGAGGGTCCGGATTACTTCCATTTGAACCTCTTCCGGCATAGTGGAGGACATCCCGTCCACATAGATCTCCAAGGTGGAGGCGGATTCGGGCTCCAAAAAGATCTGGTGGGCCTCATGGTCGGGGAAGCGGACCATCTTGTCTTCGATGGAAGGGCAATAGCGGGGGCCCACCCCTCTTTTCCCCCCCGAATACATGGTGGACCGGGTGATATTGGCTTCGATCAGGGCCTTGGTCTCCGCCGTGGTCCGGGTGAGATAGCAGGGCCATTGCTTTGAGGAGTCGTAGGTTTTATCCTGGTTGAGGAAGGAAAAGGGAACGATTTCCTGATCCCCCTCCTGGATGATCATTTGGGAAAAATCCACCGTCCGCCGGTTGATCCGGGGAGGTGTCCCCGTCTTGAAGCGGCGGAGGTCAATCCCGTGGGCCCGGAGGTCCTCTGAAAGATGAAGGGCCGGCTTGGTATTGTGGGGACCGGAAGAATAGGTCAGGGGGCCCATGAGGATGGTCCCGTTGAGGAAGGTCCCCGTGCAAAGGATGACGGTGGGGGCGGTGAAGATGGCCCCCTGGACCGTGGTCAGGCCCTGGACTTGTCCTTCTTCCACCAGGATCCGGTCAACTTCGGCCTCCACCAGCTGGATTTTCTCCTCTTCCTCCAGCCGCCGCTTCATGACCTCTTGGTAGCGCTTTTTATCCGCCTGGACCCGGAGGGAGTGGATGGCGGGACCTTTTGAGGTGTTGAGCATCCGGGATTGGAGGAAGGTCTCATCAATGACCAGGGCCATTTCCCCGCCCAGGGCGTCAATTTCCCGGACCAGGTGGCCCTTGCCGGTCCCCCCGATGTTGGGGTTACAGGGCATATCGGCCACGCTATCCAGGGATATGGAAAAAAGGGCGACTTTTTTTCCCAAGCGGGCTGCAGCAAAGGCGGCTTCGATGCCGGCATGGCCGGCGCCCACCACGGCCACATCCACATCCGACCGGTGGTAGCCTTGAATATTTTCCATCTTGACCTACTTTCCCACGCAAAAATCTTGAAAGATCTTATTCAGAACGTCTTCTTCAATGGACTCCCCGGTGATGGCGGCCAGGTCCTGGTAGGCATCCTGGAGGTCTACGTCCAAGGCATCCAGGCTGACCCCGCTCTCCAGGCCCCCAAGGGCGGAGGAGAGGGAGTCCCGGGCTTTTTCCAGGAGGTCGATCTGGCGGATATTGGAGAGGGAGTCCGCCCCCTCCCGACCCTCATCGCCCTCGAGGAAGAGGCCGGATAGGGCCTTTTCCAGGTCCTCCATCCCCTGGCCGGTCTTGGCGGAAATGGCCAGGGCCGGCCCCCCATCCCCTTCCTCTTGAAGGAGGACTTGGGCATCCGAATTTAAGCCCAGGTCAGCCTTGTTGACCAGGATGAGGTGGGGGCGGGAGGCGGATTTTTCCAGGATGGCCCGGTCCTCCTTCCGGATGGGCTGGGACCCGTCAACCAGGACCAGGACCAAATCCGCCTCCTTCAGGAGGGCCATGGACCGGTCCACCCCAAGGGATTCGACCAGGTCGTCCGTTTCCCGGATCCCGGCCGTGTCAATCAGGCGGAGGCGGAGGCCCTCCAGCTGGTAGGATTCTTCAATGGCATCCCGGGTCGTCCCCGGGATGTCCGTGACGATAGCCCGGTCGTCCTCCAGGAGGGCATTGAGGAGAGAGGACTTGCCCACATTGGGCCGGCCCACGATGACCGTCTTGATCCCCTCCCGAATCAACCGTCCCGTCTCGGCCCCGGCCAAGGCCCGGTCCATCCGGTCCAGGAGGGCTCGGGCTTCCTCTTCCATGGGCTCTCGGGGGAGGTCCTCCATGGCGTCCTCCATGAAATTGATGGCGTATTCCACATGAGCCAGGAGGTGGAGGAGGTCCTCCTTCATCCCGTTGATCTTCTTGGAGACCCCTCCGGTCAGCTGGTGGACAGCGGATTCCTGGGCCAGGCCCGTCTGGGCCCGGATGATGTCTTCAACCGCCTCAGCCTGGGCCAGGTCAATCCGCCCGTTGAGGAAGGCCCGCCGGGTGAACTCCCCGGGATCGGCCATCCTGGCCCCCATCCGGAGGAAGAGGGCCAGGACTTTTTGGACGGAGACCCGGCCACCATGGCAGTTGACTTCGACAATATCCTCTGCCGTATAGGTATGGGGGGCCTTCATATAGACACAGAGGACCTCGTCAAGGACCCTTTCTCCCTCCATAATGTGGCCATAGCGGAGCTTCCTTTGGTCTGAGAGGGAGAAGGTCTTTCCGGAATAGGCCCGGAAGGCCCGGTCCGCCAGGGAGAAGGCTTCCGGCCCGGACAGACGAACAATCCCAATCCCGGCCGGGGCCTGGGCAGTGGAGATGGCCACGATGGTGTCCGAATCCACGGTCCCCATGGGCCGGCTATCCCCATTATTTTCCCTTCCGAATGGCTTGAACATGGCATTTCCTTTCCATAAAAAAAAGGCACTCCGGAAGGAGTGCCTTGTCCTTACTCATCGATTCGGATGACGACCTTCCGGTAGGGCTCTCGGCCTTCTGAAGCCGTGGTCACCCCTTCCACATCCTGGAGGGCGGTGTGAACCAGGCGGCGCTCATAGGCATTCATGGCTTCCATCCGGTAGGGACGGCCGGTCTTGAGGACCTTATCCGCATTCCTCTGAGCCATCTTTTGGATGGAGGCCTTACGACGTGACCGGTAACCGCCCACATCCACATAAACCTGGTAGTGGGTCTTGGTCAGGCGGTTGACGGCGATAGACTGAATATACTGGATAGCATTCAAGGTCTCCGCCCGTCGACCTATGACGATCCCCGTATCGGTTTCGGAGATATTGTCAATCTCCAAGAGGATGCCTTCACCCTCCATGCTGGCATTGACGTCAGCCTGGATGTGCATGAGGGAGAGGAGACTTTCCATCCACTCCTTGCAGTAGACCAGGGGATCCTCCACTTCATCCGGGAAGAGGTGACTGAGGTCGGCGCTTTCCCGGTGGATGTAGGCGTCCCAATCTCCATAAAGATCTTCCTTGGAGAATTCTTCCGAAGGCTCACCCTCTTCTTCAGAAGAGAAGTCATCTTCTTCCTCCACGTCAAAGTCGACTTCCTTGGCATCTTCCTCCTCTTCAGAAATCGGACTTTCTTCTTGATGATCATCGAAAGAGGGCCCCTTAAAAAGGTCTTCTTCCCGAATATTTTCTTCTTTAAGAAGGTCGTCGAAGCGGTCTTCCTTGAGGGAGACCCGAACAACGGCGTCCTGGGCCCCAAAACCGAGGAATCCGGCCTTGGCTTCCTTCAAGACATCAATGGTCACTTCATCTCGACCCACCTGCAAGGAATCCAGGGCCTGCTGAACGGCCTTTTCTACCGTATCTGCTGTCTTAATTACTGTGGTCATTGTTTTCCCTTCCTATCTATCGTCCATTAAGCTTGGTCTTTGGATGGTCTCTTGGAAAGAATGGCGCCTGAAATCAGGCGGAAGATGACTTCCAGGAGGTTTCCGAAGGCCCAGTAAAGGATCAGACCGGCTGACCAGGAGATAGACATGAAGTAAAAGATCAAGGGCATGAATTTTAACATCGCCGCAGAACCACCCGCCGGATTATCCTTCTGCATCTTCATGGCAGGGTTAAGGAAGGTGGAGGCATAGGTCGTGATCATATTGACCAAGGGGAGGCCAAACCACTTGAGGGGGTCCGCCTGGGAAAGGTCCTGGATCCAGAAGAAGTTCTTCTGGATGTGGTTAAACTGGTCGGGGTTATCAAAGATGAACTTGCCCGGTTCCTTGAGTACGGCAAAAAGGGCGACGATGAGGACCAATTGGATAACCATGGGCAGGCAGGAGGAGCAGCCGGCAGCGGAAAGGTTATTTTCCTTATAGAACTCCATGGTCTTCTGCTGGAGGATCCGCTCATCATAGCCATACTTTTCCTTGAGCTTCTCCAGCTGGGGCTGGAAGTCCTTCATCTTGGCTGAATTTTTGGTGGATTGGTAGGTCAGGGGGATGGTAATCAACTTACTCACCACAGCCATCAGGAGGATGGATATGGCGAAGAAAGAAATCATCTCCGGCTCGGCCCCTTTTCCTTGGAGCGTTTCATAGAAGAAACGCATGATGGAGCCGAAAATTTTTGAAATTGAACTCAATCTATTGCCCTCTCTTTTCGCATTCCTAGGGTCTCAAGGGGTCATATCCTCCCTTGGACCAGGGATTACATCGTAAAATCCGCCACAGGCTAAGAACCAGGGCGGTGGAGAAGCGGTAGTGTTGGAAGGCCTGAAGACAGTAGCTTGAACAGGTGGGCCGGTAACGGCATTTTCCTCTCCCCAGGACAGGGGAAATAAAACGCCGATAAAGAAGAATCAGGCTGACGACAAGCTTGTTCATAAGAAGGCCCTTCCTATTGATGTTGTCTTTTATGGAAAAAGATTAATTTTTGGGAGGCCAAAAGGAAAGGCAGTGGAAAAGGGATTTCTCCAACCACCGGTAGTCCTGCCCCTTAGCCTTTTGCCGGGGGAGGATGACAAAATCATAACCTTTAGGAAAGGCTTCCTTGTTCTGTCGGATGATTTCCTTGACCTGGCGCTTCATCCGGTTTCGGTCGTGGGCCTTGCCGAACTTTTTCGACAGGCTGATCCCATAGCGGGTTACCCCCCGGGGATTCTTACAACCGACAATCTGGAAGTCCCGGTTGAATGCCGACTTTCCCTTCCGGTATACCCGGTTGAAGTCCTCATTCTTCCGAAGCCTCAAGTCTTGTGGCCAATCCTTGTTTCCATCCATCAAGCCGCCTCCATTCTATCAATATTGAGAGGAAACTAGGCGGATAAGCGTACCCGACCTCTGCGTCTTCTATTTCTCAATACGCGGCGTCCGGACTTGGAAGCCATTCTCTTGCGGAAACCGTGGTCCTTTTTTCTCTTCATTTTGTTTGGCTGATAGGTGCGTTTCATGACTTTCTCCCTTCTCGTGTCGAAAAAATATGATTCATTGGCTCTCGGTAACCTGGTCAAAGTGGGTTTTAGAGTAAAAGCAGGCATAATAGAGAGCATCTTAAATATTATATGAAGGAGTGAAAATCCTGTCAAGGACAAGATGAACTTATCCACCGGGCTTTTATCCACAAATAATCGCGTAAATAAGGGATTTATGGTAAAATAAGTGGGTGCAAACCAGGGATATCCCCCTTTATTGTCCACATTCTTTCCACAAATTGTGGACAAGTATTTTCCTCATCCACCGAAGATAGGGGGTAATCCCTTGAAAACTCTTAAAAAAGGGTAAAAATATGGACTTTATCCCGTGGAAAAGATTCCTGTGGACAGTGTGGATGAAAAATTGTGGAAAAGTGGATAAAGAATGTGAATTGCTTCTTTCTGCCTTTTCCGGCGTGGAAAAGTCCTTCAAAGAGAATTTTTATTTCTATCCGCCAACATGCCTTTATAAAGAAAAATGAAATTTGCAGAGCTTTATTGAACGAATCAAAGGATCGCCATGACCGACTTGACCATGATCTGGGATGAAGTGATCAACATGCTTGACCTCCAGCTCAACACCATACAACTGAAGAATTGGATTAAGCCCCTCCGGCCCATCCAGCTCAAGGATGATGTTCTTTTGTTGGATACGGCCAGCTCTTTTATTGGAACCATGGTAAAGAAAAACTACCAGGCTCACATTGAACAATGCCTATCCTATATTTGTGAGCGGCCCATCACCATCCGCCTCATCGACCCCTCTTCCAACGACTATGACCAGTGGAGGGATTTTCCCGCTATGGATGAGGATCCCCTTCCTTTACAAAAGGAGGATGAGGAAGAAATGAAGCTGGAAAATATCCCCCATCTTCAAAAAAATCCTCAGATCGCTAGGAAAGAAGGGGAGGAAAACAACGGCTACTCCTCTTTGAATCCGAAATATACCATGGAGGCCTTTGTCCGAGGGAATTCCAACGATTTCGCCTATGCGACCGCCAAGGCGGTCATTGCCAACCCCGGAACCACCTACAACCCCCTCTTTATTTACGGCCTTTCCGGTCTGGGAAAAACCCACCTCATGCAGGCCATCGCCCATGAGATCCTCCGGAACGACCCCTCTAAAAAAGTCCTCTATATTACCAGTGAAAATTTCATGAATGAGATGATCGCTGTTATTGAGAACGGGACCAATGCGGAAAAGGAAAATTTCCGGAGAAAATACCGGTCCATTGATGTCCTCCTGATCGACGATATCCAATTCATTGCCGGAAAGAAAGCCACCATGGAGGAGGTCTTCCACACCTTCAATGACCTTAAGGAAGCCAACAAGCAGATCGTCCTTTCTGCGGATAAGCCGCCCAAACAGCTGAAAAACCTGGAGGAGCGTTTGGTCACCCGCTTCGAGGGAGGAATGACGGCTGACATCCAACAGCCCGATTTTGAGACACGGGTGGCCATTTTAAATAATAAAATGAAGGGAGAATCCATCCACCTTCCCCAATATGTGGTTGAATTCATTGCCCAAAATGTGACCGCCAATATCCGGGAATTGGAAGGTGCCCTCCTCCGGGTCATCGCCTACTTCCACTTCCGCAACAAAACAATCGACGAAAACGACCGCGACAACAACATGGCCATCGCCCGGGAAGCCCTTAAGCTCGAACGGGAGAGGGATATTGAAATCACCTTAGAAGATATTATCAAGGCCGTGACGGAATATTATAATTTGGAAGCCAATGACTTGACCTCCAAGTCCAGGATTCAAACCATCGCTCAACCTCGACAGATCGCCATGTACCTTGGTCGAAGTCTGACCAACCTTTCCTTGGTCGCCATCGGTCGCTCTTTCCTCCGGGACCACACCACGGTTATGCACGCCGTCGACAAGATTTCCGTCCTGGTGAAAAAGGACCCGGAAATTCGGGAGGACGTGGAAAACTTGGAGGAACAATTGAAGCACCGCTAGGATGTTTTGAAAACCCTTGAGACAGTCTGTGGACACTTTGGGAAACTTTGGGAAAAGAAGGAAGAGATATGCACATTTTCATCCCAAGGGAAAAGCCAAGTCTTTGACGTATTTCCTCCCCTTATCCCCCCTATCCACAGGCCCTACTACTATTACTACTGTCTTACTACTAGAATAACTAGGCCAGCCGCCCCTTGAAGCCGGCCGGTTCAATCTCACTTCTTACGGAATTTGAAAGGAGAAACCATGAAAATTCAAGTCATGCCCCAGGACATGGTCCAACAAATCGGAACCTGCCAACGCGCCATCTCCAGTCGGACCACCATGCAAATTTTGGAGTGCATCCGCTTCCAAGCCAAGGGGTCTGAAGTCATTTTAACCGCAACGGATTTAGAGCTCTCCATTGAAACGCGGATTTCTTGCCAGGTTCTGGAAGAAGGGGCTGTGGTCATTCCTGCCACCATGATCGGGAATATCTTCCGCAAGCTCCCCAATGAGCCGGCCATTGTCGAAGAAAAAGCCGGCCTGGTCACCATCGACTGCGGCCAAGTCCACTTCGAAATCCAGGTCCCCAATGCCAGCGAATTTCCGGCCTTGCCGAATGTGGAAGAAGAGGGCAAGACCCTGGTGGATAATGATGTCCTGGTCCAGGCAGTCCGTGAAACGGAATTTGCCACTTCTTTAGATGAGTCCAAGATTGCTCTGACCGGGATCTTCTTTGAGCGGAAGAAGGACCGTCTCCGTCTGGTTACCTTAGACGGTTACCGGATGGCGGTCCGGGAAATCCTCCTTCCTCCGGAGGCGGAAGCTTTCGAAAAATCGGCCATCGTTCCAAAGAGAGCCTTCAATGAGCTGGCCCGGGTCGTCCGGGAGGGAGGGACCACCACCATGGCCCTTTCCACCGGCTATATTTACTTCTCCTCCGGCCCCATCAAGATGTACTCCCGCCTCATCGATAAAAATTACATCCAATATGAAGAGATCATCTCCAGAGAATTCAAGTCCAAGGTGGTCCTTTCCCGGACGGCCTTCCAGGCGGCTTTGGAGAGGGCGACCATCTTAGCCAGGGAGGAGAGAGCCAACCTCATCAAACTTCTCTTTAAAGAAGCTGGCTTGGAGATCCAATCCAATTCAGAAATCGGGTCGGTCCATGAAAATGTGGCCTGCCAGCTGGAGGGGGGAGAGATCAGCATCGCCTTCAATGCCAAGTACCTCCTGGATGGGATCAAGGCCTTGAACTGCGAGGAAGTCAGCCTCCATTTGAATGGCCCCCTCAACCCCATGGTCATCCATCCCGCCCAGGATGAGGATGCCTATCTCTACCTGGTCCTCCCTGTCCGGATAGCTTCGGAATAAGGGGACGGTATGGAAGAACTTTGGATTCGTCAGGACCCCATCCGCCTGGACCAGCTTTTAAAATTGGCTAATTGGGTCATGTCGGGAGCGGAGGCAAAAATGGTCATTCAAGAGGGATTGGTTTCCTTAAATGGAGAAGTTTGCCTCCAGCGAGGAAAAAAAATTCATGTAGGGGATCAGGTGGATTTTGAAGGGCAGAGCCTCCTGGTGAAGAAGTCTCCTTCGGATATGGCCGAGAGTTAGGGTCATGATTTTAAAAAATATCCGACTGATCAACTACCGAAATATCGCCTTCCAGGATATCCAACTCCACCCCCATTGGAATCTTTTCTACGGGGCCAATGCCCAAGGAAAGACCAATATCCTGGAATCCATTTACCTGACTGCCCGGGGAAGGTCCTTTCGAAATGTGCCGGACCGGGACCTGGTCCGGTTCGGGGAGCGGTCCGCCTATGTTCTTTCCGACCTGGAAAGGAAGGGGAGGGATAAGCGGGTCGAGGTTAAGATTTCCCGGGTGGAAAAGAAGCGGATCCGGGTCAATGAAGTGGAGATGGAAAACACCAAAGAGCTGGCCGCTCAATTCGAGGTGGTCCTCTTTGCTCCGGAAAACCTGGTTTTGGTCAAAGGAGGGCCGGGAGAAAGAAGGGCCTTCCTGGATGACCTCCTCCGGGCGGTGGATCCCGCCTATGGAGCTTTAGTCAGGACCTACGATAAGGTCCTCTCCCAGAGAAATTCTCTTCTAAAAAGTCCGGGGGATTCCTGGTTTGACCGCCAGCTTTCCACCTATGATGACCAGCTTTCTTCTGCCGGGAGCCAAATCGCTTGGAAAAGGAAGGAAATCCTGGAAGAAATCCGGGCCCTAGCTCTCCGCTTTCAAGCCTCCCTATCCAGTAAGCAGGAGGATTTGGACCTGTTCTACCAGTCCCAGCTATTCGAAGGAGAGGATCCGGCCGGTCCGGAAGACCTGGTCGAAAAGATGAAAGACCTCCTCTTCCGGCGGAAGGAGGAAGACCGATCCCTGGGTTATACCGGCCTGGGCCCCCATAAAGATGATATTCTCCTTAGTTTGAATGGCCTCCCTTCCCGGTCCTTTGCTTCACAGGGCCAGGCCCGGACCATCACCTTGGCCCTCAAGCTGAGTGAAATAAAATTAATAGAAAAATACAAGGACCTCCACCCCCTCCTCCTCCTGGATGATGTCTTTTCGGAATTGGATGGGAAGCGGTCGACCTTTCTCCTGGAGACTATCGGTTCCTACCAAACCATCCTGACCTCCAACCACTTGGTAGAGGGAGGACGGGAAGGGACAGCCTTCCGGGTGGAAAATGGTCGGGTCCATGTGAAAAAGAAATAAGCGTTATAATCAAAGTTGGTGAATTTTTCCCAATCGGGATTCAAGTGTGGAAATGAGGAAGTATGGGAAATAAGAAAAACGAGTACGGAGAATCCAATATCCGGGTTCTGGAAGGTCTGGAGGCGGTTCGTGTTCGGCCGGGAATGTATATCGGGTCGACCGACGAAAGAGGCCTTCACCACTTAGTCTATGAGGTGGTCGACAATTCAGTCGATGAAGCCTTGGCGGGACGTTGTGACCACATCACCATCAAATTGGAAAAGGATGGGGCTTGCACCGTTATTGATAATGGGTCCGGAATCCCTGTGGAAATCCACCACCAAACCAAAAAATCCACCCTGGAAACCGTCATGACGGTTCTCCATGCGGGGGGAAAATTCGATTCCTCCGCCTACCAGTTTTCCGGCGGCCTCCATGGCGTGGGGGTTTCGGTCGTTAACGCCCTTTCCAAGCGGCTGGATGCTTGGGTCTACCGGGACGGGAACATCTACCACCAGGCCTATGAATATGGGAAGGCGGTCACCGAACTGGAGACGGTGGGCAAGACCAAGAAGACGGGGACGAAAGTGACCTTTTATCCGGATGGGTCCATTTTTGAAAGCCTGGACTTCCATCGGGAAACCCTGGAGAAGCGCTTCCGGGAGATGGCCTTCCTCAATGCCAATGTCACCTTCCACCTGATTGATGACCGGGATGATACCGACCAGACCTTCCGGTACAAAGGAGGGATTGCGGAATTCGTCTCCTTCCTCAACCGGAATAAGGACCCCCTCCACAAGGAAATCCTCCATTTCACCGGAGAACAGGATGGGATCCTGGTGGATGTTGCCCTCCAATATACGGATGGCTATTCGGAAAATGTCCTCCCCTTCGCCAATAATATCCTGACCCCGGAAGGGGGAACCCATTTAACCGGCTTCCGGTCCGCCTTAACCAAAACATTGAACGACTATGGTCGGGAAAAGGGACTCATTAAAGAAAAAGACGACAACCTCTCCGGTGACGATGCCCGCGAGGGCCTGACGGCGGTTTGCTGTGTCAAATTATCCAACCCCCAGTTCGAAGGCCAGACCAAGGCTAAGTTGGGAAATTCAGAAGTCCGGGGGGCGGTAGATACCTTCTTGACCAGCGAACTATCCGCCTTTTTGGAAGAAAATCCCACTCCGGCCCGGGCCATTGTAAAGAAGGCCTTGGATTCCCAGAAGGCCAGGAATGCTGCCCGGAAAGCAAGAGATTTGACCCGGAAGCGGTCCATCTTAGATAACACCACCCTACCGGGCAAATTAGCCGATTGTCAGTCCACCGACATCACGGAGAATGAAATCTTCCTGGTCGAGGGGGATTCAGCAGGCGGTTCCGCCAAGACCGGCCGGGACAACACCATCCAAGCCATTCTCCCCCTGCGAGGGAAAATTTTGAACGTGGAAAAGGCCTCCTTAAACCACATCCTCTCCTACCAGGAAATCCAGGCCATGATTACGGCCTTCGGAACGGGGATCGGGGACCAGTTCGACATTTCCAAGCTCCGCTACGGGAAGATCATTATCATGACCGATGCCGACGTGGACGGGGCCCACATCCGGACCCTCCTTTTGACCTTCTTCTACCGCTATCTCCGTCCTCTTATTGACGAAGGCCATGTTTTTGTGGCCCAGCCTCCTCTTTTCCGGATTACCCAGGGGAAGAAGGAAAGGTATGTCTACGATGAGAAGGAATTGGAGAAAGTTTTGTCCTCCATTGGAGACGGAAACTACAAACTCAACCGCTATAAGGGTCTCGGTGAAATGAACGACGACCAGCTTTGGGAGACCACCATGAATCCGGAAAGCCGGGTCCTCCTCCAAGTCAAGGCGGACCAGGAATCCACTTCCGTGGACGACACCTTCTCCCTCCTGATGGGGAATAAGGTGGAACCTCGCCGGGAATTCATTATGGAAAACGCCAAGCTGGCAGAACACATTGATACGATAGGTTAGGTGGGTGAACGATGACAGACGATAAAAACCAAGAATTCAACAAGCGGCTGGAAACGGACCAGAGGGTCAAGGATGCCTTTGCCGCGGATGAGAACATCTTCCCGACCGACCTGGAAGAGGAGATGAAGTCCTCCTATTTAGACTACTCCATGTCCGTCATTGTCGGCCGGGCCCTCCCGGACGTCCGTGACGGTCTCAAGCCGGTTCACCGGCGGATCCTCTATGGAATGAGCCTCCTGGGTTTGACCCCGGATAAGCCCTACCGGAAGTCCGCCCGTCTGGTCGGGGACGTCATGGGACGTTTCCACCCCCACGGGGATTCGGCCATCTATGATGCCGTGGTCCGCCTGGCCCAGGATTTCAGCATCCGCTATCCCCTGGCTGACGGCCAGGGCAACTACGGGTCGGTCGATGGCGACGGGGCAGCCGCCATGCGGTATACCGAGGTCCGGATGACCAAATTGGCCCAGGAAATGCTCCGGGACATCAATAAAAATACCGTGGACTTCCAGCCTAACTTCGACGAAGAAGAAGAGGAGCCGGTGGTCCTTCCTTCCCGCTTCCCCAACCTTCTGGTGAACGGGTCGGCCGGGATTGCTGTCGGCATGGCCACCAATATGGCCCCCCATAATTTAGGGGAGACCATTGATGCCTGCATCGCCTACATGAATAATCCGGATATCGAACTCAAGGAGCTCATGAAGTACCTGCCGGGACCCGACTTTCCCACAGGGGCATCCATCATGGGAAAGAAGGCCATCCGCCTGGCCTATTCCACCGGACGGGGCAAGCTGACCCTCCGGGCCGTGGCCAAGATTGAAACGATCAAAAACCGGAACCGGATCCTGGTGACGGAAATCCCCTACCAGGTTAACAAGGCCAAGCTGATTGCCAAGATTGCCGACCTGGTCCGGGAAAAGAGAATCGAGGGCATTTCCGATATCCGGGATGATACCAACCGGACGGGGATGCGGATCGTCATCGACCTTAAGCGGGATGCCATCCCCAAGGTGGTCCTCAACAACCTTTATAAATACACCCAGATGGAAGTCACCTTCGGGATTATCAACCTGGCCCTGGTGGATGGCCAGCCCCGGGTCCTAACCCTCAAGGAACTCATCGAATACTATGTCCTCCACCAGAAGGATGTGGTGACCCGCCGGACCCAATTTGACCTGGATAAGGCGGAAAAGAGGGCCCATATCATCGAGGGCCTCCGGATCGCCATCGACAACATCGACGAAATCATCAAGATTATCCGGTCTTCCTACGACAACCAGCAAATCAAGGCCATCTTCCTGGACCGCTTCGGTTTGGACGACGTCCAGTCTCAGGCCATCCTGGACATGCAGCTCAAGCGCCTGTCCGGCTTGGAGAGGGAGAAGCTGGATGAGGAATACCAGGACCTCCTCAAGCAGATCGCCCGCTTTAAGGAAATCCTGGGGTCCGAACGGGTCCTCATCTCCGTCATTGAAGAAGAGCTCAAGGATATTAAGGAAAGTTACGGCGATAAGCGGCGGACCCAAATCCTTCCGGAAGCGGATGAAATCAACATCGAAGACCTGATCAAAGAAGAGGATATGGTCATTTCCATGACCCAGCGGGGCTATATCAAGCGGACCCCGGCTGACCGCTACAAGGTCCAAAACCGGGGAGGCAAGGGAATTCGGGGGATGACCACCCGGGAGGGGGACTATGTGAAAAACCTTTATGTGGTCTCCACCCACGACGTTCTCCTTTTCTTCACCAACTTGGGCAAGGTTTATTCCTTAAATGCCTATGAGGTGCCGGAAGGCTCCCGGATTGCCCAGGGTTCCGCCATCGTCAACCTCCTCCAGTTGGAGGCGGGCGAGTATGTGGAATCCCTCTTCCCCATCAGCGAAGAGCCCTGCGATGACACCCACTTCCTTTTTGTGACTGCCCAAGGAATTATCAAAAAATGCGACGTGGAGAATTTCCGCAACGTCCGTTCCTCCGGTCTACGGGCCATCACCCTGGCGGAAGGCGACGAGCTTCGGGTCGTTCGAATCGGCAAGGGGGATGATGAGGCTATGATCGTGACCAAAAAGGGAATGGCCATTCGTTTCAGTCTTAAGGACGTCCGGCCCATCGGTCGGACCGGGATGGGGGTCAAGGGGATCAACCTCAACGCCGGTGATGAAGTCATCGATATGGACCTGGTTGGGGAGAATGACTACCTTCTGACGGCCACCCGGGGCGGCTACGGGAAGAAGACCCTGATTGACCACTACACCCTCCAGAACCGGGGAGGAAAGGGACTAAAGACCTATAAGATCACTAAAAAGACCGGGGAACTGGTTTGTGGGATCCTGGTTCAAAAGGACGATGAGATGCTTCTCATGAGCCAGTCCTCCGACCTCATCCGCCTGAATGTGGCGGATGTGACGACCCAGACTCGGGCGACCCAAGGGGTCAAGCTCAAGACGGTCAAGGGCGAGGACGACGAGATTGCGGCGGTAGCCAAATATATCGAATCCATGGATGAGGAGGAGTAAGCCTCTTCCATGTCGACCAAGCCCGGACTTTGAAAGGAGTTACCATGGCTTTTTCCATACACATCGACAAGGGCCCCCGGGATGAACATCGGGTGGCATTGAAGGGAGATTTGGATATCAACGCCTCTCCCCGCTTGAAAAGCGAGCTGGCCTTGGCCTATGAGGACCGGCCGGCCGATATCTTCCTGGACCTGGCCTCCCTGGATTACCTGGATTCTACGGGTCTAGGCGCATTGATTTCCGTCCTCAAGAGGGCTCGGGTGAATGACCATAAGGTGGCCATCCTCCACGCCAAACCCTCCATCGAGAAGCTCTTTTACATCACGGAGCTGGATAAGGAATTTGAGATGGGAGGACCTGATGGAGACTGTTAGTCTGGTCATCCCCTCCGACCCCATGTATGTGACGACCCTCCGCTTGGTCACGGCCTCCATTGCCCAGAAGATGGGCTTTGATATTGAGGCGGTGGACGACCTCCGGGTTTGCGTGAGCGAGGCGGTGAACTATCTTTTCCCCTACAATGACCGGATCCGGGTGAATTTTTCGGAAGAAGACGACCGGATCACCATTGCCATCCTGGCCCAGGCCCCCTCGGAGGATTCGGAGGAGAGCCGTCTCCATCGAATGATCATGGAGAGCCTTCTGGATGGGGTGGAGGAGAGGAAAGACGGCTTTGTCCTGACCAAAGGACGGTAAAGGAATCCCTATGGCCAAGAAGAAAAAAGAAAAAGAGATGAAAAAAAATAAGGTAAGGGAGGAATTCGAGGAGCTGGCCCGGACGGGGGATTTGGAACTCCGGAACAAGCTCATCACCGACCACCTTTATATTGCGGAAATCCTGGCCAAGAAGTATGTCAACCGGGGCATCGAATATGATGACCTCTACCAAGTGGCTTGTATGGGCTTGGTCTTTGCCATCGACCGCTACGATGTATCCAAGGGCTACGAATTTTCTTCCTTTGCTACGCCGACCATTGTCGGGGAGATCAAGCGCTATTTCCGGGACAAGGGCTGGGTCATCCGGGTCCCCCGGCGGATCCAGGAGCTGTCCAAAAAAGTCAACCTGGCCCGGTCCTCCCTGGCCCAAGAGCTCCAGCGCCAGCCGACCGTGGACGATATTGCCGACCGACTGGGTGTTTCGGTGGAAGAGGTCTTGGAGACCATGGAAGCCTCCAAGGTCTACACCCCCCAATCTCTGGATATGACCTTCGACAATTCCGGAGATGACCGGGAGATCAACCTGGGGGATATGATCGGGGTGGAGGATGAGGCCTATGAGGATGTGGATTTCAACGATGTCGTGGACCGGCTGACGGAATCCCTCAACGACCTGGAGAAGAAGATCTTCTACTACCGCTATTATGACAAGCGGACCCAAATCTCCATTGCGGAGGAACTCAATGTCTCCCAGATGACCATATCCCGCCTGGAAAAGAAGATCATCAGCAAATTCAGGACCACCCTCAATGTGACCGTGGATGAAAAATAAAGGAGCCTATGATGTCCGACCAATATGAAGAAAGGGAGTGGATTGACCTCTTTGACCAGGACGACCATTTGCTGGGGACTTTCCAAAGGGGGGACCGGTATCCGGAGGGAAGCCATAACCACATTGTCTGCGTCTTCACCCTAAATTCCAAGGGGGAGATCCTTCTGACCCGGCGGGCCATGAACAAGTCCTGGCCGGGCCTGTGGGAGAATACGGCGGGCGCCTGCCTGTCAGGGGAGGACCCCAAGGAGAGCGCCCGGAGGGAATTGGAGGAGGAGACGGGGATCTCAGCTGACCCGGATGACTTGGTCTTCCTGGGAAAGCTCCCTTCCATCAACGGCCAACACCTCCTCCACGCCTACTTCCTCCATAAGGACCTCACCATCGAAGAGGTCCGGCTCCAGGAGGGGGAGACCATGGATGCCAAGTGGGTCCCCATGGACCTTTCTTTGGTTTATGACGAGAGCCTGGCCGAACCGGTCCGCTACCGCCTCCTCTACTATTGGCACCAGCTCATTTCCTATGCCCATCCTCGAGAGGGGATGGCACCCTGGTTGGACTGGGCCAAGACCCTCCAGTTTTATGCCCAGCAGGGCCTGGAATACACGAGAGATCCTTTCGACAAGGAGCGCTTTGAAGGGATCCGGAAGATTGCTTCCCGGATGATGGCGGAGAAAACCGGGGTGACCACGGAAAAGGTCCTGGGTCTTTTTGCCGGCGACAAGGGCTACCAAACCCCCAAGGTGGAAGTCCGGGTGGCCGTTTTCCGGGAGGACCGGGTCCTCCTGGTTCTGGAAGGGCGGAATGAGGAGTGGTCCCTGCCGGGTGGTTGGTGTGATGCCGGGATTAGCCTTAGGAAAAATGCCGAGAAGGAGTGCATGGAAGAGGCGGGCATCGCCGTCACCGCCCACCGCCTGGTCACCGTCCAGAATCGGTCGGAGAATGACTATAAGGAAGTCATCCCCTATGAAGTTTACAAGTGCTATGTGACCTGCCGGACGGACTGGGCCGGGGAGGTCAACGAGGAGGGGATTGAGGTCGTCACGGATTTCAAGGCCAACCCGGAAACCAAGGCGGCAGCCTTCTTCCCCATTGACCGGCTCCCACCCCTATCGGCGGGGAGGGTCAATGAGGCCTCCATCCGCCTCTGCTATGAAGCCCACCAAGCGGACCATTGGGAAAGTAGGTTCGATTGACAGATAAAAAGAAAAACGACCTCCACTGGCCTAGGGCCTGAGGAGGTCGCTTTTTTTGTTGCGTTTTTTCGCCTCATGGACCGGCCATGACCTAGTCCCAGGGGAGGGCGGCATTGAAGTTGGCCTGGACCCATTTTCCGTCGACAAAGCGGAAGGCGATTTTCATGGTGTAGTCGTCGGAGGAAAAGGCCCCGGCTAGCTTTTCCCAGAGGCTGGTTTGGGCCAGGGTCTTGGTGCAGGAGGCTTTGATGAGGACTTCGTCGGTCTTGGGGAAGGCCTGGACCCGGACCTTGTCCACGGTGAAGTTGGAATACTTCTTGAGGTCATTCTTCAGGGTCTGGTATTTCCTCTCCGCATTCTGACGGACACCATCCTCATGGAGGAAGAGGGGGGCGATGGTCTCGAAGTCCTTGTCCTGGGCAGCGGAAAGGAGGATAGTCCGGAAATTTTTCAGGGCTTGTTGATTGAGGGCCTGGATGGCCTCCGGGCTGAGGGGGAGGTCTGCCATGGATAGGGTCTTATGGCGGTCATCCACCGGGATGACTTCTTTTACCAGGGGGACCCCCTTGCCGGAAATCTCCAGGAAATGGTCACCCCGGAGGATGCCGGGCAGGCGGTAGACATCCCAACCGTCATCATCCCGCTCTCTATCCAGGAAGTTTTGGCTGACGATCTTTCCGTCAATGGAAACCTGGGCGGAGGGAGGGACCTTGACCTGGAATTCATCCAGGGCATAGGTTTCGGGGCGGACCTTCCAATTGTCAAAGAAGAGGAAGGACCGGGTGTTCTTTTTCTCCAGGGTCAGGGGGAACTTGTAGACTTCCTGGGACCCTTCCACCATGTATTCGATGGTCAGGTCCTTTTTCAAGTTCCCCTTGTTGCCTTTGATGGTGTCCATAATGAAGCCTTCGTCGATGACGGAATAGGAGGAGACCTTATCCAGCTGGTAGAATTTCTGGAGGATGGCCAGGGACTGGTCGTTGAGCTGGAGGGATTCCTCCTCCCGGTCGAGGAGGCGGAGGGCTTCCTTGGGGGAATTGTTGGCTAGGGCGACGAAAAAGTGTTCGCTGACGGCCTGGGGGGTGAAGCGTGGGCGGAGGAGGCGGCGGCCGAAGAAGAGGATGGCCAGGAAGGCCAACAGGGCCACCACTAAAATGGTCTGGTAGGCCGAGAACCCCCTCTTCCGGGGGGCAGGAGGCGGTGACGGGGTCGGCCGATAGGGGGCCTGGGCCTTGTCCGGGTTAAAGAATTCCTCATAATAGTCCGCTTCCCCGTAGGACCGGGCCCTCTCCAAATACTGGTCCGGGTCCAGGTCCAGCTTAGGGGCCTCTTCTTCCTTAGGGGCCTCCTCTTCAACCGGAATCGCTTCTGCGATAGGGACTTCATCTTCCGGAGATTCGGTGACTTCCGAGACGTCCTCCTCCGGAGGAATGGGAGTCAGGGGCTGGGTGGACTCCATTTCTTCTTCCGGCCTTTCCTCCTTGTTCAAGCTGGCCCCGCAGGCTCGGCAAGTTTTTTCGTCTTCCGGATTCCATGATCCGCACTTTGGACAAAACATGGCCCCTCCTATTCTTGATCGGCGACTTGGCCGGCCGCCTTGCCGTCAATGATTACGGCAAAGCCATCGCTTTCCATATTGAGATTTGCCTCATCGGAAGCAGGGTCCTCAGCAGGGGATTCCTGGGCCGCCTTCACCTCTTCGGGCAAGGTGGCCTTTTGGGGGGCCAGGGCCGGCACCCCGGTGACCTGGTGGATAACCCCGATGGCCGCCAGGAGAATGACCAGGACCAGGGCGATGAGGATCAGGCTGATTTTTTTCGTATTCTCTAAAATTCGTTCGTACATAGCTGACCTTTCCGGGTAAAGATAGTGTGAATAAAATCTTTCTTCCAGTATAGTAGATTAAGGAGGAAGTTTCTTCTTTTCATCCTCAAAATCCCTTGATAAAAATTGGATATAAATGAGAAAAAGGATCTTGAATTGACCTGTGGAGGTCATTGAAGGAGTGGATATGGCAAGAGAAACCTTACCGGGTTGGGGGAAGGACAACCCCAAAATCCCCCAGTGGGTAAAGAATCGCCCTGAGAGAGGGGCCGACCCCAACCGATTTGACAACCCGTCTATGGATGGGGAAGTGGACGATGAAGGGGTCAGGGTCTACCAACCGGGCAAGTCCAGGAAGGTCTGGGAGATGGCTGACCATGAGGAATATGGGGACTACACCTACGAAGAGGACCTGGACCAGGCCTTCCCCCCGGCTTACGATGAGGAAGATTATGGGGAAGATTTTTCTGACCCGGAAGAGGATTTATTCCGGGAAGGGGCCAACAAAAAGAAGGTCGGAGCCCTGGTTGGCCTGGTCGGATTGGCCCTCTTGGCCTTCCTCTTCTTCAGCTGGAGAGGGGGGCCGCCCAAGACCCTGGTCAAGAATGAGGATTCGGGGAATGAAGTCGCCCTGGAGGAATCCCAAGAAAAGAAAGAGGACCTGCCACAGGTTGTTTGGGAGGAAAAGGAGGGGGCGGATGCCCCCAAAGAAGCCAATTATGAGGCTGACAAGCTGAGAGAACCCAACCTGCCCAATTCGGTCAAGGCAACCCGGGAGCTGTCCATCCATTATCCGGACCAGTCCATCGAAGGAGGGTCCGGGAATCCGGAGGAGTCGGGTGACCGGGGACCTTCAGGAGGACCAGGTAAGCCGGATCCGGAGAAGAAGATGGCCAAGGGGAACCGGCTCCTGGCCGGATCTACTGAGAATCCTCGGATTTCCTCCAACCTTCCTCTGGCGAGTGCTTCCTCCTCCCCGGTCCCCTTTTCCCTGAACTTTTCCGGAGACCCCGACCTCTCCCGCCAGGTCTTTGTCCAGGCCGGGAAGGACGGCTATGACCTTTACAGCCGCCATGAGGCGAGTTTCCAGGGTCTGACCCCGGCCGACCTCCTTTCCCGGATTCGTTCCGGAGAAAAGGGGCAGGAAGAGGATTATCCCTCTAAGCTGACCGTCCGGGTAGTCAGCCCCGAAGAGGCCCAAGCCATCGCTGGCGACCCCGACCTGGAATCCCTGGTGGAGACCTGGAAGGGGGTCGATTCTGGCCTCCGCCTGGTCCTCTACCGGAAGGCCAGGGAGGGGGCCATGGTCGATGAGGTCTTCTCCGCCATGGATACGCCGCCCCTGACCCTGGACCGGGTGGAAAAGCTGGTCCAAGAAGGGACGGAGGTCGGTGAGGAAGGTCCGTCTGGGGAAGCCATGAGCCCGGAGGAAGAGTGGGAGAAGCTGACGGACAAGCTCCTCGACGATGCCTTCCGGGTGGAGTGGGAATATAACCTGCCTCTTTACGCCGCCGGCCCCTTTGACCGCCTGGGGATCGATGACTTGCGGAAGAACAAGCCGACGACCGAGCCGGCCTATGAGGTTGGGCTGGTGGACCTGGACAGGGATGGCCACCCGGAATACCTCATCCACGCCTCCATGCGGGGGGAGACCCGGGAAAATGTCCAGGGTTATTGGGCTATTTTGACGCCCTCTAAAGCCGGCCTCCTGGTCCAGGCCTTCTACCCCTACGGAAATGGGGACATGATTTATAAGAAGGAGGGCCTGGTTCTGACCTCCCAGTCTCGGGGAAAAAACAAGGTCAGCTTCACTATATACCGGACCGCCTATCCGGAAACGGCCGGGCAAGCCCAAAGCCTGACCTTCTACCAGCCAGAGGGCTTGGGCCAGACCCTGACCTATGAGGACCTTAAGGAGGACTACAAGGGGGCCTACCTGGTTCCCTACAAAGGGGGGGTCTACCTGGCCAGCCGGAAGGACTATGATGCCATGATGGACCTGGCGGAGAACGCCATCCAAGGCGGGGTCCAGTTGGCCCTCTCCGGTGGGCCGAGTGAGGACGCCACCATCGTCGATGTCAGCCGTTATCTCCAGAGGAACTTCCAGGAGCTCCCCCTGTCCTCTGCCGCATGGTCAAAGGCTGTCCCCCTCTCCCGCTTCGAGGGACGGACCGACCCCATCCGCTATGAGGACTTGGCTTCAGAAGGATGAGGCGGGAGCAAGAAAAAAGCGGCGCCGGAAGGAAATTCCCTTCCGGCGTCGCTTTTTTTCTTTTGTTGGGTTTTCGTCTTACTTCCGGCTTATGCCCTCGTAGACTTCGGTGGCGGCAAAGGGAATGATGGAGAGGACCAGGGTGGGGACCCATTCCTTGAGGGTCATGAAAGACACATCGAAGAGGGTCCGGAGCTGGGGAATGTAGAGGACGATGAGGAGGAGGGCGACACCGACGAGGATGGCGTAGATCATGGACTTGTTGGAGAACCAACCGATCTGGGACATGGTGTAGGTGTCAGACCGGGCGGCCATGGCCCGGAAGAGCTCAGCCAGGATCAGGGTGGAGAAGCACATAGTCCGGCCTTCCGCCAGCTTTTCAGCTCCGGTCAGGCCTTGGCCAAAGTAGTAGTAACCGATGGCGAAAGAGGCCAGGGTAGCAACGGCAATGGCTACGGCTTGGACGATGATGGACCGCTTCATTTTGGTGTCGATGATGGCTTCCTTGGGGTCTCTCGGGGGAACATTCATGATGTCAGGTTCACCGGGTTCCATTCCCAGGGCCAGGGCTGGGAGGGAGTCGGTGACCAGGTTGAGCCAGAGGAGCATGATGGGCGAGAGGGGGGTGGGAAACTGGTGACCGCTATTGGAGAAGATCAGGCAGATGTCGATAATCATGGCCACGGCGATGACGATGACTTCGCCGACGTTGCAGGAGAGGAGGAAGGAGATGAACTTCTTGATGTTGGAGTAGATGGTCCGGCCTTCCTCGACGGCGTTGACGATGGTGGCAAAGTTATCGTCGGTCAGGATGACGTTGGCCGTGTTCTTGGCCACGTCGGTTCCCGTGATCCCCATGGCAATCCCGATGTCGGCCCGTTTGATGGCGGGGGCGTCATTGACCCCGTCCCCGGTCATGGCGGTGATTTCGCCGTTGGCCTTGAGGGCTTCGACAATCTGAACCTTGTTTTCCGGGGAGACCCGGGCAAAGATCCGGGTGGTCTTGACGATCTCCTGGACTTCTTCGGGGGTCTTATCGTTGAGCTCCCGGCCCATCATGGCCTGGGACCGGTCTTGGCAGATGCCCAGGTCTTTGCCGATGGCGTAGGCCGTTTCCAGGTAGTCCCCGGTGATCATGATGGTGGTGATGCCGGCGGACTTGGTTTCGGCAATGGCCGCCTTGACTTCGGGCCGCGGGGGGTCGATCATCCCGGTCAGGCCCACGAAGATCATGTCCTTTTCGATCGTATCCGAGGTCTGGTCTTCCTTTGCCGGCAGACCGTCCCAGGTCCGGTAGGCGTAGCCCAGGCAGCGGAGGGCTTGGGAGGCGAAGTCGGTGTTCATGGCCAGGGCCTTTTCTTTCAGGTCAGGGGTAAATTCCCGGACCTCTCCATTGAGGAGGACCCGGTTGGATTTTTCGATGATGATGTCGGGAGCGCCCTTGGTGAAGGAGGCAACCTTCCCTTCGAAGAAGCCTTCGTTGAAGGTGGTCATCATCTTCCGGTCGGAGTCGAAGGGGATTTCCGCCAGGCGGGGGATCCGGTCCGCCAGGCCCTGGACATCCACATGGGCCTTGGCAGCCATGGTCAGGAGGGCTCCCTCCGTCGGGTCGCCCAGGCAGTCGTAATTGCCCTCATGTTCGGTGATTTCCGCATCGTTAGCGGAGGCGGCGATGGTGACCATGGTTCGAAGAACCTCATGTTCCCCGGCATCCAGGCTCTGGCCCTCTCGGGTGATCTCCCCTTCGGGGGCGTAACCGGTTCCGGACACTTCCAGAACCTCATCGTCGGTGAAGATCTTGGTCACGGTCATTTCGTTTTGGGTCAGGGTCCCGGTCTTATCCGAGCAGATGACGGTGGTGGTGCCCAGAGTTTCTACGGAGAGGAGTTTTTTAACGATGGCGTTGCGCTCGGCCATCCGGTTCATCCCGATGGAGAGGACGATGGTGACGACAGCGGTCATCCCTTCGGGGATAGCCGCCACCGCCAGGGAGATGGCGGTCATGATGATGTCGGTGATTTCATTGCCGGCGATGAAGCCCAGGATGCCGACAAAGATGGCCACGCCGATGATGAGCTTGCCCAGCTGGCCGGAGAGGACGTTGAGCTTGCGCTGGAGGGGGGTGGCCTCTTCTTCGAAGGATTCGATGGTGGAGGCGATCTTCCCGATCTCCGTTTCATGGCCCGTATCCGTGACAATGCCCTTGCCGTGGCCATAGGTCACGATGGTGGAGGAGTAGGCGTAGTTGGCCCGGTCCCCAATGCCCACCTCATCGGTATAAGACGTAGTAGCGTCCTTCTCTGCGGCGACGGATTCTCCGGTGAATGAGGACTCATCGATCTGGAGGTTGGAGGATTCAAAGAGGCGGAGGTCAGCCGGAACGATGTCCCCGGTTTCCAGGAGGACCACATCGCCAGGGACCAGGTCCTCAGACTTGACCTCCATGGACCGGCCCTCTCTGACCACCTTGGCATTGGGGGAGGACATCTCCTGGAGGGCGGCCACTGAATCCTCTGCCTTGCCTTCCTGGTAGATGGAGAGGGCGGCGTTGAGGATGACGATGGCAATGATCATGATGGCCTCGACCATATCCCCGGTGAACATGGAGAAGATGGAAGCCACGATCAGGATGATGACCAAGGGATCCTTAAATTGGTCGATCAACTTTTCAATAAAGGGCTTCTTCTTGGACTCTGACAGCTTGTTGGGGCCATATTTCTCCAGGCGGGCTTGGGCTTCCGTTGCAGAGAGACCCCGGGCGGCCTGGGTGGACAAGGCCTTCTCCACCTCCTGGACAGATTCTTGGTACCAGTTCATAAAACCTCCTTCGAACAAGGGCAAGGCGATCGATCAGGATAAGCTATCCTCGATCGCAGGATGAGGGCAGAAAAATTGCATAGCTAGATTATAACACGGCCTCTTTTATACCCCAAAGGGGACGATTCTATTATCAATAGGAAAAGAGAAAGAAAAGAGAAAGCCCCCTTTACCGGAGTTTCCGGTAAAGGGGGCATCGATTAAGCTTGTGAACGAATGAGGTTTTTCTTGGCGATCAAGATAAGAGGTGTTTTACCCACTACTCCATTGGGGTTAAATAAACGGTCTCATACCCTTCTTCCTCATATTTTTGAATCAGATCCGGTAAATATTTTTTTGGATATCACTGGCTATGGCTGAAGGCGAGAGATCTTCGCCAGCTTCCTTCACTAGAGAAGGGGGATCCTGTGTGGGATCCTCTACCCTGACAAGGCCATTAGGGCCAAGAAAAATAGGGGAATAGACTTCTGTGAGGTATTGATCGGATTCTTTTTTTACCAGAATAAGGGAGAATCCTTCTTTTTCTTGTTTAACAAGAAATGCTTGAGAACCGGAGGCTTTTTCCTTGATCGCTTCTTGAACCTTTGAACTCTCTACGTTACCATCTAATTTGTTGTTTTCTCCAGGGTGACGACAAGATGTAATGGCCAGCAAAAGAACAAGTAGGAGTAAAGTAGTTTTTCTCATCATCATCTCCTTTTCTTAATACACATATTTAATTATTTTGAACAAACCCTTTCCTAAATAAATCATACCTTGTTAATTCTAAATTGTAAATATTAAGTAGAGCTGTATTTCCCCCTAGCCTCGAAAAATTGATCGAATAAGGAGGATCAGCACATGCGCATCCTCCTCATTTGGTGAGACCGGGGAAAAGGGGGCTAGCCTAGGCCCCCCGGAATGAGGATTTTGGCAGAAGGGGGGGCTCCGACAGGCCCCCTGGAGCGGGGATTATGGAAGAAAAGGGGGCTCTGCCAGGCCCCCCGGAGCGAGGATTTTGGCAGAAAGGGGGCTTCGCCAGGCCCCCCGGAGCGCAGATTTTTGAAGAAAAGGGGGCTCACCTTGCTCCCCGGCACACCACGTCCACCCCACCAATCATCTTGTCATCTCCCCTTTTCTTTAGTATTCTAATTAATTGTGATAGAAAGGATACGCTTATGAAAGTCCAGTCCATTTCATCGGGTTCCTCCGGCAACTGCGTCTATGTGGAGAGCGACCAGGTCTGCTTTTTGGTCGATGCGGGGAAGTCGGGACGACAAATCCAGGAGATCCTCCAGGCAGCAGGCATCGACCCCAGGCGGTTGGATGGGATCTTTGTGACCCATGAGCATGCGGACCACATCCAAGGGGTGGGGGTCCTGAGCCGGCGCTTCCGGATCCCGGTCTTTGCCAATGAGAATCCCTGGGGGGCCATGGCCAAGCGACTGGGCCGGATTGCCCCCAACCACCGGATCGTCTTCATGAACGACCAGGCCTTCGAGTGGAAGGGGCTGGAGGTTCGGGCCATCCCTATCCATCATGATGCGGTGGACCCGGTGGGCTACACCTTCACCAGTCATGAGGAGAAGGCCACGATCCTAACGGACACAGGATTTTTGGATGACCGGATTATGGACCGGGTTGCGGACTCCAATATTTTCTACCTGGAAGCCAACCATGATGTGGCCATGCTTTTGAATGGCCCCTATCCCGAGCAACTGAAGGAAAGGGTCCTTTCCAACCGGGGCCACCTCTCCAACCGCCAGGCGGGCCAGGCCTTGGCCAGCCTCCTTCGGGGGGAGGATGAGGTGGTCCTCTTAGCCCACCTATCGGAAGAAAACAACACGCCGGAGATTTCTCTGGCTACGGTCCGGGCTGTCCTCATGGAGGAGGGCATCGACCCCGACCGGGGGATGACCATCAAGGTGGCTCCCCGGCATGCGGCGTCGAGGATCTACACCTGCCGCTATGATCAAGAAAATTATCCGGATGCCGGCGATATGAGCCCGGGTCCGTTGGTAGAGAAAGAAAGGAGGGGGTGATGGAAGACAGCTGCATGGAAACCGGCCAGGACATCCTCCGCCGGCATTTCAGCCGGGAGGACCTGGCCCAAGCCAACACCATCCCTGTGGGGGATGCCAAGACCATCGGAGTCCGGCCCCGGGAGGGGGAGAGTCATGAAGAAGCGGTGGCTCGGGCCTACCCCCGAGCCTATGAATACTTCGGCCGGGACCTCCTCCCCATGAAGGAGATCGAGCACAAGATCCAGACCACCTACCGGATCGACACCGTGGCCAAGTTCACCAAGGCCCTCAAGGAATATGACATGCTGGCGCCTGGGGATAAGGTGGGGGTGGCCATTTCGGGGGGCAAGGATTCCCTCCTCCTGGCCAAGCTCTTTCAAATCCTCTCCCGCTATTCCAAGATTCCCTTTGAAGTGGAGTTTTTAGCCATGGACCCGGGCTATGCGCCCATCAACAGGGAGCTTTTGGAATTCAACCTGGCCTGGCTTGAGATTCCGGCCACCATCTACCGGTCGGACGTCTTCGCCGTCACGGACAGCGAGGAGCCCAAGGCCCCCTGCTATCTTTGCGCAAGGATGAGGCGGGGCTTCCTCTATGCCAAGGCCCAGGAGATGGGCTGCAACAAGCTGGCCCTGGGCCACCACTACAATGACGTTATCGAAACCACCCTCCTCAACGTCCTTTTCTCCGGCAACTTCAAGGTCATGATGCCCAAGATCGTTGCCCGGAATTTCGAGAACATGGACCTCCTCCGGCCCATGATCCTGATCAAAGAGGAAGCCATCATCCGCTGGCGGGACGGGGTGGGACTCAAGGCCCTGGACTGCGCCTGCACCGTAACCCAGAAATCCGAAGGCTCCCGGCGGAAGTTCGTCAAGGGCCTGCTCCAAGAACTCAAGAAGGAGAACCCCATGGTGGAAGATTCCATCTTCCGCTCCGGCCAGAATGTGGCGGTTGACGCCATCCTGGGCTACGTTAACCACGGGGTCCACCACAGCTTTTTAGAACATTATGGAGATCAAACATGGGAACCCTTTTAGACATTCTTAAAGTAGCCATCCTGTCCTTGGTGGAGGGGGTCACGGAATTCCTCCCCATCTCATCCACCGGCCACCTCATCCTGGTCAACGACTTCATCAAGCTCTCCCCGGAGGCCTTTGCCAACGCCTTCACCGTCATCATCCAGCTGGGGGCCATCCTCTCGGTGGTCGTCCTCTACTTCGACCGCCTCAACCCCTGGTCCAAAAACAAGCCCCACCCCCAAAAGCCCCGGCGCTATGAGGACTTTAACTTCCAGACCAAGGTCCACTACCAGCTGACCCAGGCCGCCGACGCCAAGACCCTCCGCCTCTGGGGAAAGGTCCTGGTCGCCTGCATTCCGGCCGCCATCCTGGGCCTCCTCTTCGATGACATGATCGACGCCAAGCTCATGAATATGCCCGTTGTGACCGTCACCCTCTTCCTCTATGGGGTCCTCATCCTGGCCATCGAAAGATGGAACGCCGGCCGTGGCCCCGCCGCCTACGAAGAGGTCAGCGACCTCCCCCTCCGGACCGCTTTCCTCATCGGCTGCTTCCAATGTCTGGCCCTGGTTCCCGGCACCTCCCGGTCCGCCGCCACCATCCTGGGAGCCATGATCCTGGGCTCATCCCGTGTCGCCGCCGCCGAATTTTCCTTCTTCCTGGCCATCCCCACCATGCTGGGCGCCACCTTCCTCAAGGTCATCAAAAACCTGGGCGGCTTCACCCTCTACCAGTGGATCCTCATCCTCCTGGGCCTGGTCCTCTCTTTCATCGTGGCCTATGTGGTCATCAAGAAATTTATGGACTACATCAAGCGGAAGGACTTCGCCGTTTTCGGCTACTACCGGATCGGCCTGGCCGCCCTATTGATGGTCTATATGGTGGTGAAGAGTTTGTTGTAGGAGTTCTCATGATGGAGTTCCCTTTTTAGGAGTTTGCCCATCGGGGCCGCCGAGATTTTCTCGGCGGCCTTTTTTTGAGGTCGGCTCATTCAGGCACTGAGTAGGCATAGATTTTCCTTGACTTAATATATATATATGCTTAGCTTATGAAGATGAATACTTTTGTAGCTAAGGTAGAACAAAGTAAAGGAGCCTATGATGAAAAAATTTTTGAAGAAAGCACTAGGATTGACGGCCTTGTCATTCCTGGCGGCTTGGGCCCTCTTCTTTATGGGCGGGAACCAGGCATTGGCGGCAGGGGAGCCTATTGAAATTAAAGATGATGAGTTTGTTCTTGAAATTTTACCGGAAATTTTTATTTCAAGTAAAACAAACGATGTTTTTGGGTCTTCTAAAGAAACTATTGGAGAGGAGAGGAAGTTAATTGTTTTTGGCGGTGCTCCAGAAGAGGCGGCAGAGGCTTGGAAAAATGTAGCTTTTAAAATCTATGATAAAAATGGAAACTTACTCAGGACAGATAAGGGAAGTTTTAATCCAGATGGGGTGCAATACAAAGTCCTTAAGGGTTGGAATACCAAAGCCGACGGAACGGGCGAGGCCTTTACCAAAGATACCATCGTTGAGAATGATATGACGGTTTATGCCCAGTGGGGAGAGAAACCGGTTGATCCGGTCATCCCGGCCAATCCGACCGTTCCCAGCAAATCGGAGGGTAAGGTCGAGGTAATTGGCGGCGAGGATCGGACCGGGACCGCAAGCTTGGTTTCCAGCAAGTTCTTTGACAAGGCTGATAACGTGGTCATTGCCAGAAGGGATCTTTTCCCGGATGCCCTGACAGCCAGCGTTCTTGCCAAAGCATTGGATGCGCCCATTCTCCTCACCCATACGGACTATCTTGATGCAGAGACGGCAAAGGAAATGAAGCGTCTTGGCGCCAAAAATGCCTATATCATGGGTCTGAATGGTGCAATTTCCAAATCGGTCGAAGAGGAAATCAGCAAGCTAGTGGCCAAGGTCGAGCGGATCGGCGGAGAGAATCGCTATGAGACGGCCAGCCTCATCGGGAAGAAAGTG
>JAQYCE010000038.1 GCA_029003555.1 Bacillota bacterium | reverse complement strand
TGGAAACTTACTGAATAATCCCCGAGACCCCAGTAGGCGGATGCCTGCCGGGGTCTTCTTTTCCTGTGGTAAAATGGGAAGAAGGACCGACGAAGAGCTAGGAGAGGTGGAAAGAGAGGAGGGGGAGATGAAAGACCGGTGGACCATCCATGCTACGGCCGCTTTTGGCCTGGAGGCTGTGGTGAAGAAGGAATGCGAAGACCTGGGCTTTGAAGGGGTTCGGGTGGAGGAGGGTCATGTTCTTTTCGAGGGAGGGGCCCGGGAGATTGCCCTGGCCAATATTGCCCTGACCGTAGCAGACCGGGTGGAGGTGGAAGTGGTCCGCTTCTCCAGCCGGGACTTCGACAGCCTCTTTGACCGGATATACTGGATTCCCTGGGGCGAGATCCTCCCGGAAGACGCCCGCTTCCCGGTCACGGCCCATACCGTCAAATCCAAGCTGGCCTCTCCTTCCGACATCCAATCCATAGCCAAGAAGGCCATTGTGGAAAAGCTCAAGGAGACCTACCACCGGGATTTTTTCTCTGAAGAAGGGGCCCTTTTTCCGGTAGAGATCCGCATTCGGAAGGACCTCTGCCAGGTCCTCCTGGATACGACGGGGGAGGGTCTTTTCAAGCGGGGCTACCGGAAGGAAAAGGGGCCGGCCCCCCTGAAAGAAACCCTGGCGGCTGGTCTGGTCAAGCTCTCCTACTGGACGCCGGACCGCCCCCTCTTTGATCCCTTTTGTGGGTCCGGAACCATCCTGATCGAGGCAGCCCGGATGGCCCGGAAGATCGACCCCGGCCTGGACCGGGACTTCCTCGCCATGGCCTGGCCCTGGGTTGGTCCTGACGTCTTTAAGGAAGTCCGCCGGGACCGGATGGCCCGGATCGACCTGGACCATAAGCTGGACCTCATGGGCTTCGATATCGACGAAAGCGTCATTCTCAAGGCCGTCAAGAATGCCGACCTGGCCGGGGTCAAGGAAGACATCACCTTCGTCCCGAAAAAAATGGAGGAGGCCAGGCTCCGGGAAAATTTCGGCATCGTCATCACCAACCCGCCCTATGGAAGACGGCTGGAGGAGGACCGGGAGGCGGAAGCCCTCCTCCGGACCTATGCTCAGACCCATGGCCGGCTCCGGACCTGGTCCCACTTCATCATCACCCCCTCCAAGGACCTGGAGGAATGGATGGGGAGGGAGGCAGACCGACGGCGGAAGCTCTTTAACGGAGGTCTGGAAACCACGTATTACCAATTTCATGGGCCAGATCCCGACCTTTTCCGCTAGGGATAGGGCCTACAATTCTCTAATCAATCTATGGTAAAATAATAGGGATCGTGTCGAGGAAGTTTTTGATAGGGAGGAGGGCCTCCATGGGGGAAAATCGAGGGAAAAAGTTAGTTCAACGGACGGAGTCAAAGGACACTTCCGCTTTCCAGTGGTTGGATGCCATGGAAGATGCCATCCGAGTGGTTGACCGCAACCTTGAGGTGGTCTATGAAAACCGAGCCATGGTCCTCGAGTTAGCCCAAGATCCCTTGCTGGTCAAATCTTTTCCCCTGGTCAATGCCAAGCGGGTCTTCCGGGATGGCCAGGCCTACCGGACTGAACTCTGCATCGGGCCGACCGTCTATGCTTTGACCTGCTCGCCCGTGATGGATGGGGAAGAGGTGGACCAGGTGGTCCAGGTCTTTCGGGACATCACCAGCCAGTCCCAATTCACCAGCCAGCTTTACGGAGACCAGCTCCGGATCTCCCGGGAAATGAATTTTGCCCGGTCCCTCCAGGAGGACATGCTGCCTTCTCTGACAGCTTATGGCCCCCTTCGTTTCAACTACCGCTACTATCCTAACAATGAGCTTTCCGGCGACTTCTTTGACCTGGTCACCTTGGGCCAAGGCAAGATCGCCCTATATATTTCCGATGTGGTGGGGCACGGAATTTCAGCCTCCATCCTGACCATGTTCGTTCGCCAGGCCATGCGGTCCATTCTAAAAGAAGAAAAGATCCGCCAGCCCGGCAAGGTCTTGGACTCGCTCAAGAGCCGGTTTGCGGAGATCTCCATTTCCGATGACCAGTATTTCACCATTTTTTATGCCTTATTCGATACCCAAAACCACACCATGACCTATGCCAATGCCGGCCACAACGCCTTCCCTCTACTCAAGAGGGGAGACCGGGTGGAGGAAATTCAGGCTCGGGGCATGTTCATTTCCCCCCTATTCGACCAACACCGCTACCAACAGCACCAGCTTGTCTACCAGACCAATGACCGCTTCCTCTTTTATACCGACGGGGCAACAGAAACCATGAACGAAGAGGGCCAGGCCTTTGGAACAGACCGGCTCATGGACCTGGTCCAAAAGTCCGGACTTTCCATGTTGGATACCATTGCCCAAACCATCGATGACTTCCGGTCAGGAAGCCAGAAGGATGATATTGCCCTCCTCCAGGTGGACTGCCTGGACTGAGGGATTGGAATTTTTCCATGAGGAGGCCGGGGGCAGGCTAGCGTCCCGACCGAAAAAACCAAGGAGGACCCATGAAGATTGATTTTTCAAATGCAGGATTTGACCGCGAATTTCAAGAAAAAAAGGCCCTAGCCCAGGAGGCTCTCCGGACCCTGATGAAGGGAGAAGGGGAAGGGTCCGACTTCACCGGATGGATTAAACTTCCTCAAGAATACGATAAAGAGGAATACCGCCGAATCAAGGAGGCGGCTAAGAAAATCCAGGGCCACTCCCAGGTCCTGGTCGTCATCGGGATTGGGGGCTCCTACTTGGGCGCCCGGGCCGTGGTGGAGGCTTTTTCACCGATTTATGAGACCGGCAAGGTCCAGGTGGTCTACGCCGGCAACCATATGTCAACGGAAGTGACCGCCCAGCTTTTGGACTATTTGAAGGACAAGGACTTCTCCATCAACGTCATTTCCAAGTCCGGGACCACGACTGAACCCGGTTTGGCCTTCCGCCTCCTCCGGGATCTCCTGGAAGAAAAGGTGGGGAAGGAAGGCTTGAAGGACCGGATCTTTGTCACCACCGACCGGGCCAAGGGAGCCCTGAAAAACCTGGCCGATCGGAGTGGCTATGAGGAATTTGTCGTTCCGGATGATGTGGGTGGCCGCTTCACTGTTCTGACCGCCGTCGGCCTCCTTCCCATCGCCGTCGCCGGGATTGACATTGATGCCCTCATGGCCGGAGCCCAAAAGGGGATGGACCTCTACCTGAACGAAGACTTCGATAAGAACCCTGCCCTCCAATATGCGGCCATGCGGAATGTCATGGTCGACCAGGGCAAGTTCATGGAAATCCTGGTGGCCTATGAGCCCTTCCTCAAGTACTTCCAGGAATGGTGGAAACAGCTTTACGGAGAATCCGAAGGTAAGGAGGGTAAGGGCCTCTTCCCGGCTTCTGTCATGAATACCACCGACCTCCACTCCCTTGGCCAGTGGATCCAGGAAGGTCCCCGGATCCATTTTGAGACCGTCCTCTGGATCAAGAAGGCGGGGAAGGAAGTCCTCATTCCTTCTGATGTGGATAATGACGACATGCTCAACTATCTGGCCGGACGCGACCTCCATGAGATCAACCGGAATGCCATGCTGGGTACCCTCCAGGCCCATGTGGATGGTCAGGTGCCCAATATTTACCTGGAGCTGGAGGAATGGACCCCGGAAGTCATGGGCCAACTCATCTACTTCTTTGAAGTGGCCGTCGGGGTTTCAGGCTATATGCTGGGGGTCAACCCCTTCAACCAGCCCGGCGTGGAATTCTACAAGGCCAATATGTTCAAGCTTCTGGGAAAGCCCGGCTATGAAAACTAAGGTCAAGGACATGGACCTGGCAAAGACCATCGACCATACCCTCCTCAAGCCTGATGCTGATGATGAGGCCATCGACCGACTCTGCCGGGAGGCTGTGGAATACGGCTTCCGGTCCTGTTGCGTCAACTCCGCCAACGTCGCTCGGGTCCATGACCGGCTTCAGGGATCGGGCGTCCTGACCTGCTCCGTAGTGGGCTTCCCCCTGGGGGCCATGTCCACCCCGGCCAAGGTCTTTGAGACCCGGCAAGCGCTCCAAGACGGGGCGGATGAAATTGACATGGTCATCAACATCGGCAAGGTCAAGTCGGGAGACATGGCCTATGTGGAGGAGGAAATCCGGGCCCTCAAGGAGGCTTGCGGGGATAAGACCCTCAAGGTCATCATCGAGACCTGCCTCTTGACCGATCCCGAAAAGGTGGACGTCTGCCGGGCGGCCCTCCGGGCCGGGGCGGACTTCGTCAAGACCTCGACGGGATTTTCCACCGGCGGGGCCCGGACGGAAGATGTCCGCCTGATGAAAGAGACGGTGGGCGACCGGGCCAAGGTCAAGGCCTCCGGGGGCATCCATAGCCGGGAAGAGGCCCTGGCTATGATTGAGGCCGGGGCGGACCGGATCGGGGCTTCCGCCGGTATCGCCATCGTGACAAAGGAGGATTGCTGATGAAGGGAAAAGAATCCACAATTGAAGACGTCAAGGCCATCATTAAAGAGTCGCAAAACATGGTCTTCTTTGGCGGGGCCGGGGTCTCCACGGCCTCCGGGATCCCGGATTTCCGTTCCCCCAATGGCCTCTACCACCAAAAGACCAACCGGCCCTATCCGCCGGAATACTATTTTTCCCATGAGTTCTGCATGGATGACCCGGACGGCTTCGCCGACTTCACCCGGGAATGCTACCAATCCTACCAGGTTCCCCCTTCAGGGGCCCACCTCCAGCTGGCCAAGTGGGAGAAGGAGGGCAAACTCTCCGCCGTCATCACCCAAAACATCGATGGCCTTCACCAGCGGGCCGGTTCCCGGGAGGTCTATGAGGTCCATGGGAATATGCACGACATCTACTGCCCCCATTGCGGCCACCAAGTTCCCACCGAGGACTTCATGGCCGGAAAGGGTCGCTATCCCTGCCCCCGGTGTGGTCATGATGTCCGGGCGGCCGTCACCCTTTATGGGGAGTCCCTCCCCCAAGTCGCCTTCAGCCAGGCCATCGAGGCCATCGCTTCCTGCGACACCTTTATTGTCGGAGGCACTTCCTTGGTGGTCTACCCGGCAGCGGGCTTATTGAATTATTATCGAGGAGACCGGATGATCCTCATCAACCGGGAAGCCACTCCGGCTGACAGCCGGGCCGACTATGTCCTTCATGGGGACATTTCCGAAATCCTGCCTGCCCTGGCCGACTAGTCCCCACTTGAAAAAGACCTAGAGAGAAGGAATCACCTTGAAGGAAAAATTCCGCCAATGGATGGCGGGTCGCTATATCGGTGACCCCCTTAACCAGTTCATCACCCGCTTTGCCATCGTCCTCATCCTCTTGAATATCATTGTATTCAAGTCCCGGGCCCTGTCGGGCCTATCTTTGGCCCTGGCCTTTTATGCCTTTTACCGGTCCCTTTCCCGGGATATTGACAAGCGGTCGCGGGAAAATGCCGCTTTTCTCCGGAAGACCATGGGCCTTCGCAAGGGAGTAACCCGCTACCGGCGCCGGCTTTTCGGCGAGGGCGGCTACCGCTATTTTGCCTGCTCTTCTTGCGGCAAGGAGCTCCGGGTGCCCAAGGGGAAGGGAAAGGTCAAGGTTCGCTGCCCCCACTGCAAGCATGAGATGGAAAAAAGAACCTGACCAAGAAGAGAGAGTGAAGGGGGCCATCATGGCCCCTTTTTGAGAGGAGGAAGGAATGGGAAAGTTTGCCCACCTACATTTGCATACCCCCTATTCCTTGCTGGACGGCTTCTGTAAGATCGACGACCTCATGGACCTCTGCCTGGACCAGGACATGGATTCCGTCGCCATCACCGACCACGGCAATATGTTCGGGGCCATCCAGTTCTATGAGGCGGCGCAAAAAAAGGGGATCAAGCCCATCATCGGCTGCGAGATTTATGTGGCAGAAGACCAAAAGGACTTCTCCAGCCGGGACCGCTACCACCTGGTCCTCCTCGCTGAGAACAATGAGGGCTACCACAATCTCATCAAAATCGTCTCATCGGGCTATATCCATGGCTACCACCATGGCCGGCCCCATGTGGATAAGGCTGTCCTTCGGGCCCACGCCCGGGGCCTGATCGCCCTCTCTGCCTGCATCCAGGGGGAGTGCGCCCAAAGAGCCCTGGATTCTCCCTATGAAAGGGCGGTGGAGACGGCCTTGGACTACCGGGATCTTTTCGGCAAGGAGAATTTCTTCCTGGAGATCCAGGACCACGGGATCCGGGAGGAGGCCCTCATCGCCCGGACCTTTGCCAAGATCTCCCGTGAGACGGGGATTCCCCTGGTGGCCACCAACGACTGCCACTACCTCCGGCGGGAGGATGCCCGGGCCCATGATGCCCTCCTCTGCATCCAGACGGGGAAGACCCTGTCCCAGACCGACCGAATGAAGTTCCCCTCGGATGACTTTTACGTCAAGTCCTATGAGGAAATGGAGGACCTCTTCGGCGACTACGAAGGGGCCCTGGAAAACACCCAGAAAATTGCCGACCGCTGTCAGGTGGAGATCATCTTCCACCAGCTCCACCTGCCCCACTTCGACATCCCCACCGGGGAGACCAACATCGCCTACTTCGAGCGTTTGGTTGAGGAAGGGATTGAGGACCGCTACGGGCGGGGGCCGGCGGAAAGGCAGGCCCGCTACGAAGAGGCCAAGGCCCGTGCCCGCCATGAGATGGATGTCATCGAATCCATGGGCTATGTGGACTACTTCCTCATCGTCCGGGACTTCGTGGCCCATGCCAAGTCCAGTGGGATCCCCGTGGGACCGGGCCGGGGGTCGGCGGCGGGCTCCATCGTCTCCTATGCCCTCACCATCACCAACATCGACCCTCTGAAATATGACCTCCTTTTTGAACGCTTCCTCAACCCCGACCGGGTCTCCATGCCGGATATCGACATCGACTTCGACTACGTCCGCCGGGATGAGGTCATCGACTATGTCAAAGAAAAATATGGGGAAGACCACGTCGCCCAGATCGTCACCTTCGGGACCATGGCGGCCAAGAACGCCATCCGGGACGTAGGCCGGGTCATGGATATCCCCCTGTCCCGGGTGGACCGGGTGGCCAAGGCTGTTCCCGACACCCTGAAGATCACCCTCAACGAGGCTATCCGTGAGGACCCCGACTTCAAGAAGATCTACCAGGAGGACCCCGAAAGCCACCGGCTCATCGACCTCGCCCGGGAATTGGAGGGGACCCCCCGCCACACCTCCACCCATGCGGCCGGCGTCCTCATCGCCGGGGAGGCGGTCGACCACTTCGTCCCCCTTTCCCGGTCCAAGGACCAGGTGACCACCCAGTACAACATGACCGAGCTGGAGAAGCTGGGCCTTCTGAAGATGGACTTCCTGGGCCTCCGGAACCTGACCGTCATCCGAGATACCCTGGAGATGGTCGAGGCAGCGACCGGAGAGGTCATCGACATCGACGCCATCGACCTCCAGGATCCCGCCGTTCTCAAGGACTTCGCCCGGGCCCAAACCATCGGGATCTTCCAGTTTGAATCCACGGGGATGCGGAACTTCCTCCGGGAACTCCGGCCCGACCGCTTCGAGGATCTGGTGGCGGCCAACGCCCTCTTCCGACCGGGCCCCATGGACAACATCCCCCAGTATGTGGCCGCCCGCCACGATCCCTCCAAGGTCCACTACCTCCATCCCAAGCTGGAGCCTATCCTCAAGTCGACCTATGGGGTCATCGTCTACCAGGAACAGGTCATGCAGGTGGTCCAGCAGCTGGCCGGCTATTCCTTGGGCGGGGCCGACAACCTCCGCCGGGCCATGTCTAAGAAGAAGATGGCCGTCATGGAGGAGAACCGGAAGACCTTCATCTATGGAAACCTGGATGGGGAGGGGGCGAGCCTGGCCGAGGGGGACCCCGTCCCCGGCTGCGTCCGCCAGGGGATCCCGGCTGACATCGCCAACCAAATCTACGACCAGATGATCGAGTTCGCCAAATACGCCTTCAACAAGTCCCACTCCGTGGCCTATGCCTATGTGGCCATGCAGACCGCCCACCTCAAGTACTACCATCCCACCGAATATATGGTGGCTCTTTTAACCTCCGTCATGGGGGATTATGATAAAATGGCCCTCTACCTCCGGGAAAGCCAGCGGATGGGGATCGGGATCTTGGGTCCCAACGTCAACTATTCCATGGGCCCCTTCACCGCTGAAGAAGGGAAAATCCGCTTCGGCCTCCTGGCCATCAAGGGGGTGGGCAAGGCCCTGGTGGATGCCACCGTTGAGGGAAGGATCCGGGACGGTAGGACCTACACCGACCTGGACGACTACCTCCGAAGGGTCCTGGCTGTGGACAAAAATGCCATGAACCGGAAGGCCGTCGAGGGCCTGATCAAGGCCGGGTCCATGGATGACTTCGGCCGCCACCGGTCCCAGCTCATGGTGGACCTGGAGACGACCCTGGATGCGGTTGTCGGTTCCCGCCGACGGAACCTGGCCGGTCAGGTTTCTCTCTTTGAGGAGATGGACCTGGCACCGGCTGAGGAAGAACAGATCAAGGAATATGCGAAAGACCAGCTTTTGGGGTATGAAAAAGAAGTATTGGGCATTTACTTAACCGACCACCCCCTTTCTCCCTATAAAGATATCTTTGCCCCCCATGTGACCTTTTCCATGGAGGGGGTCCTCCAGGAAGACCGGGTCCAGAGTTTGGACGGCCGTTTCGTCAAGATGGCCGGCATCCTCCGGGGCCGCCGGGACCTGGTGACCAAGAAGGGGGAGAAGATGTGCTTCGTCCAGTTTGAAGACTTCTTCGGGGTCATGGAAGGGGTGGTCTTCCCCCGGATTTACCGGAAGACCCAAGGCCTGCTGGTGACGGATGCTCCCCTCCTCTTTGTGGGCCGCCTCCAGTACCAAAATGACAAGATCCAGCTTATTGTGGACGACGCCTACCCACCTGAAGCAATGACCAAAAGTCGGGTCTTCCTCAAGATGGATTCCCGGGACAAGGCCAGCTATCGAAAGATCAAGGAGGTCCTGCTAGCCCATCCCGGTCACCTCCCGGTCATGATCTACTTTTCCGACCGGGACCAGGCTGTGGCCATGGACCCCAGGTTTTCTGTGGACGGGACTGATGGCCTGGTCCGGGCCCTCCGGGAGGTCCTGGGCCCTGACAGAGTGGTGGTTCAGTAGGAAAGGGGAAATTTCAAAAAAATAAGGGACAATAGAAGAGGAATGATGAGATGAAGAGAGAAGGAAATCAAGGAGGACAAATGCGCACCATTGCCATGCTCACCTCTGGAGGAGACGCTCCAGGTATGAATGCCTGCATCCGGTCAATTGCCCGGACCGCCCTTAGCAAGGGGGTCCGGGTCAAGGGGATCCGCTTTGGCTATGAGGGCCTCATGCGGGGAGATATCTATGAGATGAATATTTCCTCGGTAGCGGATATTATCCAAAAGGGAGGGACCATCCTGGGTTCCGCCCGGTCTGAAGAGTTCACCAAGCCGGAGGGTCAGGAAAAGGCCCGGAACATCCTCAAGAGCTTCGGCATTGACGGCTTGGTCGTCATGGGGGGAGACGGGTCTATGAAGGGGGCGGAAGCCCTGTCCAAGCTGGGCATAATGACGGCAGGAGTTCCCTGCACCATCGACAATGACCTGGGCTACACTGACTTCACCATCGGCTTCCACACGGCCGTCGAGACCGTCATCGAATCCATCGGCAAGCTCCGCGACACCTCCGCTTCCCACGCCCGGGCCGTCATCGTCCAGGTCATGGGTCGCCACTGCGGGGACATCGCCCTCTATGCCGGTTTGGGCGGCGGGGCAGAGTCCGTCATCGTCCCGGAACATGATTTCGATATCCAGATGATCACCGACCGGATCCTCCGGGGCAAGCTCCGGGGGAAACGCCACCACATCATCGTCCTGGCCGAAGGGGTGGGGGAACCCTATGAGATGGGGAAGACCATCCGGGAAATCACCGGGGTGGACACCCGGATCACCATACTGGGCCATGTCCAGCGGGGCGGGTCCCCCTCCTTCACCGACGCCAAATTAGCCTGTGTCATGGGGAGCGAGGCGGTCCAGGCCCTCTTGGATGGGGAGACCGCAGTAGCCATCGGGTCCCACGGCAAGGAGGTTTTCCGCATGCCCATTTCGGAGGCAGTCCGGGTTCCCCACGTCTTCAATGAGTCCATCTATGAGCTAACCGGCATGCTGTCCAGCTAATGCCGGATGGTCCCAATTTTTCATCAACGAGAGTGAGTAGCTAGAAAGGAGTTCCTATGAAAAACACCAAAGTGGTATGTACCATAGGCCCCGCCTCGGAGTCTCCCGACATCCTCCGCTCCCTCATCAATGAGGGGATGAATGTGGCCCGCTTGAATTTTTCTCACGGGAGCCATGAGGAGCACCGAAAAAAAATCGAAACCATCAAAGCACTTCGCCAGGAGATGAAGGTCCCCGTGGCCATCGCCCTGGATACCAAGGGCCCGGAGATCCGCCTGGGCACCTTCAAAGACCACAAGGCTGTCGACCTGGAGCGGGGAGATAAGATCACCCTGACGACCCGGAAGGTGGAAGGAAGCAAGGATATCATCTCCATTACTTATGAGGGCCTGCCTAAAGACGTCAAGCCGGGGTCCCGGATCCTGGTCGACGACGGCCTGGTGGAACTCCAGGTCCAGTCCCTGGAAGGGGGGACCGAGATCCACTGTGTGGCCCAAAACTACGGAGAAATCTCCGACCACAAGGGGGTCAATGTCCCCGGCACCAACGTCAAGCTCCCGGCCATGACGGAACAGGATAAGGCGGATATCCTCTTCGGCATCGAGGCCGGCGTGGACATGATCTTCGCTTCCTTCATCCGTTCGGCGGATGACGTCATTGAAATCCGCCGGGTTTTGGAAGACAACGGCGGGTCAGGCATCCAGATCCTGGCCAAGATCGAAAGCGCCCAGGGGGTGGAAAACTTGGAGGAGATCCTTCATTCCTGTGACGGGATTATGGTGGCCCGAGGCGACCTGGGCGTGGAAATCCCCACCCAGGACGTCCCCATCGTCCAAAAGAAAATCATCCGGATGGCCAACACAGCCGGCAAGCCCGTCATCACCGCCACCCAGATGCTGGACTCCATGTCCCGGAACCCCCGGCCCACCCGGGCTGAGGTCAACGATGTGGCCAACGCCATCCTGGACGGGTCCGATGCCATCATGCTGTCGGGCGAAACCGCAGCCGGCAAGTACCCGGTGGAATCTGTCCGTCAGATGCGGCAGATCGCCGAGACGGTGGAGAAGTCCCCGGACTTCCTCAACTCCATCTCTGACCGGTCCTCATGGGTCTCGCCCAACACCTCATCGGCTATCGCTCGGTCGACCGTCATGATCGCCCAGCAGATCGTCTGCCAGGCCATCGTCGCTGCCACCTCATCCGGCTTCACCGCCCGGCAAATCTCCAAATACCGGCCCATCATCCCCATCATTGCAGCCACCCCGGATATCCAAACCTACCACCAGCTCTCCCTGGTCTGGGGCGTCACCCCCATGATGGCCCCCAATTCTCCTGCAACGGATGAGCTGGTCGACCAATCCATCTACGCCGCCCTCAAGACCCAGCTGGTCAAGGAAGGCGACCAAATCATCCTGACCGCCGGTATCCCCTCCGGCTATGGGTCCGAAACCAACATGATCAAGGTCCACACCATCGGCAACATCCTGGTCATGGGCCAGGGGATTGGGAAGAAATCCGTCATCGGCAAGGCCGTCCTGGGCTCGACCGCCAAGGACCTGGAAGGACGCTTCCAGGAAGGGGACATCCTGGTCGCCCGCTTCACCGGCGCCGACCTCATTCCCTACATCAATCAAGCTTCCGCCGTCATCGTGGAAGAAGGAGGCCTCACCTCCCACGCCGCCATTGTCGGCCTCCACTATGGCAAGCCCACCATCATCGGGGCCCACAACGCCACCCGGTCCATCCAAGAAGGCGAAACCGTCACCGTGGATGCTGCCACCGGGATCGTCTATAAAGGCGAATCAACCGTCTTCTAAAAAGACAACCCATTTCAAAAGGCACTCCCCGCCCGCGCTTAGACAAATTCCTCCGGAATTTGTATGCGCTTGGGCGGGGGTGCCTTTTTATTTGCCATGTGGGGGAGAAGGGGCGGTGTGGAGGAAGGGCTGCGGGCGCAGTGCGGCCATGTGGAGCCTGTGGAGCCCCCTTAATTGGCGAAATTGGAGGACAGGGGGGCCAAGCGAAGCCCCCTCAACCGGCATATCCACATTCTAGGGGGAATGAGCACTCCCCCTAATCTCTTGAAATTGCCACTCTAGGGGGAATGAGCGCTCCCCCTATTCTGCTGACATTGCCATCTTAGGGGGAGCCGAAAGCCCTCGGCCCTAAATAATTTGAAATCAAAGCACTACTGAGAGCTTCACTAAGAGTTAGTAGGAGGAAAAGCATTGAGTTCAGAGCCCGAGGCAGGAGCCACCGCCGTCAAGGGTGGCGACAATATCACTAAAAAGTGAAAGCAGTGTCCAAAACTACTTGACCAGCCACACCTAAAGTTGCCAAACTTTACAACCTGCAGTTGATTCTCCCAACCACATTTCTTCCGCCTACAACCACCGGGCCCTATGGGCGGCCTTTTTTCCATGTTATACTTCTTGCATATCAATGAAGCAAGGAGACTTGACCATGAAACAATTATTCTCAAATAAGTTATTTATGGCCCTGACCCTATCGGACCTCATCTCCAATTTTGGGGATTCCCTCTTCTATTTAGTCATGATGAGGTATGTGTTGGATATTCCCCAGACGACCCTGGCCATGTCCGTCATCACCCTGACGGAGATGGTCCCCATGATCACCAATATGGTCAGCGGGGATCGGGCTGACCAAACCGATAATAAGCTAAGGGCCATTCTCTTCACTCAGTTTTTGCGGGCAGTCCTCTATCTGGGGGTCTTCCACCTGATGTCCTTTCCGGTGGCTTTTTGGGTGGCTATGGTGGTTTCGGCCATCAACCTGGTCTCTGACCTGGCCGGACAGTATGAGTCGGCCCTCTTCATCCCCATCTCCCTTCGGGTCCTGTCCAATGAGGAGAGAGAAGGGGCCAGCTCTTTCCGCCAGGCCCTATTTTCCGGCTCCCGAATGATCTTCCTGACCTCGGGATCCCTTTTCCTGACGATCTTCACCTACCGGCAAATTGCCCTGATCAATGCCGGGACATTTTTGGCGTCGGCCCTCATCATGGTCCGCATCCTGCCCGGACTCCGTCAGCTTCTGATCGACAACCCCCTTCCCGCCCCCCAAAAGAGCCAGGCTGAGGGAAGCAGTTTTTTCAAGCGAGTCAAGGCTTCCTTTGAGGAATTCCGCTCCCTACCCAACCTCATGAACCTCCTCATCATCATCGCCCTCATCAATGGGATCCTATCCGGTCTCAACAACTTCCTTGTGATCACCATGAAAGAAAAAGAAGGCTTCATCATCGGGTCCGCCACCCAAACCCTGGCCCTCTTTCCCATCCTGTTGATGGCAGGACAGATGCTGGGGTCTATCCTGGCCATGAATCTTTTCAAGAAACTTTCCCTTTACCAAGAAATTCTTTGGGCCTCCTTTGCCGGCGTCCTCATTTATCTTTTCCTCCTCATGGGGTCAATCCATGGGACCTTTGCCTCCGTTTTCCTGATTTCCCTGGCCTCCGGAGCCATCGGCCCCAAGTTCTACGCCTATATCATGAACCATGTTAATGAAGAACGAATTGCCCTCACCATGACCTCCCTCCAAACCGTGGCAACCTCCGGAATCGTGCTCATCGGCTCCCTGACCGCAGTCCTCATGAACCTCCTTCCCCTCGTTTACCTCCTGGCGACCTTCCTCCTGGCCATGGTGGCTTTGACCGGATATGTGGCCCGATCCATGAGTCATTTCGTCACCGAGGATTGACAGAACAATAAGCATAATAATACAATAATTTAAATTAAAATTTCTCGAACAAAAGAAAGGATGGGAGAAGGAAAAGTAAAATTTTGGAAGAAGTTACATATTAAAATTGAATAGAAAGGAGGAAATCATGAGGCGACGATGTCGGCTGTTAGCCTTACTACTGTTTGTCGCAGGGATCATCCTTATCGCACCTCTTCCCGTTTTTGCCGGTTATGAAGATGGTGTGGAGTGTGAATACTGCGGACGTTATCGGTATGACGACTGGCTCTGTGACGGTGGAGACCACTGCAGTGAAGAAGCGGAAGGCGACTGCTATATGTACCACCACTGCAGGGAATGCGGGGACTGCGAAGAGTCTACGGATTTTTGTGAGACCTGCCTACGGTGCGTCCGATGCGGTAAAGATGATGGCGAGCATTGTATCGTCTGCGACGCTTGTTGCAACGAAGTGGACTTTTGTGATGACCATGGGGTATGCAAGGATTGCGAGGAGGGCAAAAACTTCCATTGTGTCGATTGCGATCAGAACCTGGACGAGGTTGAGGGTGAGTATTGTTGGTTATGTGGACGATGTTTTGATTGCGCCGGAGGAACGTGTTCACGCCCTTGTACGGAAGCTTGCCTGGAATGCCACTACGAATCCGGGCACGCATGTTCGGAATGTGGCGAATGTTTTTTCTTTGGTGATGATGGTCTGAAATGTCCGGATTGCGGCCGATGCTTCGATTGTGGGGGCGGTCAATGCGAAAACTGCAACATCTGCCTGGACTGTGCCCAAGATGGGGGTAACCATTGTCCAAACTGCAATGCCTGCCTGGAGTCCGGCGATGTGATTCTTTGCGTGGGCACGAGTGACATGTGCTCGGAATGCAGTTCCGATTTCTGTGAATCCTGTAACCGTTGTGGGGAATGTGCCCTTTCGGATGCGACCCACTGCAGCAACAATTGCGGATTTTGTACCGAATCGGATGGCGATGACCTGTGTCAAAACTGCTTCCTCTGCCCCAATTGTGCGACGGTTTGTGCCAATGGGGACCATTGTAGCGAATGTGGAGACCTCTGCGAGAACTGCGGAACTTGTGAAAATTGCGCGACCCTCTGTCCGAATTTTGACCATTGCGATCAATGTGCAGACCTCTGCGAAAATTGTTCGACCTGCGAGCATTGTGAACAGCTCTGTGTCAATAGAGACTATTGCAGGGACTGCGCCAGAATCTGTGATGATTGTGGTCATTGCGAAAACTGTGCTGAGATATGCCGGAATCGAGGTGACCACTGCTCCAACTGCGCTACCTTGCTCTGCGGACTCTGTCTCCAGTGCGACCAGTGTGTAGAAATTTGTCCGACGGGAGATGGGTGCGTTGAAGATGCCTACATTTGCGGTTACTGTGGCCATTGTGACAATTGCCAGAAGATCTGTAGTCAATGCCAAAGTGCTTGCAGTAATTGTTCACAGATTTGCTCAAGCTGTGGTCGCTGTGCCGGATGTTGCAAGGCTAATACCGAACAGGCCGGTTGTGGGCATGAGGTCTGTATCGCCAGCGGGGAATGGGAAAACCACTGGGCAAGCGAACACGGTGGGCAAAGCCACACCTGTGTGGCGGACCCCGAGATGAAATATGATGATGAAAAGCATTATAGGGTCTGCCTCCTTTGCCATGAGATTATGGAAGAGACGGTAGAAGCCCATGATATTGAGACCTATGGTCACAGGAAAGCTTGTAAGAATGACCAGTGCTCTTTTGACAAGTGGTTCGACTGTACATATTTCAAGATAGAGGTCTGTGGTGAAGACGGCCTCTGCCACAATGAATGCAACGTATGTGGTAAGAGATTATCCGAGGATTCCGAAGAACCGGGAAATCCGGCAGATCCTGAAGAACCCGGGAACTCCGGCGGATCCTGAGGAACCGGGAACTCCGGCGGATCCAGAGGAACCCGGAACCCCGACAGATCCTGAGGAACCGGAAACTCCGGCCAATCCTGAAGAGCCGGAAACTCCGGTAGTCCCGGTAAAGCCGCTTAATCCAACAGTACCCGTTGGACCGGAAGAACCGAAAGAATCGAAAGAATCCTATGCGATTCTTTCAGGGGATAAACAGGTGTACGTGATAGGTCAGGACTTGGTTATCCGGGGCGCCGAACCATTCCATCTCTTCTCGCATTTGACCCTAATCCCTGAGGGCGGGGAACCGGTGTATTTAGTAAGTGTTAAGGACTATACGGTTGTTGAGGGATCTACGATCGCCACAATCTTGAGTTTTGCTCTTAAGGACAAGGTCAGCCCGGGTACCAGCCATAACCTCATCTGTTTCCATTATGCGGATGGAAGGACCGGAACCGCATCCTTCCGAGTAGCAGCGAATTCAACGGATCCGGCGAAAGCGGACAATGCGGAGACACCGGCTGATCCGGAAGAAACCGAAGATCCGACAAAAGCCGATAAGCTGGCGGATCCGGAAGAAGCTGAGGATTCGAAGGACGCCAAGGAATCCGATAAGGTGGAAATGTCAGACAAAGATACCTCTCCTGAAACAGGAGATCAGGGCCTACAAGCTTATTTTTGGACCCTACTCCTTACCGGCAGCTTCCTCGCTTATGTATATGGAAAGAAGAGGAAAACGGCAAAAGAAGAAAAGTAATCCATTCCTCAACCGGATCAATGTAAGCCGGTGAATCATTTGATTGAACAAGAAAAACCGATGGTGATTTTGGTCACCATCGGTTTTTCTATGGCTAATCTGTTAGAGTGTTAATTACGACAAAAACACAGATGGAAGAGCCATGGATTACGTTTATTATACTATGACTCGATGGAGGTCCACTATGGAGAAAGGGTTTACACCTTGATTTTTATAGCTTATGATGAATTATATATATTTTCACTAATGGAAGGATTTATTGAATAATTAGGTTTGGAGAGTAGATACGACCTAAGTTGGCGGGAACGAAAAACAAAAGGAGTGTGTCATGTCAACGTCAAAGTTTCGGAAACTGCCGGGAATGATCCTATCCCTGATCCTGGCCTGCCTGCTGGCTGTTACGCCGCTGGCGGAACCGGAGGTCAAGGCAGACTTGATCGTAAACAATGTAACGGTTCCTGATTTTTTCACAGCTAATTTTGTGTACGAGAAAAAAATCGATATGAGAAATGCTTCTGATCGGAAGACAATCCCCAATGCGGATTTTGATTTTGATCTTTGGACCGTCTCGGCAACCGAAAAAGAGGAGAAGGAAAAAGAAGCAAAGTATGGAATTGGTAAAACTTTTACTGATGAGAACTTGAATAGGGCTTATCGGATCAATGAGGGAAAATTGCGTGATGGTGCCTTGTTTATTCCTTTCAGCCATGTGAGTTTTCGAGAGAGCGATATCTATGACCCCGTTCTCACCGATCTTATGGATAAGAGATTTGGAAATGAAAACCTCGGAGAAGAGGTGATTGACCATATTCTTAAATATGATTGGGGAGTAATGACCTCTAGCGACCGGGGACAAACAGCCATTGCTCGAAAACCAACCAATGAGGAGATGGCCCAGAGAAAAGAAGATGAAAAAAACGGTATTTCAAACACTTGGCCGGAAGACACCATTGCATGGAGGCTCTTTTTCTTTCCTGACCTGAATGAGGAGAGTCCGGGGAGTTATGAGGAGGGTGGCCAGTGTCTTTGGGAGTATGATTTTGAAAGCTTCAGCTATTCAAAAGAATTCAAGCTGAGACAAAACGGAGCCGTGAATTATTTCCCCTATACCTATAAGAAACCGTTGATCACTCACCAGGAAAAAGACTCCTCGGGGAATTATATTTCCTTGTCCAAGGGTCTTTTACTGCCCCATGAGTATTATGAGATGACCGAAAAGTTGAATGGTATTGTGGAGTCAACGTATGACTGGGAACCAGGTGGTTCCTATTATAATTATACTGATGATAATGGGATAGACATTTACCCGGTTTTTCGTTATCTTCTGAAAGAGAAACAAGCTGAAGGAACCCCCTTTACCTCTAATAATGAGGTTAAAATTGTTGATGTTATCCCCGTATTGAATAATATGCTGATCTTTAACAATCTGAAGGAAGCTAACGAATTTTATGAGAATGAGATAAAAAATGAGAACGGATTCGATTACCGATCTCTTGCTCAGAATTATGCGAAAACGGCCACCTTTACTAACGAATACAAGCCCAAAACGCCGCCTATCGTTGTCGTGCCGGTCAAGAGGACCATCTCTGTTGCCAAGCGTTGGGTGGATGAGGACAACCGGGATAATAAACGTCCGGAATCCGTTACCATTCAGCTCCTGGCCGATGGGAAGGAAACCGGGAAAAGCCTGGTCCTGAATGAGGAGAATGGGTGGTCCGGGTATTTTGGTGATCTGCTGAAGACGGAGAACGGAAGAGAGATTCAATATACCGTCAGGGAAGTGGGATCCACGAAGGGCTATGAGGCGGCCATCACCGGCAACCAAAGCCAGGGTTTCACAGTCACCAATACGTATAAGACGGAAAAGATCAAGATTGAAGGGAAGAAGACCTGGGAAGATGGGGACAATGTGGACGGCAAGCGTCCGGAATCCATCACCATCCGTCTTCTGGCCAATGGAGTAGAAAAGGATAGCCGGAAGGTCACCGAAAAAGAGGGATGGAAGTGGACTTTTAGCGACCTACCCAAGTTTGAGAAAGGGAAGGAAATCACCTACACCATCGCTGAGGATCCGGTAGAGAATTATACTTCGGAAGTCAAGGGCTACGACGTCACCAACACCCGCAAGTCCCTGAAAGAGCTTCCGAAAAAGCCGGCGACACCGGATAAGCCCACGACGCCGAGCAAGTCAAAAACGCCCAACACGGGAGATAACAGTGGGGTCTTCTTCTGGGCCTCTCTTCTCCTCCTTTCAAGCCTGACCATTTTCCTGGTAAGTAGAGCAAAGCAGAGAAAGACCAAGTCCAACTGATAAGAGAAAGACCACCAGCCCCCGACCGCTTTTCCGGTTGGGGGCTTTTTCCATCTGCTTTCCCGTAATCGCTTTCCCGACCTCCTCCTTTTGATATAATAGAAAGGCAAGTTTGGTGAAAAAGGAGGATATTATGGACCGAGTTTGGTGGAAGGACAAAGTGATCTATCAGATCTATCCCCGGAGTTTCTGCGATTCCAACGGGGACGGGATCGGGGATATTCCGGGCATCATCAGCAA
>JAQYCE010000037.1 GCA_029003555.1 Bacillota bacterium | reverse complement strand
GGAGACAAAGGGCCAGAGGATCTTGGAGGCCCACCAAAGAAAGCTGACCGCGGAAAGAGAAAAGCCGTCCGGATTTTGAAGGGCCAGGCGCTTGGGGATAAGTTCCCCAAAAACGATGGTAAGAAAGGACAGAATCACCGTCAAGAGGACCGTCGCTACCTGGTAGGGCGAGGGCAGGCCCAACTGGGCAAACCAGACCCCCAAATATTGGGCAAGGCCTGTTGCCGCTGCCGCCGAGTTGAAAAAGCCTGCCAAGGTGATGCAGATTTGGATGGTCGACAGAAAGCGCGAAGGATCTTCCATGAGTTTGAGGATCCGCTTGGCTTTCGGGTCCCCCTCCTCCGCACGCTCCTTCATCCGGTGGTCATCCACACTCACCAGGGCCATTTCCGACGCCGCGAAAAAGGCATTGATCAGAATGAGGATGAACATCACCACCAATTGGCTAATAATACTTCGGGCTCCAGGGTCAGTTTGCGCAGGGTCCATATCGTCTCCTTATTTTCCTCTGCCTAGGGAGGCTTCAACCAATTGGAAGGCCGCATTCCCCAACCCTCCGGCCACAGGCCTTGGGCGCACTCGCTAGGGCAGAACAGTTAGGTTTATTTTATCACATTGGACCGGGATGGAGGGAAATTTCCCTTGGGGGCGGGTTGTGGAAGCGCCGGTGGTGTCGGAGGCGCTGGGGACGGGATGCCGTCTTCGATAGTGGCTCCTGCCTTGGACTCTGAACTCATGAGTTGTATGGTTCCTGAGGGCTCTTTGACCCTGACTTTCTGGTGACTTGGCTAATTATCAGGACTTTAAACCCTGATTGTCCTGAAAAATCTTCATTTATCAGGGTTTCGGACCCTGATATTTTCACTATCCGATAAATTAGCAGGGTCCTTTTTTACCCTGCTAATTTTATGATTTAGCCAATTATCAGGGCTTTTGGCCCTGACATTCTTGTGGTTGTCTTATTTGTCAGGGTCTTTTTTCACCCTGCCATTTATGAGAATCTGCAAATTGTCAGGATTCCAAACCCTGCTATTCTCATGATTTTACATATTATCAGGGTTTTGCCCTGGCTGGGGCCCGATTTCTCTCATGAGCCAGGGAAGCCCCACCCTAGAAGATGTCGACAAAAAAAGCCCCCCTAGTAAAAACTAGGGGGCCTGCTCGATCAGGAGAAATTATTTGAGCTTTTCCCAAACGCTCTTCTTGATCGCTTTTTCAAGACCTAGTACATAGAGCTTCGCATAGTTAGCTTTTTCAATGGTCTTGGCGATGGGCTCAGGCAGCTTGTCGGTCTTTGTTAAGAGAACCGGCGCATTTTGACCGGCTGCGACGGGACCAACGACCAAGGCATCGGCGAAATCCTGACCGGTAGCCAAGAAGGCTTTGGTGGAATCTTTGAAGAAGGTATCCGCAATCAAGGCGGAGGTCTCATAACGGTCCTTTCCGCTAATCCGCTGGACCAGGTTGGGGAGGGTCTTCACGACCTGGTCAGACACGGCCTTATCTCCACCAACAACATAGACCTGGTTAATGGCCAGCTCCTTCAAGGCTTTTTCAGTTTCCGGAGTCACCATGTTTTGTTTGACCAGGAGGATGGGGTATCCTTCTTTGGCAGCAAAGGAGCTGATGGACAGGGCATCGGCAAAATTCTCACCGGTGGCAATAACCGCCTTCCCCTTCTTGCCAACCAGGTCGACCACTTTCTTCCCGATGAGGCTGGCCGTCTCATAGCGATTCTCTGCGCCGATCCGCTCGACCTTGGCCACTTTCTTGCTGATTTCCTCTTCAACCGATTTGGAAATGGCACCATTCAGGCCCATGATATAAGCATGTTTGGCACCAAGACGCTTGATTTCTTTTGCCGTCTCTGCATCCAGATGGTCCGTATGGGTGAGGAGGATGGGCGCATCCAAAGCTTTGGCAAGGACGCTGGCTGTCAAGGCATCCGGGAAAAGATCCCTTCTGGCAATGACCACGTTATCCGCCTTGTCAAAGAACTTGCTGGAAACCAAGCTTGCAGTCCCGGTCCGGTCCTCGCCACCAATTACCTCGACCTTACCCTCCGGTTTGCTGGGGACGGTCGGATTGGCCGGGATGACCGGATCAGCCGGCTTCTCTCCCCACTGGGCATAGACCTTCATGTCGCCCTCTACGATGGTATCCTTTGTAAAGGCCTCGCCGGTTCCGTCGGCTTTGGTATTCCAACCGAGAAGGACCTTATCAGGATCGGTGACCTTGGGCATGGTCTGGGTTAAGCAAGTATCGCCAACGCAGTTGTTCGCAATGGATTTCTTATAATAGACCTGGAGGGTAGAAACTTCCTCTTGAGGAGTGGGGCCGATATTTTTGATGAAGGTAACTTCAGGGATTTTTTCACCCAAAGTCATGATGAAGGTGCTGGAGCTTTTAAACTTGTCTATAGTGTTGATTCCTGAGGTATCCTCATGCCCCCAATCACCCAAATAGCTATAACCGACAGCTTGATTGATTTGACCATACTTATTACCCTTGTAATTAAAATAAACCCCTAAAGGCATATAACCTTCAGTCGTTAATTTTTCCATTTCCTCTTTTGAAAGTTCGGGAGGCTGGTTATCCTTGGTGATCGGTTTTAACAGGAAATCCCTGCCCTCTTCATACTTGGGATTGATTCCTGCCACTTTTTCACCTGACATGACAAAAAGATCTTTTGCCACCTCTTCTCGTGCATAGGCAATATTTACAACATCCATATGAAAACGAACACATCCAATCAAGTTAGTCTCCCGGCCATTATAGCTTACTGCCAGTCCTTTATATCCAGTGTTCTCCTTAACATCCATTAAAAATTCGTATTTTCTATTCTTGCCTGATAAGGAAGATTCCAGGTAAGAATAATATCCATCGGGAAGGCTATCAATATCTACTTTGAAGATATATTCTTGATTTTTTTTAAGCCCAAAAATATATTTAGCTCCAAGCCATCCTGAAAATACACCCTCGGAAGAACTCTTGAATTTCACCCCTTTGGGATTAAAGCTTCCCTTATCTGTCCTGAGTAAGTTTCCATTTTTATCATAGATTTTAAAAGCTACATTTTTCCAAGCCTCTGCCGCCTCTTCTGGAGCACCGCCAAAA
>JAQYCE010000036.1 GCA_029003555.1 Bacillota bacterium | reverse complement strand
GCCAAGCTCGCTCTATGCGTTCTCTCAGACAGGGAATTGGCCCCCAAGACCCACCGCCAGGATGCCTGCATTGCCACGACCTACGCCCTCTTGAAGGTGACCGATTTAGGACTGGGTGCCTGCTGGATCAATGTCAACTCGGCCGAGGGGGGCCAGGAGAGAGTCCATGAAATTCTGGGCCTGGATGACCGGTGGAATGTGGAATCCGTCATCGCCATCGGCCATCCCGGGGAGGATAAGGGGCTCAAGGAGCCAAGGGATTATCGAGAAAGAACCCAGTGGATTTGATGGAAACCCGCTTTGTCAACCGCTTCACCCTGACCCCCACGGATAAGAAGGAGTATGTCATGAGGGTACTGGCCAAGCCGGTCATCATCTGGGGGCCCGTGGTGGGTTTGGCGGGGATCGCCAGCTACTTCCTCATGGAAGGCCCGGTCCGCTTTGTCATGGGGACGGCCGGCTTGCTCGCCCTTATTACCAGCTTCCTGACCCCTTTACTGACCTTAAAAGAATTTTCTGCCAGCATGGACCTGGATCCCTCGGAAACCACCATTTTCTTCGGGGAGAAGATCCGGGTGGAAAGCCGGGCCTCCCACATTGACTTGGACTACCAACAATTCAAAGGAATCAAGGAGACCCCCTCCCTCTACTGCCTCCGTCTCAAATCCAAAGGCAGCCTTTTGGTCAAGAAAAACCACTTTATCCAAGGACGGGAGGAAGACTTCCCGGCCTTTATTGCAGAAAAAATACAGAGAAAAGAAGATTGAGGAGGCCCATCGCCTATGTGTGGGATTGTTGCGTACACCGGAAAGAATCAAGTCGGCCCCATCCTCCTGGATGGACTGAAAAAATTGGAATACCGCGGCTATGATTCCGTGGGCATAGCGGTCGAAGGGGAGGACGGAAAGATCCAAACGGCCAAGACCGTTGGCCGGGTCCAGGCCCTGGTTGACCAGACCCAAGGCGGGACCCTCCTGCCGGGCTTTACCGGCATCGGCCATACTCGCTGGGCGACTCATGGGAGCCCGGATGAGGTCAATGCCCACCCCCACAGCTCGGGGGACGGCCAGGTGGTCGGGGTCCACAACGGGATCATCGAGAACTACCAGGAGCTCAAGACCATGCTGGAGGGCAAGGGCTACACCTTTGAGTCCCAGACGGACACCGAGGTCGCTATTAAACTGGTCCACTCCCTCCTCCATGAGGAAAAACAGGGGCCACTCCACGTCCTCGCCAAGGCCATGCTTCTTATGCAGGGAAGCTATGCCCTGGCCCTCCTTTTCTCCGACCGGCCGGGAGAGATCTATGCGGCCCGGAAGGATTCCCCCATGGTGGTGGCCCAGGCGGAAGACGGGGCCTACCTGGGCTCCGACGTCCCGGCCATCCTCAGTCATTCTCGGGAAGTCTACTATATCGACGACATGGAAATCTGCCTCCTCCGAAAGGGGGAGATCCGCTTCTACAACGTCTATGAGGAGGAAATCCACAAGGATCCGGTCCATATCGACTGGGATGCCCAGGCGGCGGAAAAGGGAGGCTTTCCCCACTTCATGCTCAAGGAAATCTTTGAGCAGCCCCGGGCCGTCCGGGACACCCTCCATGCCTATGTTCGGGAGGGAAAGGTCGACCTGACCGAGGCCGCCCCCAACTTGACTTCGGACTTCCTGGCCTCCCTGGACCAGGTCCAGATCGTCGCCTGCGGGTCCTCCTACCACGTGGGGATGGCGGCCCAGTACCTGATCGAAGATTGGGCCCGGGTCCCCGTCCGGGTGGAGATGGCCTCGGAATTCCGCTACCGGCGCCCCATTCTGACGGACAAGACCCTGGTTGTGGTCATCTCCCAGTCCGGGGAGACGGCCGACTCCCTGGCCGCCCTCCGGGAAGCCAAGGCCCAGGGCGTCCCCACTTTGGGGATTATCAACGTGATCGGGTCCTCCATTGCCCGGGAGGCCGATGGCGTCCTCTACACCAAGGCCGGCCCGGAGATCGCTGTCGCCACCACCAAGGCCTATTCCGCCCAGCTGGTGGTCTGCTATCTCCTGGGCTTAGCCCTGGCCCAGGCCAAGGGAACCATGGAAGATGTCCGGCTCATCCTGGATGCCCTGGAAGCCTTGCCGGGCCAGATGGACCGGATCCTTGCGGAAAATGAGGACATCCAGTACCTGGCCACCCAGCTGGTAGGTGACAAACACATCTTCTACATCGGCCGGGGGATTGACTACGCCATCGCCATGGAAGCCTCCCTCAAGATGAAGGAAATTTCTTATATCCACTCCGAGGCCTATGCGGCTGGGGAACTCAAGCATGGGACCATCTCTTTGGTTGAGGAAGACACCCTGGTTGTGGGATCCCTGACCCAACCCCGGGTCATGGAAAAGACCTGGTCCAACCTGGTGGAAACCCGGTCCCGGGGAGCCCTCCTCCTGGGCCTGACCATGGAAGGAGAGGACAAGGGGGTGGATGCAGACTACCGGATCACCATCCCTAAGACCGACCCCCACATCGTTACCTCCCTGGCCATCATCCCCTTCCAGCTCCTGGCCTACTATATCTCCGTTAACCGTGGACTGGATGTGGACAAGCCCAGAAACCTGGCTAAGTCCGTCACTGTAGAATAGGAAGATTCATGAAGTTAATTTTGCAAGAGGTCAGCAAGTCCTTTCCGGGCAAGGAAGTCCTGGAGGGGATCAACTACACCTTCGAACAAAACTGCCTGTACGCCCTCCTGGGCCGGAACGGGTCGGGGAAGACCACCCTTTTTAACGTTATCTCCGGCCAGATCCGCCGGGATAGGGGAGAGATCCTCCTGGAAGAAGGTGGGGAGAGAAGGCCCCTGACCTCTTCCGACGTCTTTATGATGGTGGCGGAGCCGGAACTCCCGGAATTTCTGACCGGCTACGAATTCCTCAAATTCTTCATCGAAGCCAATGCTGACCGGATTCAAGAGCCGGCTTCCATCGAAGACTACCTTGCCCAAGTCAGCCTGGACCGGGCGGATGCCCTCCGCCTGATCCAGGACTATTCAACCGGGATGAAGAATAAGCTCCAGATGCTCATGTTCCTCATCCTCCGCCCCAAAATCATCCTCATGGATGAACCCCTGACTTCCCTGGACGTCGTGGTCCAGCTGGAAATGAAGAAGATCATCCGGTCCATCAAAGAGGACCACATCATCATCTTCTCCACCCACATCCTCCAGCTGGCCCAAGACCTTTGCGACCGGATCATCCTCCTTCACGGGAAAAACCTCCACGATGTGGAGGAAAAAATGGCCCGGGAGGAAGGCTTTGAAGACAAGATCATCGCCCTTCTTCAAGAAGAGACTCAGGAGGATGGCCATGATGGAGAGTAGTCAAGTCCAAACGGTTCCTTCCCTGGGCCCTGCCTGGACCTCCTACAAGACCCACAAAAAGATTTCCACCCATGAGAATGTCAATCTTTTTGTCCACCTTATGAGGAAGATCCCCCTCATCGGGCCTCGATTGGGCTCCTCCTATGAATTCTATGGCCTGAAAAAAGCCTTCATTGTTCTCAATCCCCTATTTGCCGGCCTGAAATTTATGGTCGGGACCCTGATCGCCCTCTTCATTGTCAGCATGCTGGTCTCCCAGTTCGGAGACCCTCTTTTTCGCCTTTTGGGCGAGACCGACCTGCCCCTGGCCCTGACCGGGGAAAAGATTCCCGCTTCGAATAAGGCCGGTCTGGTTCTTTTGGCCTATGGAGTGATTGCCATCCTGGATTCAGTCCTTGTGAATGCCTTCCGTACTTTCCCGAATTACCTGGACATCTACCGGGACCGGATGGAGGTCCTCTATCCGGAATACACCCGGATCCGTCCCCTCATGAACCTGGTCTACCGGACCCTCTTTTTCACCCTTGTTGGCGGGTTCCTGCCGGAATTTTCTCTTATAGAGGGTTTCCTCGTGGGATTGAGCCTTTCCTTGGCCCAGCTGGCCTTGGAAGAGCCCATGGTGGCTTTTTTCGAAAAGAAGGGCAAGTCCTTTATGTCCTTCAAGCGCTTTTGGGCGGCCTATCTTCTTTTCCTCCTTCTGGCCTTGCTGGCCATGGCTGGATTGGCCATCAACTGGATGGCCCTCCTTCCCTGGACCCTCATCCTTTCTCTCCCGGCCTGCCTTCTTTCCTTTCGTCGGGCCTTCCGCCCCGGGTCCCATGAGGACCTGGTGGAGACCATCCGCCAGGCTTCTTCCGACTTGGATAAACAGGTGGAGGAGATCACAGACCAAAAGGTCCGGGTCAGCCTGGGGGCCAAGGAGGAGGGGGTCCTTCCGGTGGGATCCGGGGTCACCGGCTATGCCTACATCAACCGCCTTTTTTTCCACCGCTTCCGGAAAAAGCTCCTCCGTCCGGTCCTGATCAAATCAGTGGTTTTGGGCCTTCTTGGCGGTTTCCTGGTCTTTCGGATGGATCTAGGGGTCTTGGGAGAATTTGCGGATATTATCCCTTTCTTCCTCCCCTTCGTCTCCTACATGGTTTTTAACCATGGTCAGTTGACCGACCTGATCTACAAGGAGTGGGACCGGCCCCTCAATAACTATGGCTTCTATAAGGAGGGGGATGTCCTTCTCCGTGTCTTCTTCTACCGCCTCCGGTCCACCGCCCTGATGAACCTCCTCCCGGTCCTGGTTATGGCTGCTCTGGAAGTGGGCCTATCCTTGAAGCTAGGCCCTGCTTTCCCCCTTGCCCCTGTTCTCATGATCACCCTCCTTTGGGGAGCCTTTTTCACCATCTATCCCTACTTCACCTACTACCTCTTCCAACCCGACCGCAAGGGATCCCGTTTGGGCTTCCTCAAGCCCATCTTCTCCATCCTTCTCTATGTCCTGGTCTTCTTTGTCTTTCCCAACCTGCCCCAGGTTATTTCCGCCCGGACATTCGGCCTGGTCTCCATTGCCATCCTGACCGCCTTCCTTCTTTTGGCCGGCTTTTCCATCTATTTCCTGGCACCCAAGCTCCTTAAAGACTAATTTTCGTCAAATTTCGGGCATTTTCGGACAGTATAAGGTAGAATGGAAAGTATCTTATTTTTATTTGGCCTTGAAAGGAGCTCGGATATGGATTCAGTCGAACGCATCAAGATGATGGAAGAAAAGATGAACCGTCACCAGGAGGTGACCAACCAGCTTTTAGAACTTTTGGAAAAATTCGGGGAATCCTTTGAGGAAAACTACAAGGACCTGGACCACTATTATGGGTCACAGGAATACCAGGATGACCTGGCCGCCTATGACCAGGGCAAGGTCCCCGAGGATGTCTTCTGCGGGGTCCTTTCGGAAGATGGACTCTGGGACCTCTTTGGAGACAACCAGGAAATCCTGGCCGAGTTTTTGGAACTCTCCTGCAAGCTGGTCCGCCGCTATTAAGCGACCTGTCGGCCGTCTCTTGCCTAGATCTTTTGCTAGGGAATGATATTTGAGGTGATTTATGGATAAGCTCAATGATATTGTCATTTTGGTTGATGACTATGTTTGGCTTGTACTCATGTTCCTCCTGGTCGGATCCGGAGTCTTCTTCTCCATCCGGACCGGCTTCGTCCAAATCCGCCGCTTCGGGGCCGGTTGGCGCCATGTCTTTGGCGGATTGAAGTTCTTCGGCGACCAAGCCGGGGAAGAGGGGATGTCTTCCTTCCAGGCCCTGGCCACCGCCATCTCCGCCCAGGTAGGGACGGGAAATATCGTGGGCTGCGTGACCGCCCTGGTCTCTGGAGGCCCGGGTGCCATCTTCTGGATGTGGGTAGCTGCCTTCTTCGGCATGGCCACCATCTATTCCGAGGCCACCCTGGCCCAGCTCACCAAGACCAAGGACGAATCCGGGGCCGTGATCGGCGGACCGGTCTATTACATCACCAAGGCCTTCCGTGGGAAGTTGGGCAAGGTACTTTCTGCAGCCTTTTCCATCCTCATCATCCTGGCCCTGGGCCTCATGGGAAATATCGTCCAGTCCAACTCCATCTCCGATGCCTTCTACCATGCCTTTGGCATACCCAAACTGGCCATCGGCGTCATCGTTGCTCTTATTGCCGCCTTTATCTTCATCGGCGGGATTTCTCGGATTGCCGCCTTTACCGAGAAGGTGGTCCCCATCATGGCGGTTCTTTACCTCTTAGGTGGAACCCTCTGCCTCATCCTCTTCAGGGACAACCTCCTTCCCGCCATCGGGTCCATCTTCACCTACGCCTTCACCCCCTATGCGGTCACCGGAGGTGTGATCGGGATCGCCATCACCCAAGCCATGCGCTACGGCGTTGCCCGTGGACTCTTCTCCAATGAAGCCGGTATGGGGTCCACCCCCCACGCTCACGCCATCGCCAAGGTTGACCGTCCAACGGACCAGGGCGAAGTAGCCATCATCGGGGTCTTCTTCGACACCTTCATCGTCCTGACCATGACCGCCTTGGTCATCCTTTCCTCCGGCATCCTTCCCGACATGATCGCCCAGGGAACCACCGGCGTGACCGTGGCCCAGCATGCCTTTTCCGGCGCCATCGGAGAGAAGGCCGGCCCTGCTTTTATTGCCATTACCCTCCTCTTCTTCGCCTTCTCCACCATCATCTCTTGGTACTTCTTTGCCGAGCAGAACATCAAGTACCTCTTCGGCCTGGGTGCCCGCAAGCCCTTCGCCCTCCTGGTCGTCATCTGCATTATCATCGGTTCCACCCTCAAGGTGGACCTGGTTTGGAACCTGGCCGACCTCTTTAACGGCCTCATGGTCGTTCCCAACCTCCTGGCCCTCCTTGCCCTATCCGGCATCGTCGTCAAGGCCGGAGCCGGGCATTCCATCGACCTTTAATATTTCATCAAGCGGAGAGGGGGACACCCCTCTCCTTTTTTATCGCGAACCCTATTGAACCCCCGGGAGCTGACTGATGAATTGGATTAATGCCTTTGAACTTCTTTGTTACGCCCTGACCGCCATCCTTCTTGTGGACATCATCAAAGCAAGGGATTGGAAGGAACTCCAGGTCTTTTTATCCGGCGCCCTGGCCGGCTTTACCCTGGAGCTGGGCGCCGTCCGCCTGACGGACATCTACCACTACAGCGACCTCTATTACCTCACCATCGGCATCCCACCCTACTAATTTCCCTTCTTTGGAGGCCTCATGTGGGGCGGGGTAGCGGTATGCGCCCTCCGGATTGCCGGAAAATTCAATGGAAGTCACCTGACGACCGCCCTCATCTCCGGCTGGCTAGTCGTCTCCATGGACCTCCTCCTGGATGTTGCCGCCATCCGCTTTAGTGGCGGCTTCTGGGTCTGGGAGGGTCGGCCCATCAACCTGGACATCAACCACCATATGTGGATGAGTATCATTTGGGTCAATTTCCTGGGCTATCTCTTCGAAACGCCGGCCCTCATCTACCTGACCCTCCGTCATGAGGACCGCATAAAGAAAAAGGCCCTAGGGGCTCATGGAGGAGAGGAGACCGGTCGGCCAAAATGGCAGAGCATCCTCATGATGGCCCTCCGGGTGGTCCTCATCGGATGGGGTGCGGTCATTTTCGTGGCCCTGGCCTCAGGTATCGCCCTCTATTTGGACGGGATTTCCGATGAATGGACCAGCTTTCTCGCCTTTGTGGCTCTTTGGCTGGCCATCCTGGGGAAGATCCTGATGACCCTAAAAAGCCAAGCTCACAAGATCTCTTGGCGGGGGAAAAAGGACAAGGTCCTCATCCTCTTTTGGATGGCCCTCTATGGCTACTGCTTCCTGGCCCTGACCTCCCTGGGTATCTTTGCTGCCCGGCCCCTCTATGGACTTTTTGCCCTCTGCCTCTGGGCTTTTACCATGGCCTTGAGTTTGATCCAAGTGAAAGGGGAGTGAGTGGGGAAAAGGAAGAAATTTGTAAAAAAAAGAATCCCCTCAAATTGGCGAATGGGCGGTTTGGGGGATAAAATAAGGTGTCAGCAAAATCTTTACTTATTCTGTAGAAAAAGCAGGAAAAGTAAAGATTTTTGCATATCTAAGTAAAGATTCAGGCTGTTCTCTTCTCTGAAATGGGGTTCCAGGACAAGGAATGGTAAAATAGAGAAACAGTGAAAAATATACGACGAGCGGAAAGAAAGTTGAGGTATTACTTATGAATAGACTCCGGCCCATGGTCCCCTACCTACTGGTTGCCATCCTGGCCTTTTACGTCCTGCCCCTTTTTATTATCGATACCGGAAGTGGGATGGCCATCCTCCTGGTTGCCATCCCCGCCATCATCCTTATTTCTTCCGAGTTTTATGGAATGAAACATTCATGGGACTGGCTTTATCCCTTACTGGTCATGGTGGTCTTCATTCCTGCTGTTTTTACCTTCTTTAATGAAAGCGCCATCGTGTATGGCCCGGCCTATGGCATCCTTGCCCTGGTGGGGAGCTTTTTGGGGAGCTTGATTTCTCGGAGAAAAT
>JAQYCE010000035.1 GCA_029003555.1 Bacillota bacterium | reverse complement strand
GCTGAAGCCCGGGATAGAAAGGGGAGGACAGACTGATCCAGCTGTCTTTGAACATCCGACCGGGTCAGTTGGCGGCCAAGGAGGAAGTCCCCCGCCATGAGGATGAGGTCGGGGGCTTGCTCCCGGAGGGAGTCCAGGACGAGGTCCAGGTCGGCTAAATGAAAGTCGGCTAAGAGGGCAAGGCGGAGATTTTTCTTCCCCGTATATTTTTCCCATTGGCGTAGGGAAATTCGATAAAATGTTTGGTCCATGCCTCCTCCTTTCCTCATGTTGGTAATGGGGGAACGTAATCAATCCTTATTCAGTCCGAATGGCTTCAATAGCCGAAATGTTGGTGGCCCGGCGGGCAGGGAGGTAGCCGGCAAGTAGACCGACGACAGCGGAGAAAAAGACCGCCAAGAAGGGGAGCCAGGCCGGGATATAGGAGATACCCAGGAATTGACCGCTGTCCAAGTCCAAATTCGCCCCTTGGGAAAGGGCAAAGTTGATAAATAGGTGGTTGGCCAGTCGGGAAACCAGGAGAGTGACTAGAATACCGATAATCCCACCGATGATGCCGATGAGGGCGGCTTCGAGGAGAAAGAGCTTGCGGACATCCCCCACTTGGGCGCCGATGACCTTCATCACCCCGATTTCCTTGGTCCGCTCCTGGATGGACATGAGCATGGTGTTGGCAATGCCGATAGCGGCGACAAAGAGGGCAACCCCGCCGATGGCCCCCAGGACAACCTGGAGAACCAGCATCCCCTGTTGGGCCTGGTCCAGCCCCTCCTTCATGGAAAAGGCCGTGAGATTATACCTGGTCTTCAGATCCTCCGTCAAAGACTCCACATCATCCATGCTCTTTGCAATGACGGTTGCCTCGGAGTAATTGTCCCCGGAAGGCCCCTCTCCTCCGGTCATGCCACTTAATCCGGCAATCTTCTCCAAAGGAGAGCCGGATGAAGAGGACTTGTCCCACTTCTTCTGGACGGTCTCCGCCAGCTCAAGATCGACGTAAATAGAGGGGATGCCTGAGCTTGATCCCAGCTTTGAGGAAGAATCCAGTCTGCCACCAAAGGAAACGGCCACTTTTTCGGACCCTCCCCCTGTATAAACTTCTAAGGGGTTTTCATTCATGGACGTAGGGATAAAAAAGTGGGCCCTCTCCCAAGAAAAATCCTTCACCTCTGCTCCCGCTATGGATCTCTGGGCGAGTTTGCTAATGTCCATTACCCGAATATTAGAGTCGATCACAAATGCGTTCTTTTTTACCGATGATAGGGGGCGTCCGTTATCCAGTTTGACCCCCTGCCTGCCTAAAGTCTGGAAATCCAGACCATAGAGGCTGCCAAATATCTCCATCCCTTTTTTATTGGTCTTCAACTGGCTGGACAGGGCGATTTTTCCCAGAACCACGTCCACACGGGGGTCCTTGTTGATGGCGTCCAGGACCTTTTTGTTGATCTTCCCCCTGCCTTGCCTGCCGGATGAATCCCTGGAAGGATAGAGGGTGATGGAATTGAAGGAGACCATTTCATTCAGAAAGTTCTCCTGGGAAATCTGAATCCCATAGCCAAAGGAAAGCATGAGGATGATGGAAAAGATCCCGATGACCACGGAGAAAATCGTCAGGAAGGCCCGGGACTTCCTCCGAAGGAGGTTTCTCCAGGCCATGGTCATCAAGTCCCTAGTCTTCATCGATCTTCAACTCCTCGGCCGAGGCCTTCTTTCCCCTTGACCGGCGACGGATGAGGAGGAAGGCCAGGCCCATAAGGGCAAGAAGGATGACCAAAGTAATCGCAGAAAATCCGCCCGCATGAGGCTCTTCTTCCTTGGGGGTGATAATTTCCCCGGTAGCCGCATCCACGCTCTCCCCTTCTTTCAGGCGTTCAACCTCATTTTCAAAGGGGACCTTTTCCTCATGAACCTGGCCCGCTGAATCCTCGTAGGTCAGGACAATTTGGCCGGAAAGGCGGTCGGCCTCCTCCGGGATGATTTCCATGGAATAATGGTCGCTCTGTCCGGAGGGGAAGTTCCCCACAAAATACCGGGTGCTTTCCTTGCTGGAAAAGCCCTGGCCTTCCAGGTTGACCATAAAGTTGGTCAGGTTATCCTTGCCCGTGTTATAAAAATCCAGGTCCACTGTCATGGGTTGTCCCGAATAAGCCGGCCCAAGGACGGGATCTCCCAGAAGGATTTCCGCCTTTTGCACAACGGGGATGCCGACGACTTCCTGGGCGGTGTATTGGTTGCCCTCCATATCCTCATATTCAAAAGCCAGGTTGACAGAGTAGGTTTGTGCCGGGGCTGTCGGTATGGCCTTGAGCGTAATCGACTGGGAGGAGTGCTTGCCTGCCGCCATCTTTTCAATATAGAAGGTGTTGGACGAATTGACCGGGATAAAGATGGACCCGGCCTGGGGACTGGCTCCCCCGGCAGAACTGCCCAACATATCGGAGAGGGCGCCGGATGTGGGGCCGGCCCCTTCCGCGTTCATGGTGATTTTGATATTCCGGATGGCCTTGGATTGGTTGGTGTTGAAGAAATCCAGGTTCAGGTGAAAAGCCTCCCCCGCCCTGGGCATTTCCGGGTCAATCGTATAATTGGAAATAATGAGCTTGGGCTTATTTTTTTCCGTCATGGATCCTCCGTTCATTCCTCCCATGGAAGGAAGGTCCTTGATGTTGAGGCCCGGCATGGCTGCCTGCCCGCCTATCTGGGATAAGTCGTCTTTCGACAGCCCATTGGAAGCAATCAGACCTTCGATATCGGTTAGGCTTGGCGCCTTTGTTTTTGATCTTTGGCTTTTTGCGATCATTCCCTGAAGGATCTTTGCCAGTTCATCCGATGAGGGGATTTCTTCCTTTTTTTCATTTTTCTGGGGATGGGCAATTTTGCCGAAACAGGTCTTCATCAATGTTGTAAGTTGGTCCATGTCCAAAGGGAGATCCTCTTTGCAAAGGAAAGTCAGGGGGATAAGGCTAACCTCTCCGGCCTCTACTTTCTCTCCGACAGGAACCAGGCTCTTGATGACCCGGGAAACTTCCTTCTTTGGGTCAATAAAGGTCTTTCCATCGGTCGGCACTAAACCGACTTGATCCCAAGCTTGAAAGTCCAAGCCTTCCAGGATCAAACCGGTCTGTCCGGTATTTTTGACCTGGAGGATAGCCAGGTATTCTTGATCCTTGTCCAGACCCTCTTGAATTTCTTGATAGTCCCCGGACTGATCCCGGTGGAAGAAAAGAATTTTTACAACTTGGATGGGCGTTTTCTCATTCATAGCTGTCCTCCTTGGGACCGGCTTCTTCCTTATTGTACTCATCAGGTCTGTGCCGGTGAACCACTTTTTCAATCTTCCCGTCCCTCATGTGGAGGATTCGGTCGGCAAAAACCGTCATTTCTTCGTCGTGGGTGACCATGACCATGGTCTGGTGATTTTCCTCCATCATGGTCTTCATCAGCCCCATGACCTCAAAGGAGGTCTTGGTGTCCAAATTTCCTGTCGGCTCATCGGCAAAGACCAGGACCGGCTTGCCCACAAAAGCACGAGCGATGGCCACCCGCTGTTGCTGACCGCCGGAGAGTTCCTTGGGCCGGTGGTGGAGACGGTCACCCAAGCCCACACGGATCAAAATTTCTTCCGCAGCCTCTTCCCTGTTTTTTTTATCCACTCCCTTTAGGATTAAACCCAGACTAACATTCTCCAGAGCGGTCAGGGTGGGAATGAGGTTGTAGGACTGGAAGACAAAACCGACATTCAGGCTCCGAAAAAGGGTGATTTCCTCCTCGTCCAGCTTTTCCAGGTGGATTCCTCCGATGATGATCTCTCCCTTATTGGGACGTTCCAGCCCGGCCAGGGCGTTGAGGAGGGTGGACTTACCGGAACCCGATGGACCCAATAAGCAGACCATCTCTCCTTTACCAATATCCAGGTCCACGCCGTCGAGGGCATGAACCTCTTCTTTTCCCATGGTGAAACTTTTATGCAGGTCCTTGACCTGGATCAGGCTTTCTTTTCGGTCCATGCACCCTCCTGTATTTCCTCCTGGCAAGACCGGGACAGGGCCAAGACTTCCTGAAAAAAAGCCCGATAGGCCTCCCGGTCCTCCTCCGGAACTTCCTTCTCATTGTTGGCCAGAAGAGCCTCTTCCCGGTGGCGGTCACGGACAGGGAGGCCCCGGTCCTTTTTGTAGCGTCCGATGGTCCGGGAAACTTCCATCCGGCGGTGGAAGAGATGGGCCATGGCTCGGTCGATCTCTTCGATCTCCTTCCGACCGGCTTCCAGGACATTATCCTTCTTTTCTTTCATGGTCTTCCCCTTTCCATCAGACAATTTTCGACCCGCCGATAAATTCCCGGAGGATGGAGGTGTTGACCACGTCGGAAATGTCCTCCATGGGGAGGAAGTACTTGAGGAGGGCCAGGAGGCGGCCGGCCTCCAAATAGGCCGGATCCTCGGGCGGGATGGCCCTGAGGTCCTCCTCGATGATGAATTTCAGGGCGGCAATCTCATAAATAAAGGACGAGTTAAAGAGAATATCCGCTTCCTCCTGGTAGGGGAAGATGTTCCTCTTCTCCCCGGCCCGAACAGAAGGCCAATCCATGATGGTATCCCGGACGGACCTCCCTCGGGAGGCCTTATCCCGGGCCATCCGCCGCATGAGGCGGAGGTCGGTGGTGTGGATCCGGTTATGGTCATCCAGGTTGATCTGAGTGGTGACGGAGAGGTAGATTCGGAACTTCAACCGGTCGTCCAGGTTTTTCAAGAGGAGGGGGTTAAGGCCGTGGATCCCCTCGATGATGATGGGATCCCCTTCGCTAAGGGAGAGGGTCTCCTCCAGGGTGATGGACTTTCCGGAGAGAAAATCGAAAATAACCTTGGCTACCGATTGGCCATGGAGGAGGCGGTCCATGTCTTTTTCAAACCGGTCCAAATCAATGGCATAAATGGATTCAAAGTCGGGTTGTCCATCAGCATCCAGGGGGGTCTTGTCCCGGTCAACATAGTAATCGTCCATGGAGATCTTGAGGGGACGGAGGCCCAGAACCCGGAGGTCGTTCATGAGCTTATAGGCGAATGAGGTTTTTCCGGAGGAGGAAGGAGCGGCAATGAGGATGATCCGCTTGTTCTGTCGAATAATCTCCTGGCCGATCTCCATGATCTTGTGTTGCTGGAGGCCCTCAGTCATCCGGACCACTTCTCCGATTTTTCCCTGGTCAAGGAGTTGGTTAAGGTCGTAGACGTCTTCGATCTTCTGGAGTTCGGACCAACGTTCGGCCTCCCGGTAGGTCTCGGACAGCTTGTATTGGGGGGTAAAATTTCGATGGACCCCCCTTTGGTCCCTTTCCGGCCCAAGGAGGACCAGGCCGTGTTCAAAGAGTTCCAGGCGGAAGGTGGAGATATAGCCCGTAGAAGGGGCCATATAGCCGTAGAAGGAGTCATAGTAGTCCCCCAGGCGGTAGATGGCCACATGGTCAGCATTCAGGTAGTGGAGGAGGTCAGCCTTGTCCTGACGGCCGATTTCCTTGAAAAATTCGATGGCCTCCGGAACCGAGTAGAGCTGGCGTTCGATGGCCATGTCAGCTTCGACGATCCTGGCCATTTCCTCCTGGATCCGGTCCCGGGTCCGGGAGTCCAGGTCCATCCGCCGACTCCCCTGGCGGATGGTGCAGTAGGCGCCACCTGAGATGGAGTGCTCCACCACCGCCCGAGCCTTGGGAAAGGTCCGGTTGATGGCCAGGATGAAAATAAAGGAGAGGGACCTCATATAAACCCGGTGGCCGTCCGTATCTGCCGTGTCCAGCAGGGTGAAGGCCTCCAGGTCGGGGTCGACCGCTTCAGAGAGCTCATGGAGGACCTGGCCGGTTTTGGCCAGGATGACCTGACCGTCGAATTCATGGGCCAGGTCCCGGGCATAGTCGGCGTAGGAGGCATGGGGTCTCCGAGGGACCTCCAGGGTTGAGGTCCGGGAGGGGGTCTTTAGGCAAAGGGTCAAGCTGGTCTTGTCCATAGGTCGTCCTTTCGTTGTCGGGCAAATTGTGGAACGAAACGGCTAGTTGCAGGGGAACTATATTTTAAGGTAAATCCATTTTCCCTGGTGGAAGCGGAAGAAGGAAAAGAGGAAACGGCAGGTCTGGTCGATGAGGATGGCCCACCAGATCCCGTCCAGACCCAGGTGAAAGACCCGGACCAGGAGGATGGTCATGAGGGTCCGGACCAGGGTCACGGAAACCAGGGAGGCCACCAGGGTGAATTTCACATCCCCGGCCGACCGGAGGATCCCGTTGTAGATGAGCTGCTGGATCTGGAAGAAGACGATGGCAATGACATAGAGGGAGATGTGGACCCCCACCTCGGCGATCGCATCATCGGCGAATTGGAAGTGGTAGAAGGCCGGTCCCAGGGCCAGGATGGCCAGGGCAAGGAAGACCGCCAGCCCATAGCCGATGTCCCGGCAGGCCTTGCCGAAAATAATGGCTTCCTTTTCCTTGCCGGCCCCCATGGACTTCCCGGCCAAGGTCATGGCGGCAGTCTGCATGCCCAAGCCCAGGGAGAAGCCCATGCTGAGAAGGTTCATGTTGACCTGGTGGACGGCAAAAGCCTCGGTCCCCAGGCCTGCTGCCGTGAGGGCAGTGGCCAGGAAGCCCACTCGAATGAGGAGGTTTTCCGCCATGATCGGGCCGCCCAGGAAAGAGAGAGACCGGAAGGCCTCCCACTTGGGACGAATCTTCCGGCGGAGGCAGTAGCCCAGGTGGATGTAGGAATCCCTGTGGGTGACGGAGAGGGTGGCCATGAGGAAGGAGACAGCCTGGCCGATGATGGTGGCCAGGGCAGCCCCCATGACCCCCAATCGAGGGAAACCCAAGTGGCCATAGATTAAGAGGTAATTAAAGACGATATTGACCAGGGAGGAGACCAGGTTGGTGGTGAAGGCGATCCGGGTATTACCCGACCCCCTCTGGGCCGCATTGATCACTGTGGTGAAGTTGACGAAGAAAGAGCCTCCGGCGTAGATGTGGAAGTAGGTTACGGCCATATCGTGGGTCTCCTGGTTGGACCCCGCCATTTCCAGGATCCGGGCGGCAAAGGCCATGGTAATCAGGGTGATGGCCAGGGAGATACCGGCACAAAGGACTAGGGCGGAGAGGAAGTTGGTGTTGGCCTCCCTCCTGTGGCCCTCCCCCATCCTCCGGGCGACCAGGGCCGATAGGGCGGTAGCGACCGCGATCAGGGGGGTCAGGAGGATGAAATAGGGCTGGTTGGTCAGCCCCGTCGCCGCCACAGCGGCCGGGCCCAGGCCCGCCACCATCATGGTATCAATCAGGCCGGCCAGATTGATGAAGAAGGACTCCAGAACCGCCGGCCAGGCCATGGTGTAGACCTGCTTATAGAATTTTTTCTCTTGCAAAAACTTCATTCCTCGTCCTTTCTTTTTCCTTCATTATCATACCACCTTTCCCCTTTCTTGGGGTCCTGGTACAATAAGGCAGATGAACTGAAAAAAAGGAGTCACCATGAAGAAAACCTCTTTTTCCAAGCAAGCCCTCCTGACCCTGGCCTTGACCTGGGGGCTGTTTGCCTTTGCTTTGATCTTGTCCATGTCCCAGACCTGGACCTACCCTCTTTTCTCCGACCAAAAAATTAACTCCCACGCCCTGACGGAAACCACCATCCAGAAGAACTACGAGGGCCTCATCCGCTACTGTCTGGACCCCGGCCATAATAGGCTGACCTTCCGGGGCCTGACCCAGTCCCGGCCTGCCCTCACCCACTTTGCCGAGGTCAAGATCATCTTCCAGGTCATCCTTTGGACCGGCCTGGCCTGCCTCCTCCTCTCCCTGATTATTGGAGTCCGGGCCTACAAAAAAAGAGACCTCCGCTTCCTTCCCTGGACCTTCCGCCTCTCCCTAACCCTCCCCTTCCTCCTGAGCCTCCCCCTGATCTTGTTCTTTGACCGGGCTTTCGTCCTCTTCCACCGGCTGGCCTTTTCCAACGATTATTGGATCTTTGACCCCACCACCGACCCCATCATCAACTACCTGCCGGAGACCTTCTTTCAGAACATGGTCTTCCTGATCATAGGGATTTGGGTCTTCCTTCTCCTCATTCTCCGCTTTGGGATTCAACCCTATTTAAAGAGAAAACTGCAAAGCAGAGAATGACATCACTCTTTCAATTCATGAAGCATTAATTGATCACAATAAATGACTTTCTCAATAAAAAGAGCGGGTATCCCTTTTACCGGATACCCGCTTTTTTCATGACGAATTATTTCTGCAGAATTCTTCTTAGCTTCTCTTTCCGAGAATGCCGTCCACCTTAAAGAGGGCTGCCTTGTCATCGCCGGCCATCTTGAAGAGGTCGATGATCCCGCGGAAGTGGTCTTCTTCCTCATTCTGCTCATCCACATACTTTCTCAGGAAATTCTCCACCCGGTAATTCTTTTCTTCAATGGCCATCTGGAGCATTCCAAGGATGGAGGCGGTGATTTCTTTCTCATGGGCCAGGCCGGCTTCCCAAACAGCCAGCGGAGAATCATACTGGGCCTTGACTTTTTCCATGGGGAAAAGTTCAACGTGTTCGTCCAGTTCTTGGACCACATCGATGAAGTCTTCCGCATGGTGGATTTCCTCATGGGTCTGGAGGGTCATCCAATGGGTGGCTCCGGGAAGGCCCAGGTCCTTCAGGTAGATCCGCATCCCGTTGTAGATATAGGCGGACTGGAGTTCCATTTGAATCTGCTTATTGAAGGCAGCAAGCAACTGGTCTGACATTTTTAGTTCTAACATTTTCATTCCTTTCTAGGAAATTCCTTATTAACTACCGGATAGAAGCCTGATAAATATTCTCGATCGCCTCATCCAATTTTGCATCGAATTCGTCATCGCTTTGCTGAGCGGACAGGTCGTTTAAGAGGGCACGAGAGAAAGAAGCGATCATGCCGGAGTTCTTGGACAGCAATTCATTGGCTTCGTCAATCGGATAGCCACCGGAAAGAGCAACCACCCGGACAACCTGGGGATGCTTGGCCAATTCATCATAGAAGCCTTCCTTAGTCGGCAGGGAGAACTTGAACATAATCTGGTACTTTTCAGGCAGGGCCTCCAGGTTCTTCTGGATCTCCTCCAGCATCATCTCCTCAGCTTCCGCCTTATCGGGGATGGTGATGGTCACTTCAGGCTCAAGAATGGGAACCAGGCCGCCATCAAAGATCTTCTTCCCCACTTCAAACTGCTGGCGGATGATGTCGGCGATCCCTTCCCGGTTGGCCGCACCAATGACGGAACGCATCTTGGTTCCAAAGACCTTGTGTTCATTGGCTTCTTTAATCTGCTCATCCAGGCTCTTGATCGGCTTCATAAGCTGGCAGCCGTTTTTCTCGGCTTCCATTCCCTCATCCACCTTCAAGAAGGGGACAATGCCTTTTTCTTCCCAAAGATATTCGGCAGCATACTTGCCTTCAATTTTAGAGTTCATGGTCTTGCGGAAAAGAATGGCCCCTAAAATGCGTTCATTGGTAAACACCTTGCTGGTGATAATCCGTGACCGCATCTCATGGATCAAGTTGAACATTTCCTCTTCGGAGGAATACTGGTCTTCATTAATTCCGTAGTGCTTTAAGGCTTTCGGTGTGGATCCGCCGGATTGGTCCAAAGCGGCAATGAAGCCTTTCCCATTTTTCATCTGGTCCAGCATTTTTTCATTCATCAGTCGTTCTCCTCTCAGGTCAATACTGTCATTCAGTGCCCTCATCAAATTCTTTTTTATTATACCCAAGGCGGCCCAGGCCAACCCATTCGATTGAGAAACAAAGAAACCCGCCCCGAATGGATTCCTTGGGGCGGATTTCACCATATCTTAATTAAATATTAGGAGACAACTCGCTCAG
>JAQYCE010000034.1 GCA_029003555.1 Bacillota bacterium | reverse complement strand
CTGGGCATGGGCTTTGTTTTGACCAACCTCCCTCCGGGCCTCCCCATTGACAAGGACTATATCGAAGAGGCCCTGGGCCGGAGGAGGGGTCTGGAATCCGTCTCCACCCCTCGGCGGGAAAAGGACGATTATGTCTTCCTTTCCGGGATCAGGAAGGACCCGGAATCCGGGAGGATTTGGGCTTCCGGAACACCCCTGGCTGTCCTAATCTGGAACAAGGACCTGGATGCCAAGCCCTATGAGGATCTTAAAGACCTTCCCCGGCCCAGCCATGCGGACTACACCGGAAATGTCCGCTACCGGGGCTTCCAGGACTACCGGGGAGGGGGCGCCTTCTCAGGACGTTTGACCTGTCCGGTGGTTTTTGCCGGGGCCATGGTCCGGAAGGTCCTGGAAGACCGGGGGATTTTTATTGGGAGTCATATTGCCCAGGTGGGCCTCCTGAAAGACGGTCGATTTGCCGACTGCGGGGACCCGAAAGAGGCGGTGAAAAGAGTGGCGAAATCCGACTTTCCCTTGGTGAATGAGGACCTCCGGTCCGACTTCCTGACCCTCCTGACCCGGGTCAGGGAGGAGAAGGATTCCCTGGGTGGCCGGCTGGAGACCATGGTTACCGGACTGGGTCCCGGCTATGGGAGCCTCTTCTTTGATAAGCTGGATGCCCGCCTGGCCCACGCCATCCTGACCATACCCGGGGTAAAGGGAATTTCCTTCGGATCGGGCTTCCAACTGGCATCCATGAAGGGGTCCCAGGCCAACGACTCCATGGTTATGACCAAAAAGGGGCCGAGCTTTTTGACCAACCATTCGGGGGGGATCCAAGGGGGGATTTCCAACGGCATGCCTCTGGTATTTCAAACGGTCGTCAAGCCCACTCCCTCCATCGGAAAGGTCCAGAGGACGGTCAACCTGAAAACGGGTAAGGAAGAGGAGATCCACATTCGGGGCCGCCACGACCCGGCCATCGTCCACCGGGCCTATGAGGTGGTCAATTCCCTGACCGCCCTGGTTCTTTTTGATTTCATTTTGTCCCAGGAAGGACCGGATTATTTCCTTTCGCCGGAAGATCCCCGGTACTAACCAAATAAGAAAGGAGGGACCATGCATACTTATGGACTCTTAGGCTGGCCCTTGGCCCAGAGCTTTTCTCAAGACATCCACCAACGCCTGGCGGACTATTCCTATGCCTATTTTGAAGTCCCTCCCGACTCCTTTGCCGAATTTATGACCCAAAGGTCCTTCTGGGCCATTAATGTGACCATCCCTTACAAGGAGGCGGTCATTCCCTATTTGGAGGGGATGGATGAGGGGGCCCGGGCCTGTGGGGCGGTCAATGTGGTGGTCAACCGGGAAGGGAAGCTCTACGGTTACAACACGGACGTCCTGGGCATGGAGGAGGGTCTCCGCCAGGCCGGCTTCTCCCTGGCCGGAAAGTCCGCCTTGATCTTGGGGACCGGAGGGACCTCCAAGACCGCCGCCTATGTCCTGGACAAGCTGGGGGCAGGCCGGGTCCGGAAGGTCTCCCGGACCGGACGGGAAGGTGCCTTGACTTATGAGCAAGCCCTGGACCTTGAGAAGGGTGTGGACTTTTTGGTCAACACCAGCCCGGTGGGCATGGCCCCGGACCCCATGGACCGCCTGGCCATCCCTCCCTCCGCCTTCTCCAAGCTGGAGGGGATTTATGATGTGGTCTACAACCCCCTCCGGACACCCCTGGTCATCCAAGGGGAAAAGGAGGGAATTCTCTCTGTGGGTGGCCTCTACATGCTGGTCCTCCAGGCCTTTTATGCCGCCCGGCTTTTCCTGGGTCAAGACCTGGACCGAACCAAAGCGGATAGGGTCTTCCGGGACTTGGTGGCGGAAAAGCGGAATATCGTCCTGACCGGGATGCCGGCTTCGGGCAAGACCACCGTGGGTCGTTTCCTGGCCTGGAAGATGGGGCGGAAATTGGTGGATACCGACCGGGTCATTGAAGAGCGAACCGGACGCCACGTCTCGGAGATTTTGCTGGAAGATGGGGAGGAGGCCCTCCGGGACCGGGAAGCAAAGGTCATCTCCGACCTCCGCCTGGAGACCGGATTGGTCATTTCCACCGGGGGCGGGGCCATCCTCCGGGAGGAGAACCGGGATGCCCTCAGGGCCAATGGCCTGGTCTACTTCCTGGACCGTCCGGTGGAGGAACTCTTCTCCACCTACCGGCGCCCTTTGACCCCCAACCGCCGGGCCATGGAGGACCGCTACCGGGAGCGGGTGGACCTCTACCGCCAGGCCGACGTCCACCTGGATATCCGGTCCATGGAATCTGACCGGGTAGCAGAGAAAATCATGGCCGATTGGCCCCGGCATTGCCTGATGGGGGGCGGTCATGACCATTGAGATTTTCCCCTGCCGGCTGGAGGGCCGGGTTGAACTCCCGCCTTCCAAGAGCCAGGCCCACCGGGCCCTCTTTTTAGCCTCTCTTTCGAGCCGGGAGACCTTCCTCCATCCCTGGGCGGAGAGCCGGGACCTCCTGGCCACCTGGACCGGCCTGGAGGCCCTGGGGGCCGCCATCCATAAGGAAGGGGAGGGGGTCCGGGTCCAGGGTCCTTTGGCCGGTCGGACCGGGGGAGACCAAGATCCCCTCAATATCCCTGTAGGGGAGTCGGGGACTAGCCTCCGCTTCCTCATCCCCCAGGCTATGGTCCTTGACCGACCGGTTCTCTTTCATGGGGAGGGCCGGCTCATGGACCGCCCCCTGGACGCCTACCGTGTCCTTTTCACCGCCCGGGGCCTGACCTTCAAGAGGGAGGGGGACAGGCTCCTGGTCAAGGGACCCCTGGAAGCTGGGGACTTTGTCCTTCCGGGGGATGTCTCCTCCCAGTTCCTCTCCGGCCTCCTCCTGGCCCTTCCCCGTCTGGAGGGGAGGTCCTCCTTGACGATAACCAAGCCCCTGGTCTCCGCCCCCTATCTGGAGATGACCCTGGCCATGATGGAGGATTTCGGCCTGGCCTGTGAGGTTCGGGACCGGGGAGAACGGGTGACCTATCTTGTGGAAGGTCCCCGGGAGGCCTGGCCGAAAAACCTGACCCTGGAAGGGGACTGGTCCAACGGGGCCGCTTTGGATCTTTTTAACCTCATTGGCGGTCGGGTGGACCTGGACCGGCCGGACGCCTCCAGCCTACAGGGAGACCGGGACTACCCCCGGTTTTTCCAAGCCCTGGTCCGGGGCCCCGGTCGGGTGGACCTGGAGGACCACCCCGACCTAGGGCCCATTCTCTTCAGCCTGGCCGCCATGACCGGCGGAGCTTACTTCACGGGGACCCGTCGGCTCAAGGACAAGGAATCCTCCCGGGCCCAAACCATGCAGGAGGAGTTGGTCAAGCTGGGCATCGAAGTCCAGCTGGGGGAGGACTGGGCCCGGGTGGAGTCCGGATCCCTCCGTCCGCCAAGGGAAGCCCTTTCAAGCCATGGAGACCACCGCCTGGTCATGGCACTGGTCCCCCTTCTGACCATGACCGGGGGGATCTTGGAGGGAGAGGAAGCGGTGGACAAGTCCTTCCCCTCCTATTTTGAAAAGCTGGAAAGTCTATCCCTGAACTACCGCCATCTCTAAATCATAAGAAAGGAGGCTGAGATGAAAGAACTACGGGACCTGCCCCGCCCCGGGGACTTGAAGAAGGACCTTCCTCTTTCTTCTGCTTCCGGCTGCCTCCGCCGGTCCAAGGTCCGAGAAATGAAGGAAATCCTCTCCGGAAGAGATGACCGCCTCCTTCTCATCATCGGCCCCTGTTCCGCTGACCGGAAGGGTCCGGTCATGGACTACATCAGAAGGCTTGGCCGCCTCCAAAAGGAAGTGTCCGAACAAATTCTCCTGGTTCCCCGAGTCTACGTTGAAAAACCCCGGACCCGGGGGACCGGCTATAAAGGGATGGTGGAATTTCCGGATCCCTTGGAGGGTCCCGATCTCTCCCGGGGCCTTTTCACCAGCCGCGACCTCCTCCGGGAAGTCCTGGAGGAAGGCTCTATTGCCCCGGCCATGGAGCTGGTCTATCCCGACCACTATGCCTATTTTGATGACCTCATGGCCTACCTGACCATCGGGGCCCGGTCGGTGGAAAGCCCGAGTATCCGGATGCTGGCTTCCGGTATGGACATCCCGGTGGGGGTAAAAAATCCCACTTCAGGCGACCTCTCGGTGGCCATGGCCTCCCTCCTCTCCATCCAGATGGCCCAGCGCTTTCCCTACCGGGGGAAGGAGTGGGAGAGCTCGGGCAACCCCTATGCCCACCTCATCCTCCGGGGCTACAGTGACCGGATGGGCCGGGCCAGGCCCAATTTTGGCCCGGAATTCCTGGAAGAGGTCCGGGACCGGTTCAAGGAAAGCGGGGCCATGAATCCGGCCGTCCTGGTGGATGCCAACCACTCGAATTCCGGCAAGGACCCGGACCGGCAGGTGAATATTATCCAGACCCTCATGGACCTCCGTTTCCGCCTGCCCTGGGTCAAGACCCTGGTCAAAGGTTTCATGGTGGAATCCTATCTCCTGGATGGGGCCCAGGCTGAGGATGGGATAGTGGAGGGGAAGTCCATCACCGACCCCTGCCTGGGCTGGGAAAAGACCCGGGCCCTCCTCATGGACCTGGCCCAAGGAGGGAGGGGATGAAGCTGGTCGTCTGCCTGTCGGCTAGGGATAGGGGGGATGCTGTGGCCCGCCTGGACCTTCTGGAGGGCCTGACCTACGACTTCCTGGAATTTCGGGCAGATGCCTGGGACCGAGCCTGGACCGGGGAAGGTCTCCTGACCGCCGTTCGGGCCATAAAAAAAAGAATTGGCCCCCACCCCCTGATTTTGACCCTTCGAACCGCCCGGGAGGGAGGGGAGGATCCCGGGATGGATGAGAAGAAAAAGGCCATTATCTTATGGGACCTCCTGGAGGTCTGTCCTGAGGAGGGCCCTGGACCAGACCTGGTGGACTTGGAATGGTCCATGGGGAGGGAGGAAGTCAAAGACTTGGGAGACTTGGTCCGGACGAAAAGGATGGGCCTCATCCTCTCCGCCCACCGCTTTGACGGCCCCTACTCCGCCCGGGAGGCGGAGGGCCTTTACCTGGAAATGGTGGAAGCCGGGGCCGGCTACCAAAAGCTGGCCTTCCGGGTGGACCGGCCCGAGGACCTGGCGGGGCCCACCCAAGGGTTGGCCCGGGCCATGGCCCGGAGACCGGACATCCGCCCCATCCTGGTCGGGATGGGGGAGGCGGGTCGGGCCAGCCGCCTGCCCGGACCAACCAATCCCTCCCTTTGGACCTTTGCTTCTCTTGGAAAAAAAACCGCCCCCGGCCAGATGGAGGCGGAGGCGGTCAGTCGTTTGCTGGAGAAAAATTAGGAAAAGAAGGACTTGATCCTCGTCCAGAGGGAGGGTCCTTTTTTTTCGTCCAAAGGAAGTTTAACCAGGCTTTTGGAGGACTCTTCCATGAAGTGGTTTTGGGCGATAAAGGGATCCCTTCCATCTTCGATGGGGTGTAAGTCCCCGTCAGGGCCGAAGACTCGGCCTTTTTTGTTGTCCTGGAATTGCCGGTTCATGAAGTCCAGGATTTCTTCCTTGATCTGGGGGTCATAGACCGGACAGAGGATCTCCACACGGTGTTCGGTGTTCCGGGTCATGAGGTCGGCGGACCCGATGTAGATCTTGGGGTCCTCCTTGCCGAAGATGTAGACCCGGGCATGTTCCAGGAAGCGGCCTACGATGGACCGGCATTCCACGTTCTCGGTCTTGCCCGGGATCCCGGGAAGGAGGCAGTTGATCCCCCGGATGATCATCTGAACCCGCCCCCCGGCCTGGGAGACATCCGCCACCTTGTCGATGAAGTCCCGGTCAGTAAAGGAGTTCATCTTGAAGAAGCAGAAGCCCTCAGGGCCCTTTTCCTTTTCTTTTTCCATGAGGTCAAGGAGGGTGGGTTTGACAGTGGATGGGGATTGGAGGAGGTGCTTGTAGGACCCGAAGAGGTTGCCCAGCTGGAGGTTGCGGAAGAAGTCGTTGGCGTCGTTCCCGATCTCCGGGTTGGCGGTCATGAGGGAGAGGTCAGAATAGGCCGTGGCCGTCGATTCATTGTAGTTCCCGGTCCCGATCTGGGTGATATAGGACCAGGAGTTCCCGTTCTTCAGGGTAATAAGGGTAACCTTGGAGTGGACCTTATAGCCTCCCATTCCGTAGATGATGTCGCAACCGGCATCGTAGAGCTCACGGGAGTAGTCTAGGTTGGACTGCTCATCGAAGCGTGCCCGGAGTTCCATGAGGACAAGGACTTCCTTGCCGGCTTCGGCTGCCCGGCAGAGGGCATCCACCAGGCGGGAGTTGTTGGCCAGGCGGTAGATGGTGATTTTGATGGAGACCACCCGGTCGTCGTGGGCCGCCTGGTCCATGAGCTTGAGGTAGGAGTCCATGGAATCGTAGGGATAGGAGAAGAGCCAGTCTTTTTCGCGAACCCTGTCGATCAGGTCGCCGGAGAAGCCCATCCTCTCGCCCAGACGGGGGAGGTAGCGGTCGTAGGTATGGTCGATCATGAAGTCCCGGTCCAGGTATTTCTTGAGCTCGGAGACATAATCCATGGCCAGGGGGGCATCCGACTGGATGATCTGGTTGGGCTCCAGGCCCAGCTCCCCGCAAAGGAAGTCCACAAAGGCTTCCTTGTCCTTCTCATTGACTTCCACCCGGACGGCCTGGAGGCGGTTTCTCTTTTTCAGGATTTTTTTCATCAGGGACCGGTAGTCCACGTCTTCATAGGAGACCTCATCATCCGCAGACAGGTCGGCATTCCGGGTGACCCGGATGATGGTTTTCTGGAGGATCTTGAACTTGGGATAGCAGAGGTCCACATGCTCATAGAGGACCTTGGAGGTTCGGATGAAGGGGTAGCCCAAATCCGTAGGCAGCTTGATGATTTTGGGGAGAAAATTGGGGATGGGGACGATCCCATAGGTAACTTTCCCCTTTTTCTCCAGCTTGAGGATGACGTATTCCGACTTGTTCTCCAGGAAGGGCAAGGGACGGTGGAGGGAGAGGGTCTGGGGGGAGAGGATAGGGAAGATGTAGTCCTGGAAATATTTTTTTACCGCTCGGACCTGGGCATTGGTCAGCTCATCAATGGTGAGGTTGTAGACTCCATATTTCTCGAATTCCCGGTCGATCTTCTCAAAGACCCGGTCTTTAAGGAGGTAGAGTTCCTGCATCTTGGCGAAGATGGCCCGGAGCTCGCCGGAAGGAGTGAGGCCGCTCTTGTTGTCGATATTATCCTCATTGAAGAGGGCCAGATCGGTCAGTCGGCCCACCCGGACCATGCAGAACTCATCCAGGTTGGAGCAGAAGATCTTAATAAAGTTGAGCTTTTCAAAAAGAGGGACGTCGTCATCCAGGGCTTCCTCCAGGACCCGGCGGTTGAAGTTGAGCCAGGAGAGTTCCCGGTTTTGAGTGAATGAGGTGTTCCATTTTTCTTCTTCATTGGGGGCTTTATCGGTCACGGAGATGTTGTCCGCTAGGCGGTTTTCGCCAAGGTCCATCGTTAATCCTCCTTTTGCTTGTTGAATAAGTAGCCCTCACGCACCCCGTTCTGGCTGATGGTGAGGTCAAAACAGGAGAGGGCCTTCATGACCTCCTGGAGGATGATCATTCCGGGAAGCTGGGTGTGGAGACGTTCAGGAGTGACTTTTAAGACCGTCTTCAGGGAAGAGGAGTCGTGGGTTAAGAAGCGAAGGGAGAGGTCTTCAATCTCCGCCAAAGTGGTTTGCCCATTGCCTTCCTTTTGGTTGATTTCCTGGGCCAGGTTCCCGACCGCACGAATAGTCCCGCCCACGCCGAATGCCTGGTTGGAAGCGGCCAAGGGGAGGGGGTAGCGCCCAAGGAGCTCGACGACATAGGATTTGATTAAGCGGTATTCTTCTACTGTGGGAATCAGGTCTTTGACGAAGGCCCGGTGGAGGGAGAGGGAGCCTTCGGGGATGGATGATGTGGAGATGTACTCCCCTTTTCTGACCAGGGTGACCTCCGTTGATCCGCCCCCGATGTCGATGACATAACCCTCTTCGAAGGGACCCAGGTCAAGGCAGAGGCCCAAATAGGAGAAGTAGCCCTCATCCTGTCCGGAGACCAATTCCACCCGGATACCGGATTCTTTTTCAATAGTTTTCAAGATCTCCTGAGCATTGGAAGCATTCCGGATGGCAGCCGTGGCAAAGGCATAGCATTCATCAATTTCCAAGTCATCCAGGATCCGCTTGAATTTCTTCAGGGTCTTGGAAGCCTTCTGGATCCCGGAATCCGTCATCTTCCCATCGATGAGGTAGGAAGCCAAGCCGGCAAAAGTCTTTTTGGAGACCACTGTCTTAAAGCCCTCAGCATTTTTTGTCGGTCGGTACAAATTGAGCCGGATGGTATTGGACCCGATATCGATCACACCGCTTAAATAGTCTTTTGACATTATCCCCCCTTTATTTCTGTGCATCCTGTGAAAAAGCAAATGAGATTCTTTTTTTCATGAGCCCGGAGCCCGGGCCCACCAGCCTTATTATATCCCAAGTGGGTCAGCCATGGGGTATCCGGAAATTGCTCTTTCGAGGTATAAACCCTGACAATTCAGATAATCTCAGGATTATCAGGGGCCCGAGCCCTGACAATTCGTAGAATCTCGAAATTATCAGGGTCAGAAACCACCCTCATCGATTTTCCACGACAGAAAAAAACTATGGTAGAGCGACGAAGTTGCTCTACCATAGTTTTTTTAGCAAATACAGGGTTGTTTTCCAGCCTACATAAAGATATAGCGGAGAATGAAGATGCAGGCGAGGACGGCCATGAGGGGGGAGATGTCTTTTTTCTTCCCGGTCAGAAGCTTGAGGATGACGAAAGAGACTACGCCCATGGAGATGCCCTCAGCAATGGAGTAGAAGAGGGGCATGGAGAGGATGGCCAAGTAAGCGGGGAAGGCCTCGGTCAGGTCAGACAGGTCGATCTTGACGACGGCGGTGAACATGGAGAAGCCGACATAGATCAGGGCGGATGCGGTCGCAAAGCCCGGGATGGCGATGAAAATCGGGGAGAGGATCATGGCCAGGGCGAAGAGGACACCGGTGGTGACTGCCGTGAGTCCGGTCCGTCCGCCGGCTTCCACTCCGGCCGAGGATTCGACGAAGGTGGTGACGGTGGAAGTCCCCAGGACAGCTCCGGTGGAGGTGGCGACGGCGTCAGCTAAAAGGGCACCGCGGGCCTGGGGGAGGCGGCCTTGGCTATCGAGCATGTCTGCCTTAGCCGCTACGCCGGCCAGGGTTCCGACGGTATCAAAGATATCGACGAAGAGGAAGGCAAAGGTGATGGAGAAGAGCTCCAAGGGAGAAATAGCTGAAAAATCGATCTTGAAGGCTTGTCCAACCAGGCCGGAGAACTCCTCAAAGTGGGGGGCGGACCAGGAGGGATAGAGGGAGAAGAAGCCTTCTTCAATATTGGGAACATAGAGGCCGGCGGCCTGGGCGATCATGCCCAGGACCCAGGAGGCAAGGATGCCGATCAGGATGGCCCCTTTGACCTTCTTGTGGGTCAGGACGACAATGATGATGATCCCGATCAGGCAGAGGAGGGCAGAGATACCTGCGGTGTTGAAGTTTTTATTCAGGCCGGAGAAGGAAACCAGGGTGGCCGGGCTGGCCTCAACCAACTTAGAGGACTGGAGGCCGATAAAGGCGATGAAAAGGCCGATTCCGCAGGAGATGGCGTTTTTCAAAGACAGGGGGATGGCATTAAAAATGGCTTCCCGGACATTGGTCAGGGACAGGACAATAAAGATCAGCCCTTCCAGGAATACGGCAAAGAGGGCGATCTGGTAGGGATAGCCCATCTTCAAGACCACCGTGTAGGCAAAGAAGGCATTCAGCCCCATGCCCGGAGCAAGAGCAAAGGGCAGGTTGGCGAAGATGGCCATGCAGAAGCAGCCAATGGCGGATGCAATGGCGGTGGCAATCAATACGCCGCCGGCCGGCATGCCCGCATCGCCTAGAATCTGGGGATTGACCGCCAGGATATAGGCCATGGTCACGAAGGTCGTAATGCCCGCCATGATTTCGCTCCGGACCGTTACCTTATGGTCAGAGAGCTTGAAGTATTTCTCGAACATAGATTCCTCCTTAGTTAAAGAATAAAAAGGGTGCGATAAAAAATAAAAGCATACCCAGTTTACTACATATTGTCTTCATCTGAAACTTTTTGGTGAGATTTGGTATAATGTGTGACATCGTCTGCTATAATCTTCTAAGGCTTGGCCGGTAATTTTTCACCGGCAATCAGAAAGGATAAAGTATTGGACCCCATGAAAAAGAACCAGACCAGTCCGGTCAAGGACAAAAAGATTTCCGGTTGGGACATTTTTTCCACCCTCTTCCGGATCAATGCCGTCACCTTTGGGGGAGGCTATACCATCATCCCCATCATCCGCCAGGAATTTGTGGAGAAGCGAGGCCTCCTCTCCGATGATGATATGTTGGATATCATTGCCGTGGCGGAGTCGGGCCCCGGAGCTATGGCCGTCTCCACCTCCTATTTGCTGGGGATGAAGCTGGACGGGTTTTTCGGGGGGCTCATGGGGATCCTGGGCTCCACACTCCCGCCCCTGATCATCATCACGGTGGTTTACTTCATCTACTCGGCCATGGCCAACAACCCCCTGGTCAGGGCCGCCCTCCGGGCGATGTCGGGCGTTATCGTGGCCATGCTGATTTTTTCGGTAAAAGGCCTTTTTGCCCCCGCCGTGAAAAAACATAAGGCCCTCTCCCTGGCCCTTATGGCCTTTGCTTTTGTCGCCTCTTACTTTGAGATCCTGGATGTGGCCTACATCGTCCTGATCATGATCGTCATCGGCATCGTGGTCTTCGGCTTCATCCTGAAAGAAGATGGAGAGAATGAGTCCGAGGAGGTGCCCCAATGATTTTATTAGTCAAACTCTACCTGGTTCTGTTGGAAGTCGGGGCTCTGGCCTTCGGCGGTGGCCTGGCCACACTCCCCCTCCTCCAGCAAGCCCTGGTCCATGACCAGGCCTGGTTGTCTGCCACCGAATGGACCGACGTCTTTACCATCTCCAACATGACCCCCGGTCCCATCGCCATCAACGCCGCCACCTTCGTGGGGACCAAGATGGGGGCAACCCTGGGTCTGGGCATATTTGGCCAGGTCCTGGGATCCATTGTTGCCTCATTGGGCGTCATCACCCCCCAAGTCATCCTCATGACCATACTGGCCCACCTCATGTTTAAGGGAAGGACCTTCAAGCCCCTCAACTGGGCCATCCAAGCCCTCCGGTCCGCCACGGTCGGCCTGATTGCCGCCATCACAGTCAACCTGTTTTTCACCAACCTCTTTCCATCCGGCATGGAGGAAGGGGCAGGGGCTTTCATCAGCTTTGGGGGAATCGGTCTGGACCTCATGGCCTTTATCCCCTTCCTGGCTGCCCTCTACTTCCTGTCCAAAAAGACGGATATGACCAAGCTCCTTTTGGGCGGGGCGGCCTTCGGCGTCCTGGTCCAGCTGGTTCTCCAGGCGATCCCCGGGGTATAAAGTTTGAAAGGAAAACACATGATCCGCCTCCCTTCCCAAGCTGATTTCGACCTGAAGAAGATTGCAGATAGCGGCCAGTGTTTCCGCCTAATCCCGGCTCAGCCTCCCCGTGAGACTGAGCTTTTCTCACTCCTTCAGAATAAGGGAATGGCTATGCAATCCTACCGACTCCCTGTGAAGGACCGGGTTCTTTTCCTGGGACAGGATGGGGAAGGCCGGGTGTATATGGATTGTTCGGATGAGGATTTTGAAGAAATCTGGGCCCCTTATTTTGACCTGGATAGGGATTACCGGACCGTCCGGGAGGGGGTGGACGCCAAGGAGGATCCTTTTTTAGCCCAAGCCTTGGAATCGGGCAAGGGGATCCGGATCCTCCGCCAGGATCCCTGGGAATGTCTGGTGACCTTTATCATCTCCCAACGAAAAAATATTCCCGCCATTCAAAAGGCCGTGGAAGGATTGGCCCAAGAGGGGGGAGACCTCCTGGCCTTCGATGGGGAGGGAAGGCCCATTTACCGCTTCCCGGCCCCTCGGGAGGTCCACGCTTTTTCGGAGGATTCCTTCATGCACGTTCGACTGGGCTACCGGGAAAAATACATCCGGAGGCTGGCCGATGACTTGGCTGAGGTCCCCGGCATCCTGGAGAGTTTCCGTGACCTCTCCGACCCTGACCTCATGGACCGCCTTCTTTCCTTTTACGGCGTAGGGATCAAGATCGCCTCCTGCGTAGCCCTTTTCGCCTATAGGCGGCTGGACCTGGCCCCTATCGACGTCTGGATGGAGAGGGTCAGTCGGGACTATTATGGGGGAGAGATGGACCTGGCTGCCTATTCTCCCCATGCCGGCCTCATCCAACAATATCTTTTTTACCATATCCGCCTGATCCAAGGGGCCTTGCCCCGACAGGACGAAAGGCAAGACGGAAGGAGCGACTGAGACCATGTCCTATCTCTTATCTTTTTTAGAAGGTCTGATTACCTTTATTTCCCCCTGTTTATTGCCCATGCTCCCTATCTACCTGGCCTACTTCGGCGGTGGAGGGGGGAGGACCAGGTCCGGGATGGTGAAGAATGTCCTGGCCTTTATCCTGGGCTTCAGCCTGGTCTTTATGGCCATGGGGGCCCTGGCAGGAAGCCTGGGCTTTCTTTTAAGGAAGCACCGTGTCCTGGTCAACCTCCTGACAGGGGGAGTAGTGGTCTTTTTCGGCCTCCAATACCTGGGCCTCTTCCAACTTTCCCTCTTCCGAGGGATGGGGGCGGGGAAGGAAAGGGCAGGACTCACGCCATGGAAATCCTTCCTTTTCGGCCTGACCTTTTCCCTGGCCTGGACCCCCTGTTTGGGTTCCTTTCTTGGCGCAGCCCTCATGTTGGCCGGTCAACAGGCCCACATGGTGGAGGGCTTGGCCATGCTCCTTGCCTACTCCATGGGCTTGGCTATCCCCTTTTTCCTCTCCGCCCTCCTGATCGACCAGCTGGAATCCACCTTTGATGGGATCAAGGCCCATTACGGAACCATCCAAAAAGTTTCCGGGATAGCTCTTGTCATCATGGGCCTTCTCATGGCGACGGGTCTCCTCCAGAGGCTTTTCACCGTCCTCTCCTAAACAGAAGGGAAGTCAATCATGCAAAAGAAGAATGCAAAAAAGAATTGGGGGCTGGTTTATCTCCTAGCCATCATCCTGGTCCTGGTCTGCGCCGGCCTATCCTACCATTTCCTTAAAGACAAGGGAGCTCAATCCCTTCCCCAAAGCAGTGCCGTCGAGAAAAAGCAAGAGACGGGGTTGGAAGCTCCAGACTTCGTCATGGAAGGGGCCATGGGGAATGAGGTCTCATTAAAGGACTTCATGGACAAGCCGATCGTCCTCAACTTCTGGGCCTCCTGGTGTCCACCCTGCCGGGCGGAAATGCCCCTCTTTGATGCCACATACCGGGAATACAAGGATAAGGTAAACTTTATTTTTCTCAATGTAACGGACGGTCTCCAGGAGACCAAGGAATCCGCCCAGGATTTTTTGAAAAACAAGGATTTTTCCTTCCCGGTCTATTATGATACGAACTTGGAAGGGGTCTCCGCCTTCCAGGTGGCGGCCTATCCGACTACAGTTTTGATCAAGGAGGGAAGGGTGGTTCAAACCATACAGGGGATGGTAATGGAGGGGGATTTAGAAGCGGGCTTGGCAAAACTGCTTGATGGAGGAGAATCGAAATGAGAGTGGCGCTGATTACAGGGGCTTCTTCAGGATTGGGATGGACATTGGCCGAACTGGTTGACCAAGAAGAGGTCATGGATGAAATTTGGCTCCTTGCCCGCCGGGAAGACCGTCTGAAAGAACTGGCTCAATCCCTGAAGACCCCCTGCCGCCTCCTTCCCTGGGATATGAGCGGGGAGGAGTGGGCAGGGAAGCTCAAAGACCTCATGGAAAAAGAAGAACCGGACCTGGCCCTGGTCATCAACAATGCCGGAATCGGGAAGGCCGGGGTCTTCGAAGACTTGGAGGGAGACCATATTCAAAGCCTTCTGGACCTCAATATCCGGGGACTGACCCTGGCCACCCACATCTGTCTTCCTTACATGAGGAAGGGGGGGCGGATTATCAATGTCGCCTCCGTTGCCGCCTTCCTCCCCCAACCGGGCTTGGCCATCTATTCGGCCTCCAAGTCCTATGTTCTTTCCTTTTCCCGGGCCCTCCACCGGGAGGTCAGGAAAAGGGGGATTTCAGTGACTGCGGTTTGTCCCAACCCCATGATGACTGAATTTTTTAACCTCTCCGGAGGAATCGGGCCGACCGGTTTGAAACGATTGGGACTGGACCGGGTTGACCGGGTTGCCCGGAAGGCCCTGGACCGGTCACGGCGGGGGAAGGACCTATCAATCACCCACCCCACAGCCTATGTCATCCGTTTTTTCTCAAAAATCCTCCCCCACTCCTTTGTTCTTTGGGTGGAGGGTTTGATGGGTTTTTATTAGATGCCTTTGGGGCGATATGGGCATAAAAAAGAGGCGGTGTCTGAAAGAGAGAATCTTTCGGACACCGCCTCTTTTTTTGGAGGAGGATTTAAAGGTCGGATACATCGGGGTATTTGTTGGTATCGAAGGTGTTGAATTGGGAGAGGTCTCCGGTATCATAGCCTTTTTTATACCAGCGCATTCTTTGGTCGGCGGTCCCGTGGGTGAAGGATTCGGGGGTGACATGGCCCTGCATCCGTTTTTGGATGGTGTTATCGCCGATGGCCCAGGCGGCTTTGATGGCATCCTCAATATCCCCCTTCTCCAGATAGCCCCGGTCGGCCTGGTAGCGGGCCACCACCCCGGCCAGGTAGTCGGCCTGAAGTTCCAATCGGAGGGTGAGCTTGTTGAAGTCGGATTGGCTGGCCTTGGACCGGAGGCGGTTGACCTGGTCCATGATGCCCAGGACATTCTGGACATGGTGACCGATTTCGTGGGAGATGACGTAGGAGAGGATGAAGTCGCCCTCATCGGCACCGAATTCTTTAATCAAGGTGTCATAGAAGGAAAGGTCCATATAGACGGATTGGTCTTGTCCGCAGTAAAAGGGGCCCATGCCGGATTGGGCGATGCCGCAGCCGGATTTGACATTATCCTGGAAAATATACATTGTGGCTTCCTTATATTGGATGCCTTCCTTGGCCAGGAGGCTATGCCAGGTATCCTCAGTGTCGGCCAAGGCCACACTGGAATAGTCATAGAGGACCTTTTCCTTTTCAGAAAGCTGGAGCTCCTCCTGCTTGATATTCTTGGTTTGGATGGCCCCGCCGGATAGGCCGGCATTCAGAGCAGCGAAGGGGTTCCCGGTCAGGGCGAAGACGACCAGGCCCATGATGATGCCTCCCAGGCCCAGGCCCATGCCAGCCCGTCCCCGTCCGCCCGAGCGTACATTTGAAGATTGTCTGCGGTTTTGCCATTTCATTTCATCGTCCTCCTTCTATTCGAAAACGCATATACTTTATATTTACCAGATCCGGAATATCTTAAACCCTTGTCTCCTTTTCCCGCCTAGGTTTCCCCCGGTCTCTATGTTAAAATAAGAAGAATTACCCATTTTATCCTGAAGGAGCCCAAATGAAGCGACTTTTTTGTAGCGATTTTGACAATACGATTGCGCGGAAGGGGAAGATCCCGAAAGAAAACGTGGAAGCCGTCCACCGTCTGAATGACCACGGGATGGAATTTGTCCTGGTTTCCGGTCGGCCGGCTGGGAATATCCGGTATCTTTTCAAAAAATACGGGATAAGGGGCCACATCATTGCCAACAACGGGGCCCTATGCCTCCCGGGTGGTGCAGGGCCGGCCCAAGGTTACCCTATCCTGCCGGAGGAGGCCAAGGCCCTGATTGACCGGGCGGAAAGAGAAGGCTGGAGGTATCTTTTCTACAGCGAAAAGGTCTGCTTTTTTCCGACATCCTGGTCCCGGCTCTTGGGCTCCTGCATAGCTTCCGGGATCGTCAACCTGCGCACGGGAATGAAGGTCGGGTCTTTTTCTCCCCGAAAGCCCCATTTTCTGGAAGAAGGGGCCTATAAAATGAACATCTATGTGAAGAAGAATCTCCAGGGGCTCATCGATGAGATCAATTCGTCCGGAGGCCTGTCGGCCACCCAATCCGGGGATGATAAGGTGGAAGTGATGGCCGGAGGGGTCAACAAGCTCCAAGGGATCCGGACTCTGACCCGGACCCTCCAGGTTCCCATGGACCGGGTGGTGGCCATTGGCGACTTCGATAACGATGTGGAGATGCTGGAGGGAGCAGGCTGGTCCTTCGCCATGAGCGACGGGTCGGACCGGGCCATTCAAGCCGCCAAGATGACCACGGATCCGGTTGACCGGATGGGCTTTGTCAAGGCGGTTGACTGGATCATCGCCCACCCCGAGGCCGGCCTCCTTTTGGCCTAGGAGGGGGGAAAAATAGAAATGAGGACAGGAGATTTGTCGGAGAAGACGGGAGAGAAAGAATTGAAGACTATGAAGGTGATTGCGGAGGGGAGACCCCCCATCTATGCCAATGAATTTGCTGCCGGCATGGACCTTTCTATCGCCGACAAGGGCGGAGTGGATTTTGAATCGGGAGACCATAAGACCATCCATACCGGGGTCAAGCTGGCCATACCCGAGGGCTATTTCGGCCTGGTCTGTATCCGGTCCAGCCTGGGCCGGCGGGGGCTGATCCTGTCCAACGGGGTGGGGATCATCGATCCCGACTACCGGGGGGAGATCATGATTCCCCTTTTCCACCATGGGAAGGACCCCATCCGGTTGGAGGAGGGGGAGAGGGTGGCCCAGATGGTCCTCATGCCCTATATCCAGGTGGCTTTTGAAGAAGTGGAGGAATTGGACACAACGGATCGGGGCCATGAAGGATTCGGTTCTTCCGGCCGTTTCTGATATTTGGTATACTGGTAAAAAAAGATGAGGTCCGGACAAGATGGGTTCGGGCCCTATTGAGGGGAAAGGGTGCAAGATGCGGATCGATAAGTTTTTGAAGAATTCACGAATCATCAAAAGGAGAACCGTCGCCAAAGAAGCGGCGGACGGCGGTCGAATTGAAGTCAATGGCCGGCCGGCCAAGGCGGGAACCGAGGTGGTTGAAGGAGACCGGGTGAAAATCTCCTTTGCCAAGGCCCCTCTTTATATTCGTGTTCTGAAAACACCGGAAGTCGTCCGCAAGGAGGACGCAGACTCCCTCTATGAAGAGATTGAGGAGGGTGATTATGAGTAAGTTTCGTTCCATCCTTCCCCAGGAACCCAACTGTTCCCATGGGGAGAGAAGTCAGGATGAAGTCTATAGGGAGAGCCCCCGGCCTTCCCAAGAGGATAGGGGCGGCCGTCCCTATGAGGAAGAAGGGGGCCGCCCCTCTTCAAGGAAACGTCGGCAGGATCCCCAGGAAAGGCCCGACCGTCGGTCCAGGGAAGGTCGGCGGTCTCGTCCTCGCAGGGATGGGGGGAAAAAGGGAGGGTCCACGCCATTCCTCTACCTCATCGTCGCCGGTGTCATCCTTCTCCTCCTTCTTGTACCGGCCTGTGTCAAACTCTACACGACCAACCAGCAGCTGGCAGAGGCCAAAAAAGTCCAAAGTCAGCTGGAAGAGGAGAGGAAGCAATTGGCGGCTTCTCTGGACGACCTGAATAACCAGCTCAAGATGGTCAAGACCGATGACTATGTGGAAAAATATGCCCACGAAAAGCTGGGTATGATCCGGCCCAATGAAATCCTGGTCCAGACCCAGGATGGGTCCTATGACGTCAACCAGGAAGCGGTCAAGGGATTGTTGGAGGGAAGAAAGGCCCAGGAATCCGAGGAATCTGAACAAGAAAGCCAGGATGGGGAGTCTTCTTCAGAGGAAGCACCGAGTGAAAATAAGCCCAACCAGTAATCCTTTCGCCTCTTGAAATAAGCGGAGATGACGATGATTTTTACAAAAAAAATCTTTGAAGAGTGGACCAGACAGTGGAAGAAGGGGCCGGGAAGTGCCCCTTCTTCCCTTTTTATTGCCGTATCCGGCGGTCCGGATTCCATGGCCCTTCTGGAAACGGCCCGCCATTTTCGACCCGACCTGACCGTCCTCCACCTCAACCACAAGCTCCGGGGGAAGGAGGCGGACGAAGACCGGGAGTTTGTGGAAGCCTGGTGTCAGGACCACAGGGTCCCCTGCTTTTCCGAGTCTGTGGACGTAAATAAGCTGGCCAAGGATGAGGGCCTCTCCCTGGAAGCGGCAGGACGTCGGGCACGCTACCGGTTTTTTGAAGACCGGATGGTCCATGCCGACCATCCTCCTATCCTTCTGACGGCCCACCACCAGGATGACCAGGCGGAAACCGTCCTCCTCCATATCCTCAGAGGAAGCGGGCTGGAAGGAGGAGGGGGGATCCGTCCTCTTTCCGACCGAAAATTTTCCCAACCGGGACCATGGCCGAGCTACCGGATTTTTCGCCCCTTTCTGGACTTGAGCAAGGAAGATTTACTGGGCTTTTTGGAAGAGAGGGGGATCCCTTACCGGGAAGATGCCAGCAACCGGAAGGATGACTTCCTGAGGAACCGGATCCGACTCCACCTCCTTCCCGACATCCAATCGACGATTAACCCCCAAGCCGTTGGAGCCCTTTCGCGCTTTGCCTCCATCCTTCAGGCCGAGAATGATTGTTTGGACCGGATGAGCCAAAAAGCCTTGACTGACATGATTTTCATCCGGACGGAAGAGGACCTGACGAACTTGGACCGGCTTTTAGCTCGGGGGGAGATGGATGAATGGGTCTTCCAGCGCAATGCCCATCTTTTGGGAGGGGTCAGCTTGCGAAAAAAAGATCTCTTGGACCTGGATCCGGCCCTGGCCTACCGGGTTATCCGAGATTTAATCCGGAGCCTCCTATCTTTGGAGGATCCAGACCGGCAAGTTACCTATAAAGATATTGAGCAAATTTTCCACTTGGCGGGGGGTCAGGTTTCAACATGGGCCCGGCTTTGTGGTATGATAATTCTATGTGATTTTCAGGGTCTTTCCTTTTTTCCGTACCCCGGATTTGGGGAAAAATCGGCCACAAAGAAAGGGAAAATGGGGCAAAGAAAAGCCCTCCGCCTTCCGGAGAATTCCCGGACCATCACCCTGTCTTGGGCCTATCCGGCCGGGCAAATCCTGGTCCGGACCTGCCGGGGGCCGGTCTCCGCTGACCGCCTGACCAACCCCCGCTTCGCCTACTTTCCGGCCCAGGCTTTGACCCGACTTTCTCTTGGCCCCGGCCGGCCCGGAGAAGTTTTTGAAAAATTCGGCGGTGGAAGAAAGACCCTGCGGAAGGTCTTCAACGAATGGAAGATCCCTTCCTGTTTACGCGAAAACTACCCCCTTGTTTGGGAGGGGAAAAGGATCATCTGGATACCCTGGGCCGGACGGTCAGGGTATGGTCCCCTGGAGGGGGAAGCCCCAGCAATTGAAATGGAGTGGAGGCCAAAATGGACCAAGATTTAATGAAGTATGTGGACCGAATCCTGATCAGTGAAGAGGAGATCCAAGCCAAGGTAAAGGAAATGGGCAAGATCATTACCCGGGACTATGAAAAGGAGGAAGCGGACCTTCTTTTGGTCTGCACCTTAAAGGGCGGGGTGATCTTTATGGCTGACATCATGAAGGAAATCGACCTGGATGTGGAAATCGACTTTATGGCGGTCTCCAGCTACGGGTCCTCCACCGTCTCCTCCGGGGACGTCCGGATCATCAAGGATATCCAGGAATCCTTCATGGGAAAGAATATCCTGATTATTGAGGACATCATTGATACCGGCTACACCCTGGAGTACCTGACCAAGAACTTCAAGGACCGGGGGGCAAAATCGGTGAAGGTGGTCGCCCTTCTCAATAAGGAAGGTGGAAGGGCTAACGAATTCCATGCCGATTATGTGGGTTTTGAAATCCCAAATGAGTATGTGATCGGTTACGGCATGGATTTCAACCAAAAGCTCCGCAACCTTCCCTTTGTAGCGATCTTGAAGGAAAGATATTATAAGTAAATTTTTTACCTCCTCATCTTAATGAGGATTTGGAAGAAAAAAAGGAGTTGGGAAAGAAAGCATGGATAATAACAGGAACCGAAATTGGCGACTCTTGCTGGGCTACCTGATCCCCATCGCCATCATCGCCATGTTCTTCAGTTTTGGCGGATGGAATCCGGAGACCAAGGAAGCCATGACCCATGGCCAATTGATCGAGCAATTTAATAAGGACCAGGTGAAAAGTCTGGTTTACCAAGGCGACAAGCTTCGGGGGGTCCTAAAAGATGAAAAGGCCTCATCCTTTGAGGTGGTTATCCCCAAGGAATATTTCCCGGAGTTTTATGATCAGTACATCAAAGAGGGAGTGGAGAAGGGCCAGGTCAAGATGGTCTTTGAAGAAACGCCCCAACCCAACTTCCTCCTGGCCCTCCTCCCCGACCTCCTCTTCATGGGCTTTATGGGCTTTATTCTCTATACCTTTTACAAAAGAACCCAGGCTGCCCAAGGAGGGATGAACACCTTCGGCAAGTCCAAGGCCCAACTCCACAAGGATACGGGTAAGCGGATCACCTTTGAAGACGTAGCCGGCTTAAAAGAGGAAAAAGAGGAGTTGGGAGAAGTGGTGGACTTCTTAAAAAGCCCCAACAAGTACCAGGAGGTAGGGGCCCGGATCCCCAAGGGAATCCTCATGGTAGGTCCTCCGGGCACCGGCAAGACCTACCTGTCCAAGGCCGTTGCCGGCCAGGCCGGCGTTCCTTTCTACTCCATCTCCGGGTCCGACTTTGTGTATATGTTTGTCGGCGTGGGCGCTTCCCGAGTTCGGTACCTTTTTAAGGAGGCAAAGAAAAACGCCCCCTGCATTGTCTTTGTGGATGAGATTGATGCGGTTGGTCGCCGTCGTGGAGCCGGTCTGGGTGGGGGAAACGACGAAAGAGAACAAACCCTCAACCAACTCCTGGTCGAAATGGACGGCTTTGATGAAAATGAAGGCATTATCATCATGGCCGCCACCAACCGTCCTGACATCCTGGATCCCGCCCTCCTCCGTCCGGGCCGTTTTGACCGGCGGATCATGGTGGGTATGCCGGATGCCAAGGAGCGGGCGGAAATCCTCAAGGTCCACCTGAGAAACAAGCACATTGCCGACGACGTCGACTTAGATGCCCTATCCCGCCAGACGGCAGGTTTCACCCCGGCTGACTTGGAGAACCTGACCAATGAAGCAGCCCTACTGGTGGCTCGGAAAAATGAACGCCTGATCGACATGGCCACCTTTGAAGAAGCGGCCATCAAGGTCCAGGCCGGTCCGGAAAAGAAGTCACGGAAGGTGGTGGAAAAGGAGAGAATCCTGACCGCCTACCATGAGGCGGGCCATGCTGTGGTCACCCGGGCCCTCCCGGATACGGACCAGGTCAACCTGATCACTATTGTTCCCCGGGGAATGGCCGGAGGATTTACCGCCTTCCTTCCTGAGGATGAACTCATGTTTATGTCCATGAAATCCATGAAGGCCGAGCTGGTCTCCTTCCTGGGTGGAAGGGCCGCTGAAGCTCTCTTCCTGGATGACATTTCTACCGGAGCCTCCAACGACATTGAGCGGGCAACCGAGATGGCCCGGTCCATGGTCGTCCGCTACGGGATGAGCCCGGACCTGGGGCCGGTGGCCTATGAACTCGACCGGGAGAATGTCTTCCTGGGCAATGAGTTGGGCCAGGTCAAGCACTATTCGGAAGAGACCGCCCGACAGATCGACAAAGAAGTCCGGGGGCTGATGAAGTCCGCCTATGATATGGCCATGGAAATTTTGGAAGCCAACCGAACCATGATGGAGAAACTGGCCAATCTTCTTTTGGATGAGGAAACGGTCCGCAAGGATGCCTTTGAATCCTTATTCCAGGAATATGGTCATACTTTTGAAGAGATGAAAGGAGCATGCGAATGAGCGGAGAAGGGATCAGCAGTCAGATGGCCACTTCCGGCCAGGTGGCGAGAAATCCCCTCCTGACCTCCGAGGGGCCCCTGGGAATCACCTTTATTACGGTTATTTATGGGGGCCTTCTGGCCTACTTCCTCTTCCAGCTTATCCAGGCCAGTCGGGGAACCCGGAAGTTGCAGGGGGAAGTCTCCCGCTTTGACCGGTCGACCGCCAAAACCAACGTCCTCCTCTGCCTCCTGATGGTGGGCTTGGGCGTCCTGTCCTGTTTTAATAAGAAGTGGGTTGACGGGGCCATCATGGTGGGCCTGGGTGTGGTCTTCTTCTACTTCATGAAGTCCCCCATCTATCTGGCGGAGAATGGGATATTGTCCAACAATGTCTTTGTTCCCTGGAATGAGGTCAAAAAATGGGCCTGGGACCCCAAGAAGGGGGACCTGGTCCTCCTGATTAAGGAGAGGGGAAAGGCGGAATCCAACACCACCATCCATGTGGGGACGGATTTGATGGAAGCCGTCAACCTGAAGATACGCGAATTGAAGCTGGGCAAGTAGAGGTTGAGGAGGAGATTGTGGCGAAGTTTATTTTTGTAACGGGCGGTGTCATCTCAGGGATCGGCAAGGGAATTTCCGCAGCGAGTGTGGGGCGTTTGCTCAAGGACCGGGGTTATTCGGTATTTATGCAGAAGTTTGACCCCTACCTCAATGTCGACCCGGGGACCATGTCTCCCTACCAGCACGGAGAGGTTTTTGTGACCAAGGACGGGGGAGAAACGGACCTGGACCTGGGCCATTATGAGCGCTTTATTGATGAGGAGCTGACCAAGAATTCCTCCATCACCTCAGGACGGATCTATTCCACGGTCATCCGCCGGGAGCGGGCCGGGGAGTATGGGGGGAAGACGGTTCAGGTCATCCCCCACGTTACGGATGTGATTAAAGAAAAGGTCTTTGCGGTGGCGGAAGATACCGGAGCGGACTTTATCATCACGGAAATCGGAGGCACGGTGGGGGATATTGAATCCCAGCCCTTTGTGGAAGCCATCCGGCAAATCCACTCCTCTCAACCGGATGATGTCATGTATATTCATACGGTCCTGATCCCCACCATTCCGGCCTCCAACGAGCTGAAGACCAAGCCGGCCCAGCACTCCTTTAAGGAGCTCATGTCCTACGGGATCAAGCCGGACGTCTTCATCCTCCGGGCCCAGGAGCCCATCACTGATGAGGTCTTCCAGAAGATCTCTCTCTTCTGCGACCTTCCCAGGGAAGCCATCATCGAATCCAAGACCGTGGACCTGATCTATGAGGTTCCCCTGGTTTTCCACCAGCAAAACCTGGACACCTATATTCTCAAGCACTTCGGGCTCAAGCCCAAGGCCAACCGGATTGACCGCTGGGAAGACATGTGCCGGGAATTTAAGGCGGCTGATAAAGAAGTCCATATCGCCCTGGTCGGCAAGTACACCAAGCTTAGGGACGCCTATCTTTCTGTCTATGAGGCCCTGACCGATGCCGGCTACAACCTGGGCGCCCGGGTTTCCGTGGACTACATTGATTCCGAATCCCTGACCAGGGATTCCATGGATGCGGTCCTAAAGGACATGGACGGGATTGTGGTCCCCGGCGGCTTCGGCAACCGGGGGATCCAGGGCATGCTCAATGCCATCGAGTATGCCCGGGTCCACGACAAACCCTTCCTGGGCATCTGCTTGGGCATGCAGCTTACGGTCATTGAAGCCTGTCGGAATGAATTGGGCTGGAAGGAGGCGGATTCCACGGAATTTGTCCCCGATGCCGGTATTCCTGTCCTCCACCTCCTCCCGGACCAGGAAAATAAAAATGACTTGGGCGGGACCCTCCGCCTGGGCAACCAGGACTGCCATGTGGAGGAAGGAAGCCTGGCCCACCGGCTCTATGGACGGTCGGACATTGTGGAGCGCCACCGCCACCGCTATGAAGTTAACAGCAAGTATGTGGATGAAATTGAAAAGAAGACGGGCCTCCATTTTTCCGGAGAAAAGCTCTCCATGAACCTGATGGAAATCGTGGAAAGACCTGACCTCAACTACTTCATTGCCAGCCAATTCCATCCCGAGTTCCGTTCCCGGCCCAACAGCCCCCACCCCCTCTTCATGGGCCTGATCCGGGCCGCCATGGGTCTGGATCCGGTGGCCACAACGAAGAAGACTAAAAAGTAGGGGGTTCCCATGTATCCAGGTCATTTGGTTGATGTTCCGGGCTTCCGGGTGGGCCATGCCCAAAATAGGGACTGGGGGACAGGGGTGACCGTCATCCTTCCCCCTGAAGGGGCCACCGGCGGAGTGGATGTCCGGGGTGGGGCCCCGGGCTCCCGGGAAACCGACCTCCTCCGCCCGGAGAATCAGGTTTCCCAGGTCCACGCCGTGGTCCTTTCCGGCGGTTCGGCCTTTGGTTTGGAATCGGCATCCGGGGTAATGAATGAGTTGGCGGCCCAAGGCCTAGGTCTGGAAACCGGCTTTGCCAAGGTTCCCATCGTCTGCTCAGCCGTCCTCTACGACCTGGGCCTGGGCCAGGTCAAGTGGCCCGATATAGCCATGGGGAAGGAAGCCCTTCTCTATGCCTCCTCGGAGGATGCCTCCCAGGGAAATGTCGGCGCCGGGACGGGCTGTTCCGTTGGGAAGATTGCCGGCATGGACCGGGCCATGAAATCCGGCCTGGGTCAGGCCTCCCTCCGGCTTGGCGACCTGGTGGTCTCCTGCCTGGTCGCGGTGAATGCGGTGGGGGACATCCGGGATCCGGAAAGGGGTAACCTCCCCATCGCCGGCCTCCTTGGCCCCGACGGGGAGCCGGGATCGACCATGGACTTTCTCCTGGACGGGGAGAGAGGGGCCGACCTCCTGGGGAAAAATACCACCATTGGCTGTATCGCTACAAACGCAAGGCTGGACAAGGCCGGGACCCTTAAAGTTTGCCAGATGGGCCACGACGGCCTGGCCCGGGCCATCGAACCCGTCCACACTCTCTTTGATGGAGATAGCCTCTTCTGCCTGGCCTCCAACCAGGTGGATGCGGAACCTAACCTCGTAGGTATCCTTGGGGCTAAGGTCCTTCAAAGAGCCATTGTCAACGCAGGGGAGTCAGCGGAAGAAGCCTACGGACTCAGGTCCTCCTCTTCCTAATGACTCGAAACAGACCGGCATCCTGAGCGAGCCGGATCGGAGGTTTTTCATGAACACAAAAGATCAACGTTTTTTCAATGCAAAGAACCTGGCCTACCTGGGCCTCCTCATCGGGATTATCCTGGTTATTGACATCACCCACCTGGGCTACTTCAACATTGGCGTCATCTCCGTCACTTCCTTGCATATCCCGGTCATTATCGGGGCCTGCATCGGCGGCTGGCGCTACGGCGGAATCCTGGGCCTAGCCTTCGGCCTGACTTCTTTCTTCAGGGCCCTCCAGGGGGGAGTCGGTCTCATGACCCCCTTCTTTATGAACCCCCTCCTGTCCATCCTGCCCCGCCTCCTCTTCGGCCTCTTTGTAGGCTTCCTGGTGGACCGGTTAAAGGGCAAGAACCCCTTCTTCCACTATGCCTTCCCCGCCTTCCTGGGCACCATGGTTCACACAACCATGGTCATGGGTGGAATCTACCTGGCCTATGGACAGCGTTTGGCGGAAATGATCGGGGGAAATATGGAAGCGGTTCGGGCCATGGTCCTGGGCGTCTTTGCCACCAACGGACTTCCGGAAGCGGTCTTCGCGGCCATCCTGGCCCTGGCGGTTATGGGGGCCTATGATGCCAAGACCGGAAAGTCCAAGACGGCTTCTAGCTTGACCAGTCACTAATCGATTTGAACCTTCCCGGTCGGTCCCCAGGCCGACCGGCTTTCTTTTTTACTCGGATGAAAGGTTGTTTTACCATGGCGAGCGTATTAAACAAAAATGTACCGGATTCCCGCCTTCTTGCCCTGGATGTGGGCAACACCAACATCACCATGGGGATCTTTTTGGGGTCCACCATTGAGCACCAATGGCGGCTCCAGTCCAACTCCCTCAAGACTTCGGATGAATACGGGATTGAAATTGAGCAGATCCTCAACCATTGGGGCTATTCCGCCTCCTGCCTCAAGGATGTCATCCTGGGTTCCGTGGTTCCCCTGATGAACCACCGGATGTCCACCATGTCCCGACGCTATCTCAAGCATGAGCCCATCATCGTGGGAGAAGGAACCAGGACCGGGATGGCCATCCGGATGGACAACCCTAAGGATGTGGGAGCGGACCGGATCGTCAATGCTGTAGCCGGCTATGAGAAGTACGGAGGCCCCCTTATTGTTGTGGATATCGGGACCGCCATTACCCACGATGTCATCTCCTCCAAAGGTGAATACCTGGGTGGGACCATCGCTCCCGGCGTGGGCATTGCCACGGACGGTCTGACTTCCCGGACGGCCAAACTCCCCAAAGTGGAACTCCAATTGCTGGACCATGCGATCGGGAAGAACACAGCCGAAGCCATGCAGGTGGGGATCATTCAAGGCTACATCGGCCTGGTTGACCATTTGACGGCCATCCTGATTGATGAGATTAAGGAAACGGAAGGCAGGGACAAGGAGGTGACCGTGGTGGCCACCGGCGGCTTCTCCAGCCTTCTCTCCTCCAATTCCGTCTACACCCAATACATCGACCACGACCTGACCCTCCAGGGTCTCCGCCTCATCTATGAAAGAACCATGCGGGCCAGGGCCAATGAAAAGTAAGAAGGTCGGCCTGGCCCCCCTGGCCGGGGTTTCCGATCTCTCCTTCCGCCGCCTGGCCTTTGAAGGAGGGGCGGACTTCGCCGTCACGGAGATGGTCTCCGCCAAGGGTCTCTACTATGGAAGCGGAAAAACCCAAGACCTCATGGCCACCCATCCCGAGGAAGGGGACCTGTCCCTTCAGCTTTTCGGCCATGAGCCGGACATCCTGGCCAAGGTGGTGGAGGACCAGGTTAACCCCAGGGAGGACTTCGTGGCCGTCGACCTCAATATGGGCTGCCCCGCACCCAAGATCGTGAAGAACGGGGAGGGCTCAGCTCTTATGAAGGACCCCCTCCTGGCCGGTCGGGTCATGGGGGCCATGGTCCGGGCCTCCAACAAGCCCGTTACCATCAAGTTCCGTCTGGGCTGGGACCGGGACCACATCAACTACCTGGAGATCGGGCGGATCGCCCAGGAAGAAGGGATTGCCTCCTTGACCCTCCACGCCCGGACCCGGGAGGCCATGTATTCGGGGAAGGCGGATTGGGAGGCCATCCGGAAGCTCAAGGACCACGTAAAAATCCCCGTCATAGGAAACGGGGATGTGGATTCGCCGGAGGCCGCCAAGGCCATGCTGGAGGTGACCGCCTGTGACGGGATAGCCATCGGGAGAGGGGCCATGGGCCACCCCTTCCTTTTCCGGCAGATTAAGGAGTATTTTGAGAAGGGGACCTACCGGGTCATGACCTATGACCGGGTTCTGGAATTGGTTCGTCGCCATTATGACCTGGAGATCCGGGAAAGGGGAGAGAGGGGGGCCCTCCTCATCATGAGGACCCAGCTTCCTTGTTATATTGGAGGCTTTTTCGGGGCGGCTAAGATCCGGAAGGAAGTGAACGGGGCAGGGACCCGGGAGGAAGTGTTTGACATCCTATCCGCCTATGGGGACCGCCTGTCTAGTCTTTCAAAGGATCTTGTTCAAAGATAACCTGGAAACTGGTCCCTCGACCGGGCCGGGAGGTGACTTCAATCTGTCCGCCCAGCTGGTGGACAAAATTTTGGGTGATGGAAAGGCCTAGGCCTGACCCACCCATTTTTTTATTTCGGGAGGATTCCACCCGGTAGAAACGTTCAAAGAGATGGGCCTGGTCCGCCTTGGAAATGCCCACCCCGTTATCCGTCACCGTCAAATAGATGGTGTTTTTTGCCTGGTTCAAACTGACCCGGATCTTTCCTCCCCGGTCAATGGCCTTGATGGCATTGGAAAGGAGGTTACCCAGGATCTGGCGGTAGAGCCGACGGTCGGTATCGATCTTGATCATAGGGTCCAGGACACGGATCAGGTTCCCACCCTTTTTCTGGATAGCCCCTTCAAAGGAATCCAGAACCTGGTCGGTCAGGAGGGTGAGGTTGGTGGCTTCGAAGGCCAGGCGGTTCTCGGAGGAGGCATCATCGAAGGATTCCCGGAGGCCGACGACAATGGAGGAGAGCTGGTTGACATTGGCTTGGAGGCCTTTTAGGACCTCCTCGTCCCAATCCATGACCCCGTCTTCCAGGGCTTCCAACTCCAAAGAAAGGTTGGTGAGGGGGGTCCGGAGCTCATGGGCAATATCCTGGGCATAGTCCAGTCGGGTCTTGTCCTGGTTTTTCAGGCTGGAGGCCAGGTAGTTGAGGTTGGAGGAGAGGTTCTGAATTTCCGGAACCTTGGAAGGAACCGGGTCCAAGTCGTAGTCTCCCCGAGCAATCCGGGAGGTTTGTTTGGAGAGGATTTCAATGGGCTCGGTGATCCGGCGAGAAAAGCGGCCGGTCAAGAAGAAGGCCCCGACAAAATAAGCCAGGACCAGGAAGGCCAGCGAGCTCAGGGCCCCGGTCACAAAGCGGTTTTGGAGGCTTTCATAGATGGGGTTGTTGAGGTCATGGGTGACCAGGAGGGTCCCGATCTGGTTCTGGTCATTGTCCACCAGGAGGTAGCGGGCAACCTGGAGGTCCTGGTCCTCATGCTCGACCAGCCCCTCATAGCTTGCCTGGATCCGTGAGGACTCATCCATAATGGAGATATTGATATTGGAATTCTTGGCATAGGCGGCCAATTTTTCCCGCCAAGAATCCTCCCGGAAGGAAAAGCCCTCTTGGCGGACAATATCGGACACATCTTCGACCACCCTTTGGATCCTTTCCTCTTCCACATGGACCAGGAGTCGGTCAAAGGAATCCGTAAAGGAGAAAACCAGGACGCCGGCAATGACCAAGACCCCCACCGTCATGAAGAGGAGGACTTGGATGGCCAACCGGGTTCGGAGTCTCATGATTCCTTAGCCGGACTGCCGGCACGGTAACCCACGCCATAGACCGTTTGAATGTATTCCGGATTTTTAGGATCGTCCTCAATTTTCTGGCGAATGTTTTTGATGTGGGTGTCGATGGCCCGGTCATAGGCCTCATAGTCCATGCCAAAGGTCACTTCAATAATTTCGTCCCGGGTGAAGATCTTTTTGGGGTGGGAGAGGAGGGTTTGGAGGATGAGGAATTCATTTTTGGTCAGGTGAATTTCCTCCCTGTCCTTGTAGGTTCGCATGGATTCCAGGTCCATCTCCACCCGGCCATCGCCGGAGAGGAGGGTGGTAGAGCTTTCCTCCGAGCTTGAGACCCGGCGGAGGATGGCCTTGACCCTTTCCACCAGCTCCCTGGCGGAAAAGGGCTTGGTCATGTAGTCATCAGCCCCCTCCCGGAGGTTACCGATCCGGTTGGACACATCGGTTTTTGCCGAGACGATGATGACAGGGGTCTGGGTCTCCCGGCGGATCTCCTTGAGGAAGTCCTCGCCGGACAGGCCCGGGAGCATGAGGTCCAGGACGACCAGGTCCGGTTGGACCTTCCGGTAGAGGGCCAAGCCTTCCTTGCCGTCGGTGGAAGTAGTTACCTCATAGCCTTCCTTTTCCAGGTAGGCTCTTTCAATATTCAAGATGGAGCGTTCATCTTCACAGATCAGGATTTTTGCCATGGTCCCTTCCTTTCGTTTTCCGTTATGTAGAGAGACCAGCCTCATCTGGAGGCTGGTCTTTTATCTCATTCTTATTCTGCCCCGGCCTGGCCGCCCTGTCGTTGGTTGACGGCTTCTCCGGGCGCATCTTCAGGGGGCTTACTTTCCTCCTTCTCGGCCGAGTCGGAGGATTTGGGTTCGACGGGACCCAGATCTGAATAGATGGTAGGCAGTTCCGACCGCCAGTCTTCCGGAGTAATTCCATTGAATTTTTGAGGATCATAGGGTTCTTTTCTTTGAGTGAAGACCCAGTAGCCCTTGACCTCTTCAGGTGTCTTGGAAGTAGCCAGGAGGAGGTTCCGGGTATCGACTAGACGAGATACATGGATATCACAAACATCCTTGGGTTCGGTTTCCTTGGAACAGAGGACCTGGATGATGGGATGGCGGTCATCATGTTTGCAGTAGGAACCCGGCTTGAGACCGGAAGCCGCACAGAGGTAAGTGGGATAGACCCCCTCGGGTTTTTCAAATTTCATCGGTTCCTTGTCCTCCATGAGGATCTTGGCCACTCTTCCATAGATGGTGACCCCGTTGGCGGAATTGGAGGCCATGGACATTTGGGCATTGTCCATGCCCACCCAGACAGAGGTGGTGTAATAGGGGTTGGTGATGCAGCACCAGAAGTCCTTATTGTCGTTGGTCGTCCCGGTCTTGGCTCCCTGGTCAAGCCCCCGGATGTAGATGCTGGGGTTGATCCAGGACTGCTTGGATGCCGCCAGGAGCATATCCAGGAGTTGGTAGTTGACCTGGGGATTGAGGACTTCGGTTTCGGGATGTTTATTTTCAAAGTAAACCTTCCCGGTGTTATCCACAATCTTGGAGATGGCCAGGGCGGGTATCCGCTTCCCGTTGTTGCCGATGGCCTGGTAGGCGTTGGCCATATCCAGGGTGGTCAGTCCCCGGGTCATGGCCCCTAAAGCCAGGGAGAGGTTCTCATCATTAGCCCCGCCAATGGACTCGCTTTCTTCAATAAAGTGGTCCCGGTCCCGGTGGTCCTTGTTGATAATCCCGTAGCGGGTTAGGGCATCCTTGGTGGCTTTCATGCCCACCTTGTCCAACCAGCGGACAGCAGGGGGGTTAAGGGATTCGGAAACCGCCTTCTTCATGTAGACGATCCCCTGGTAGCGTCCATTGTTGTTGGAAGGCCAGGGTTTACCGTCCACCATGGAGATGGGGACATCGTCCATGGGGGAGGCTTGGTTATAGCCCTGGGCAAGGGCAGCCGTGTACTCCGCAATGGGCTTGATGGAGGAGCCGGGGGACCGGGGGAGGCCGTAGGCCCGGTTGACGAAGTTGCTGTTATCATCCTCCCGCCCGCCGATGATGGCCCGGACTTCACCGGTCTTGGTATCAAGGACCGTCACCGCTGTTTGTGGTTGCTTGACGCCTACTTCATCATAGGTGTAGTGGTCGGCATTGATGACCAGAGCTCCGTCCTCTCGGATGGAATAGAGCTGATTCTCGCTGGTCTTAAAATAGTCGGCCGAAATATGGATGGTTCCGTCCTGGTCCTTGGAAACATAGTCCTCGCCGATGGCGATAGATCCCACCTGGTGGGTCCGGAAGACATCATTTTCATCCCAGGTGTAGAAGTTGGTGATATCCAGGGATCCCTTGTAGGCCCGGACCCTGCCCGGCTGGATGGTCAAAGACCCGTCCTCCTCCTGGGTGAAAGTCTTTGGAGGCAGGACCACCCGGCCCTGGTCATCCATGAGGTTTTCTTTTTTGAAGTAGATGATGGTTCCATTGGCGTTGAGGACATTGCCCCAGCGGTCGTAGTTGAGGTTGAGGCGGAAGTTCCGGGAAGAGCCACCGGCCGTTTGGTTGACAGTCGTGTTGATGGAGGAGATGGATTGTTGGAGCTTCTCCTGGAGGGCCAGGTCGATGGTTGAGGTGATGGAGAGGCCACCGTAGAAGAGCTTGTTCTTGGCTTCTTCCTCTGAAATGTTGCCCTGGTCCATAAGAATTTGGATGGCTTGGTCGCGGATGAGGTCGGTGAAATAGGAGGTGGAGGCCTCCATCTGCTTGGTTACCGGTTTGATGGTCTCCGCCACATCCACCTTGGAGGCCTTCTCATATTGGTCTTCGGTGATGTAGCCGTTGGCCAGCATTTCTTTAAGGACGTACTTGGACCGCTCATAGGCGGGGGCATTGTAGACGCAGACATAACGCTCCCCATTGATGGTGGTCTCGCCCAGAACCCTTTCATCGGTCACCTGGGAAGGACGGTAGGTGGAATAGAGGGAGTAGTGGGAGGGGGCAGGGACAACAGAGGCCAGGGTGGCGCATTGGGGGAGGTCCAATTCAATGGCGGGCTTGGAGAAGTAGACCTCCGCCGCAGCCTCGACCCCATAGGCCTGTTGGCCGAAGAAAATCCGGTTGAGATAGCTTTCCATGATCTTCTTCTTGGCTTCTTCCTTGCCCAGGCGGGAACTGAGGGCCTCTTCCATCTGGAGGGCCAGGTACATTTCCTGGATCTTCCGGGTCCAGTTGACGTCATAATTCAAATAGACATTCCGGGCCAGCTGCATGGTGATGGTTGAAGCCCCGCGAAGACCGCCGGAACTCATCAAATCCTTCAAGGCAGCGGCAATGCCGAGGAGGTCAACCCCATTATGGGTCCAAAAACGCTTGTCTTCCGCAGAGACGAAGGCGTTGACCAGGTCCTCCGGAATCTTGTCATAGGGGATGACCTTGCGGAATTCGGCCGTTTCAATTTGCTTGATGAGCTTCCCATCCTGGTCGACAATTTTGGACGATTCGGTCAAGCCGGAAAGGAGTTCCTTGGAATCCACTTCAGGAGCTTCAGAGGCGATGAGGAGCATGGAACCGGCTAGGTAGCCGCCAAGGATGCCCAAGAAGATCAGAAGGGAGACGAAGAAAATCCCCAGGCTGTTTGCGATCGTTTTTCCGATTGATTTATGCAAAATGTCCTCCAAAAAGTTTTGCCGTCAGCCGACCTGATTTTTTAAGCCGGACTGGCGGAAAAATGGTTAAAATTCGGCATTTCATAGTAAGAGCATTTTATCATATTTCAGCGGATATATTTATCGGAACCCTTCTCTTTTGGAGGTCCTATCAAAAATAATTGGTCTGTAAAAGGAACAGTAAAAAATGGCCACTCTCCATTTAGAGAAAAGTGGCCATCGATACAGTCCTTGGTTCTGCTGAGAAAAATCTTTTCTTGGTTAGAGGAGGGAAAAATCTAAGCATTATTTTACTTCATAGGTAACTAACATTTTTCCTAAGCTGACCGATTCCTTTTCCTTTACCTTATGATCTTCTATCGCCTGGTTCACCTTAAGGTCGATTTTTTTAATTTCACCATAATCCATGTTTTCAAAATGGATAGAGCCCAACTCGAAACGATCTTCTTCAGGAAGCTGTAGAAAGAAAGTGATGGTCACATCATCAGCGCCCTCCTTCAACAGAGCTGCGGCCCGCCCCCTGACATATACATCTCCGTTTTCATCGAACAAAAGATGACCATATACTTTGAAATTTTCACTTTTATGTTGGCCTCTTCCACATGCTGTTAAAAGAAATACGAAACAGAGGAGAAATGCAATTATTTTTTTCATGCTAACTCCATTCTTGATTAATTGACTGGGCAAGGACCAAAGTCGCCATATTCTTCAATCAGCTGATATTTAGGGATGCTGGGATGATAGTAAGGGATATAAACATTGTTATATTTGTCTGTATAAATATATATTGCGATGACCCACTGAAGAATCTCGCCAGTACGGGAATCAATAACTGGAGGACCCTTTGTTTTGGTGATTTCTTTAATACCTGTTGGCGTGGTCAATGGTCCTTTATATACAGTATTTATCCTATCATTCCAACATTCACCATAATAAATAACAGTATGAACCACTGAATTGAGAGATGGATCAACAATACTAACGGATTTTGCATAAGAGAAAGTAGGAATCATCAAAAAGAGGGCGAGCATTAGAGCTAAAATTCGTTTCATCATATATCTCCCTTCAATAAAAAAGAACAGAAAAAGTACTCAATCAAACTATTCAAAAAAGAGATCTAAATGGTCATTTCATGTACCGATGCTAAACGCATTCTTCGATGGTCATTTCATTATCCTTAAAATTTTACTTTTCTTTATATTAATAGTATATCAGTATAATGAATAAGTCAAGGAATCCTTTTCCTCATTGATTGCTTTAATAATTTATATGAATTGCATTTTTAAGCGGCATATGGATTGTTAAATAGCCTTTCAGGAAAGACAGGCATCAATCCGGCCGGTGGCGAGTTGTAGAATAAAATGCAACAAAAAACTCATGAATACTCTGTTACAATGAATCTGACACAAGATAACATTGGGAGGTATTCATGAGCTACGTACATTCTACCAGAAGACGGAAAAAAGGAACACATCTCTTGTTTG
>JAQYCE010000033.1 GCA_029003555.1 Bacillota bacterium | reverse complement strand
ACAAAGCCCATGCCCAGGCTGTGGCTTTCCCCAAAAAGGCTGAGCTGGACGGATTTTCCAAAGAGATCAGACACGGATGTCCTCCTTGTTGACATTTTCTTCTTCCTTCTTCTGAAGGAGGTCTTCCATCTCCTCCAGGCTGATCCGGCGGATTTCCGGATGGCCCACTTCCTCCAGGAAGATGGCCCGGACCTCCCCCCGGTCCAGCTTCTTATCATGGAGAATAGCCCGGAAGAGGGTCTCCGCCGGGACAGGGGTCCGGGTGGGAAGGCCGTAGGATTCCAGGAGGGGGAGGAGGCTTTCCAGGACTCCGAGCGAGGCGAAGTAGGTCATGCCCACGGCCACCGACTCCCCATGGAGGAGGTCCGATGAGGCTTCGATGGCGTGACCCACCGTATGGCCGAAGTTCAGGACCTGGCGGACCCCATGGTCGGTAAAGTCCTCCTCGACGATCCGGGCCTTGGCACGGAGGCAGGCCATGATGACCTCCTCCATCCGGTCCTCCGCCTCGTGATCACAGAGGGCCCGGTAGAGGTCGGGGTCCAGGATGGCCGCCGTCTTGATGACCTCCCCCATCCCGTTCTTGAATTGGCGGTCAGGAAGGCTGGCCAGGGTATCCGGGTCCACCACCACTGACCGGGGGTGGTGGAAGGCCCCAATCATATTCTTAAACCCCCCAAAATTCAAGGCCGTCTTTCCACCGATGGAGGAGTCGATCTGGGACAGGAGACTGGTTGGGACCGTATAAAAATCAATCCCCCTCATGTAGCTGGCCGCCACAAATCCCCCCAGGTCCCCGACGACCCCGCCCCCCAGGGCCAGAAGGCAGTCCCTCCGGGTAAATCCATCCTCCACCATGACCCGGAGGATGGACTCATAGCTTTCCAGGCTCTTTGACCCCTCTCCGGAGGGGACCCGGACCGGGCAAGGGGATTGGCATTGGCAGGCCACCTGGTCAAGGTAGGCTTCGGGAATGCCCTCATCGGCTAAGATGAGGACCCTCCGGTTCAGGTCCATATAGTGGCCCAGGGACCGGAGGGACCCCCGACCCAGGTGGATCCGGTAGTCCCGGTCCCTTCCCTTGATTTCTAAATCCATGCCTTATCCTCCTCTACATCCCCATCCAGACCTCCTTGGTAGAGGTCGTAGTAGGCTCCATGAGCCGCCATGAGGTCCTGGTGGGTCCCCCGCTCCTGAATTTTTCCTTCGGAAAGGACGATGATCTCCTCCGCATCCCGGATGGTCGAAAGCCGGTGGGCAATGATCACCGTGGTCCGGTCCTTGGACAGGCGGACCAGGGACTCCTGGATAAAGCGTTCAGACTGGTTGTCCAGGGCCGACGTGGCCTCATCCAAAATCAGGATGGGCGGGTTCTTGAGGAAGACCCGGGCGATGGAAATCCGCTGCTTCTGTCCTCCCGACAGCATGACCCCCCGCTCGCCCACATAGGCATCAAAGCCGTCCGGCAGGTCCATGATAAAGTCATAGGCCCCGGCCAGCTTGGCTGCCCGAACCACTTCCTCATAGCTGGCCCCCGGCTTCCCGTAGGCGATATTGGCTCCGACGGTGTCCGAGAAAAGGTAGACATCCTGCTGGACGATCCCGATGTTGTTGCGGAGGGAAGAGAGGGTCAGGTCCCGGATATCGTGGCCATCAATCCGGATGGCTCCCCCCGTCACGTCATAGAAGCGGGGGATGAGGTTGGTCAGGGTAGTCTTTCCCCCGCCGGACGGCCCGACGATGGCCAGCTGGTGGCCGGCTTCGATGGTGAGATCCAGCTCGTCAATAACGGGTTCATCCGCATTGGGGTAGGTGAAGGAGACCTTGTCGAAGTCCAATCTTCCCCGGACCTCCTTGAGGTCCAGGGCTCCTTCTTTTTCCTGGATGTCCGACCGGGTCGACATGACCCCGTCGAAGCGCTCCAGACCGGTCATCCCCCGCTGGAACTGCTCGGTAAATTCGATGATCCGGGCCAGGGTCACCAGGAGGGTCTGGGTGTAGAGGATATAGGCCACAAACTCACCCGGGCTGATCCGCCCCCAAACCAGGGAGAGGCCGCCGAAGATGAGGACAGTTAGCATCATGAGGCCATCAAAGATCCGGGAGACGGACTGGAAAGCGGCCATGGCATAATAGAATTCCTTCTTGATCTTGAGGAAGGCGGAGTTGTCCTTTTGGAATTTTTCCTCCTCCACATCCTCATTGGAAAAGGACTTGACCACGGAAAAGCCCAGGAAGGAATCCTCGATGGAGGCATTGATGTCCCCGATCTTCCGCCTCTGGTCCATCTGGGCCTGGCGGAGGCGGTGGCGAAACTTGGCCGATACATAAAAATACAATGGGATGAGGGCGAAGAGGATTAAGGTCAGGAGGACATCCACCCGGATCAGGATGATAAAGGAGGCCAGGAGTTTGATGGCTCCAATAAAGTACTCTTCCGGACAGTGGTGGGAAAATTCGGTCACATCAAAAAGGTCATTGGTCAGGTTGGACATGATGTGGCCGGTCTTGTGGGTGGAAAAATAAGCATGGGGCAGGGTCTGGAGGTGGCGGTACATGTCTGACCGCATATCCATCTCGATTTTCGCTCCCATGATGTGGCCGGTTCCCTGCATAAAGTAGCGGGCGGCAATCTCCACTAGGCGGAGGACCAGGTAGAGGGCGGACATCTTCCCGATAAAGGCCACTGTCAGGTTGGCCACATCCCGGGTGGCCGTATCCGTAATCCGGGACAGGATGAGGGGAAGGACGATGTCGCATACCGTCGTTAAGGCGGCACAAAAGAGGTCCTTGGCCAGGAGGCCCGCATTCTTTTTATAGTAGGGGCGGAGGATGGCCATCAGTTCAAGGTTGGATTTTTTAGTCATTATTTGCTGGGTCATAGAAACTCTTTCTATCGGTTAGCCTTTCCAGCCGCCCGGTCTCCTCCAGACGGAGGATGACAGGGGCTTGGGAAAGGGGAAGGGCATCCAGGTCCTCCGGGTCATGAAAGACCAAAAGGACTGATTGGAAGCGAGGAAAGGCCCTCTCCTTGAGCCAGGTCCAAGTCCGGTCCCGGCTGGCCCGGTCCAGGCCGCGGAAGGGCTCATCAATGATCAGGAAGTCGGCCGGGGCCAGTCCGGCCCGGAGGAGGGAGACCCTCTGCCTCATCCCTCCGGATAGGGCTTCTACCGGGCTCTCCCCCTCCCCCTCCAGGTCCAGGGCTTGAAGCTCAAGGTCAAGGTCGCCTGGCCGGTCCGTCCCCACCAAAAGGAGATTCTGGCGGACGGTCCATAAGGCGATCAGGCGGTCTTCCTGGAAGGCCGTCGAGAAGGTCAAGCCTTCCCGCCTCTTTATCTCGCCTTCATCCGCTTCCTCCAATCCCAAAAGAAGGCGGACCAGGGTGGTCTTGCCGGCCCCTGAGGGTCCCAGGAGGAAGGTCAGGTTCCCGGGCTGAAAGGCGTGGCTAGCCCTGTCTAAGACTTTTCCCTTATCAAAAGACTTGCTGACCGAACAAAGGTCCACCAGGGGCCTCTCTTGGTCCATGGTGAGCCCGGCCGGCCGGGGGCCCCTGGCCGTCAGATTCGCAAGGGTCTTCATCATCAAATGAAGGAGGGCCCGGAAAAGTGTTTGAAAAAAGGCGGCGGCCAGGAGGAGGACCAGGGTCCAGGCTAGGAGGCCGGACAAGTCCAAATAGAGCTTGGCATCGAAGATGGCTCCGCCGATGGAGGGGGCAGCCATGGCGATGATTTCTGCCGTCACCCCCGACTTCCAGGCCAGTCCCATCCCGGTTTCCGCCCCGGCCAGGACCTGGGGAAAAGCGGAAGGAAGGAGGATGGCCCGGAAGACTTCCCTGGGAGGAAGGCGGAAAACCCGGGCCATTTCCAACATGGAGACCGGGGTGGACCGGAATCCCTCCAGGGCATTGGTGTAGATCAGAGGAAAGACGACCACAAAGGGGATGACCAAGGAGAGATGGATGGGGGCCAGCCAGAAAAGGGCCAGGATGACAAAGGAGGCCATAGGAATGGCCCGCATGACCTGGACCGGGGGCCGGAGGTAGGCCTCCAGGGTGGGCCGGCGCCAGGAAAGATGGGCCAGTCCGACCCCTAAGAGGAAGGCCAGGAGGAAGCCCGCCAGGATCCGGAGGCTGGAGGAAGCCAGGCGGAGGTAAAAGTCCCCTTCAAAAAGAAGCCGGGTCAGGGACCACAAGACGTCAAGAGGGCCGGGAAAAAGAAGGGGGCTGCTGACGAAGAAAGACGCCAGGAACCAAAGCCCCATCCAAAAAAGGATAGGGCCGGATTTTCCTCCTCTTTTCAGCCAAGACAGCATCCTCATCATCTCTCCCCTTTACCACAAATAAAATATGACGACCTTATTTTGCAAAATAGTAGAAATCGTCCCCGGGGGCCTCTCCCCCCACGGACTTGGGATCCTCTTTTTGGAGGACAGACAAGTATCCCCCAAGCTTGTCCTTCATTTCCTGGCCATCAATATAGACTAAATTGCACTGGGGAAGGGCCTTCCGGGCGATCGGGGCCTTGATGATGTCCAGGTCCTCATCAATAATCCGACTGGCCTCCTCGGGATGGTCCAGAACATAGGTCACTGACTCCCGAGCTTCTTTCAAATAGAGGTCGACCAGGGCCTTGTTCTTGTCCACGAAGGACTTCCGGGCGATGGTGACCCCCATAACCAGGGCTGAGGCGGGATCCTTGCCTTCCTGGGCCCGGTCCCACTCCTGGGTCAGATCCAGGGCGACTTTCAGGTCCTTCATCTTGGTCTGGGCCACGGTCACAAAGGGCTGGGGCAGGAGGGCCAGGCCCTCGGAATCCTTGGTCAGGGCCTGGAGGCACTGGGTATGGTCCTGTTGCCAGGAGATATTGATGGACTCCCGGTCAATCCCCTTTTCATCCAGGAGGTAAGACAAGATATATTCCGGGCTGGCTCCCTTTCCGGAAGCGTAGAGGGTCCTCCCCTTGAGGTCTTCCAGGCTCCGGACCTGGCCCTTGGGATCAAGGATGTAGAGGACGCCCAGGGTGTTGATGTGGAGGACCTGGACATCCCCCTCCAGCTTCTTATCGAGGAGGGCGGCGAGATTGGAAGGGACGGTCACCAAGTCCGCCTCTCCGCTGGTAAAGGCGGTCACCGCCTGGTCAGGGCCGGCTGCGATGGTGTAGGAGGCCAGGCTCTCGGACTTCCCCTCCTTTTGGTCTTTGAAGAGCTTGGCCAGGCCCATGGAGGTCGGCCCCTTGAGGGCAACCATCTTGATGGCGGCCTCCGGCTTTTGGGGGCTACAAGCTGTGACCACAAAGAGAAGGGCAAAAGCCAGGGCCAAAATCTTTATTGCAAAAAACTTTGTTTTATTCTGATTCATATTGCTTCCTTTCTAATTTACCTCCTCTATTATAAGCCACCCGGGGGCCGGGGTAAAATCCAAGGTGGAAAAGGAAGTGGAGAAAGATTTCCGGCCCATATGGAGCATTTCTCAGCAATTCTTGGTAGAATAAGAAAGGAGTGTTTTATCTATAAGTATGAAAGAAAGTTGGTGAAAGCATGGATGTCAAAATTTGTACCGGAGCCAAGTGCACCCTTTATGGTGCCAGCGGTATCATTGAACAGCTAGAGGAACTCCAGGAGAACCTCCATGAGTATCCCGGAATTCCCGCTGATGCGGTCCTTAATATTGAAATTATTCGCTGCGACCGCAGTTGTAAGGAGAAGAAGGTTTCCCCCCTTGTTTTCGTCGACGATGTGGCCTTTGAAAATGCCAAGGTCCCTGAATTGATGGAAGCGATCTTGAATGGGTTGGAAAAGGAGAAAGCATGAAGTCTTCGTATGTAGACGTACTCAATATCCGCCGTATGGCCTTTGCTGCCATTGCCCGGATGGCCTATGAGGATGACGACTTACATAACATTGGACACGAGATCTATGAGGCCCTCCCCGGAGAAGTGGCCTCCTACCGGGAGAATATCTTCCGGGAAAGGGCGGTTTACGGAGAAAGACTCCGGATGGCCCTGGGCCTGGATGCCCGTACAGCTGCCGACACGAACGATATTACCGACGGCCTGGAAGAGGTGGATGTGGCAAAACGGGTCTACCAGCCTCCCCTGGTCTCCGTCATTAAAATTGCCTGTGAGGCCTGCCCCACCCACCACATTACCGTCACGGATAATTGCCGGAAGTGCCTGGCCCATCCCTGCATGAATGTCTGCCCCAAAAACGCCATCTCCACCGGCAAGGATAAGATGGACCTGAACCAGGACAAGTGCATCAAGTGCAAAAAGTGCATCAAGGAATGCCCCTATGACGCCATCGTGGAGACGGGACGCCCCTGTGAGGATGCCTGCGGGGTTCAAGCCATTGAATCCGATTATCTCAACCGTGCGACCATCAATCCGGACAAGTGTGTCTCCTGTGGCCAGTGCATCACCGCCTGTCCCTTCGGCGCCATCGCCGACAAGTCCCAGATCTACCAGGTCATCAAGAATATGAAAGAGGGCCATGAGCACTACGCCATCATCGCCCCCTCCTTCACCGGCCAATTCGGCGCCCTGACCAAGCCTTCCCAAGTTAAGGCCGCCATCAAAGAATTGGGCTTCAAGGATGTGGTGGAAGTCGGCCTTGGTGCTGACCTGACCACCATGAATGAGGCGGAAGAGTTCATTGAGACCGTTCCCAAGGAAAGAGCCTACATGGGGACCTCATGCTGCTATTCCTGGAAGCTCATGGTGGAGCAGAACTTCCCCACGGAAAATGACCTCATCTCCGACTCCTCCACCCCCATGATCTACACGGCCATGCAGATCAAGAAGGACCATCCGGAAGCCAAGGTGGTCTTTATCGGCCCCTGCATTTCTAAGAAGCTGGAGGCCCTCCAGGAGAATGTCAAGCACTATGTGGACTTCGTCATCACCTATGAGGAGCTCCTGGGCATGTTCGTCGCCAGGGACATCGAACCTTCGGCCATCGAGACCGATGAAGTCTGGGAGGATGCCTCCCAAACCGGCCGGGCCTACGGGGTCGCCGGCGGCGTCGCCCAGGCTGTCGTAGACCGGATCCATGAGCTGGAGCCTGACCGCAAGATCTTCATCGACAATGCAGAAGGCCTTCATGAATGCGTCAAGCTCATGCGCCTGGCTAAGGCCGGCATCAAAAAAGGCCACCTCCTGGAAGGGATGGCCTGTGAACGCGGCTGTATTGGTGGACCCGGCATCGTCGTTCCCCGCCACAAGGCTCGGAAGGCCAACACCGAATTTTCCAAAGCCTCGCCTTTCAAGTCACCGGCCGACAACACCAATATTCCGGAAGAAGACAAGCCCGTCTATAAACCGGCTACTTCAAAATAAAGCAAATAAAGCAAAGGCTGTGTGGAGCAAAGCGCTCAACACAGCCTTTTTTCTATTTATAGTAGGACCAGGCATTTTTGATTTGGGGGAAGAGGCGGTCCTGGGACCAGCTTTGCCGGGTCCGAGTCCAGGAGTTGGGGTCCTGGACACGGATCCGGTCCCCTTCCTTTCCCGCAATGACAATGAAATGGCCATGGTTGGTGAAGTCCCCCGGCTTGACTGAGGCGATCAGGACCCGACCTTGGTCCAACTCTCTCAAGATATCTTCCGGCCGGTTACCGATTTCCTCACCATGAAACCCATACATGGCAGGGGCTTCGCTCATATAGGTCCACTTGGTCCCGATATCTTCCACATAGTAGTCCCCGGCCAAAAGCTCGTCCGCTACGAGGTCGGGAGTCAGGGCATAGTTCCGGGTCAGGGACATGGCCACCATGGCCATGCAGGTGGGCCCGCAGCCGGCTTCTCCCAGCGTGGATTCCCCCATCCCCCGCTGGCTCCAACGCCCGTCCTTCTGCATGAGATAAGGGACGGCCATCGCCTTTTCCTCATCCTCTAAAACCTTGGGACGGAGTGTCAAGAAAGATCGGGGAATATCCGATTTGCTGTCCTCCATAATGACCAGGTCCTGGCCCGGATCCGGTGTTTCCTCCTCATTATTACCGGAAGAAGGTCCATAGCCCGGATTTCCTCCGAACTCCATCCCGCTTGTCATCTCCCCCTTTCCTTCCGATCCGGCAAAGGGGCTGGGCCGGAGGATCTCCCGGATTAAAAAGAAGGAGACCGCCAGGAGGGCGAAGAGGATGAGGATGGAGAGGAGGAAAAGGACTCTATCTTTTTCGGACTTGGTTGATTTCATGGTTTTTTCCTTTTCATGAATGGGCAAAGGGTGGGAAGGGACAATTACTTCTGAACCTTCAGGGCTTTCTTTAAGCGGTCCACCATATCATCCTTGGGGTCAATGATAGGGATGGACGTTTCCTTTTGCAGGGCTTCCTTGATGTAGGGGAAGTGGGTGCAGGCCAGGATAATGGCATCCACCCGGTAGTCTGGATCCCGGATCCCCTCAAGATAGGATAGAAGGCCCTTGAGGTTGAGGTCGCGGACAATGTCCGAACTGGCCTTCTCCTTTTCAATGGATTCGACGATGGAGAGGTTCCCCATGCAGACCGTCTTGATGTCCGGCTGGGCCTCTCGGATGATCTCATCCACCCGGTAGGCTGAAACCCCGTTGGCAGCAAGGACGACCACCGACGTCAGTTCCTTGGGCAGGTTCCGGTAGGTTTCCAAGGGGGTGATGATGGGGAGGCCAATCTTCTCCTCCGCCTCCTGATAGTGGAGGGAGGCCGATAAGGAATTGCAGTTGATGTAGACCCCCTCTGCTCCCTTTTCTTTCGCCTCGCTGACGATATCCTGGAAGGCCCGGTCCAATTCTTCCTGGGAAAAATACTGGAGCTTGGTCTGGTCTTCCGGGGTCTTGGCCATGGGATAAGAGAGGGTCTCATAGCCCTCCTTTTCCATGATGGCCACCCCCATCTTGGTATCGACCGGCGTTCCGGCTACTACGGCAATGATCATCGTTGTCCCCTTTCTTCAAAAGTTAATTCTTTCGCTGCCTGAATCAAGTGTTGGGCGAGAATCGTTGTTGTAATCCCGGAAATGCCTCCCGGTGTTGGGGTCAGGGCCGCCACGATGGGCTCCACCTTCTCCCGGTTGACATCCCCCCTGAGCTTTCCCTCTTTATAAGTCGTCCCCACATCGATGACCACTTGGTCCTCCCGGACATAGGTCTCATCAACCAGGCCGGGAACCCCGGCGGCGGAAATGAGGATATCCGCCTTCTTGGAAAAGAGGGTGACATCTTCGGTAAAGACGTTGGTCAGGGAGACCGTGGCCAGAGCATTGACCAGGAGCATGGACAGGGGCTTGCCCACAACAAGGCCGGACCCGATGATACAGACATTCTTCCCTTTCACCGGAATCCCGTAATAGTCCAGGACCTCCATGACGGCGGCCGGTGCACAATAGGCATAGGCCTCGGGCCAGCCCGCCATGGTTGCCCCCAGGTTGTAGGCCGTGGCACAGTCCACATCTTTGATAGGGTTGATGGCTTCCTTGACCCTCCTCTCATCCATTCCCTCCGGAAGAGGCTGGAAGAGGAGGATGCCGTGGATGTCCGGGTTCCGGCCCAGGGCCTCCAGGCTTTGGATGAGCCTTTCCTCTTCCACACCCTCAGAAAAAACTACCGACTCATAGGCCAGGCCATAGCCGTCCATCTTCTTCCTGATTCCCTTTTCATAGGAAAGGTCGGGGCCCTTTTCACCCAAGCGGACCATGGCCAACTTGGGGGTGACTCCCCTCCCCTTTATATCCTCAAGATCTGCTTGCCAACCGGCCTCGATTCCCCGGTTGACTTCTTTTGCTAGCAATAGCTTTGCCATCACTCCTCCTTTCCCCGGTCTGCTTTCTCCTCTTCCTCACTCCCGGCCTCCTTCTCCGCTAACTCCTCTTCCAATTCGCTCAAGCGGACCTGGATCAGGTCGGCGTTGATGTAGGCCCTCTGTCGGTTCTTATCGTAGCGGTCACCCACTTTATTGAGGGGCGGGAACCAGTTGATGAAGAGGGCGATGATGACCCCAATGATGTTGTTGATGACCCGAGTCATGGCATAGACAGCCGGCTGCTTGTTGGCCGAATCCGATACGCAGATCAGAAGAAAAACGATAGTGGCGATGGTGACCGTATCCCTCTGGTTAAAGAGAACCAAAATCTGCATCAGGGGGATGACAAAAAGGCCAACCAAAAGAAGATAGGGTAAGGAATAGCGCTCCAAGCTCATATAGTTAGAAACCAAGGTGACGAAGCAGGTCGCATAAATCCCGGCTGCGAGAGTGCCTAAGACCCGGAAAAATCCCGCCTTCCATGTCCTCTTGGTATCCTGCCTGAGAGTGACGATTGTGGCGATGGCGGCATCATAAAAGTTGGAAGCCCCCCGAAAGTAGTCCACTGTCAAACACAGGAGGATGGCCAGACAGGTCTTAAAAATCCGCATGCCCGGCGAATTGACCAGGATCATGTTCCCCGTATTATAAGCCTGAAGGCGGAGGACGGAATCCTCCTGCTTCAGTTTTTCCAAATAGGATAAGTAATCCTTTGATTTTTTCATGAAACGATTCACCCTTTCTTTATCTCAAAATCAGAGACCAGGCATCCACCAGATCTTCCATCCGGTAGCGGGCGTTGGCAGGGCTGGTTGAAGGTAATCGAACCCCCTTCATCCCCAAACGGACCGCCTGGTACTTCTGATAATACTTGTATGCTGTTCCCCCGTTGCAAAAAACCTGGGTGATCTTGGCCACCTGTACGATCCGATCGAGGTCAGCCGGGACCACATTTTTCACGGAAGCATCACTAGATCCGATGATGTCGCACCGATAGATAGCATCATAAAGAGCAATCCGGTGGCGAAGGAGGAATGCCTTTTTCTCTTCCGGAGCCGACCCGACCTCCTCCCCGAAAAGGACCTCCATCAGGGGCCAAAAACGGTTTTGGGGGTGACCGTAGAAAAAGCCATACTCCCTGGTTTTCACGGAAGGAAAGGAGCCCAGGATAAGAATCCGGGAATCCTCGTCATAGACTGGATCCAGAGGATGGGTAATGGTCAAATAGTCATTTTTCTCCCTCATCGAATTCCCCTTCCTTTTTTTATCTATCTTTTCTATTTTACCAGAGAAGGAGGATGACCTTTGAACTTTTGATGGTGATTGTCGGATTTTGTTCGAAGAAGTATAATAATATAGAAATCGTTTTTCCGAAAACGAAAGGAGCTTACGATGAAAAAAAAGACTAGTTACTTCGTCATTGGAGGACTGCTCATTATCATCCTCATTGAAAGCGCTATGCTCATCTCCTCCAAGAAAGGAGATAAGCAGCTAGGCCAAGAGTCTTCGACCCCGATAGAGGCTTCCTCTTCCGAAGAATCCCCCCAGGAAAGCCAAGTCATGGAAAGCGAAGAAGTCACTCCCGGCGAGGAGAATCCCTATATCCTCCCCCCCAAAGCCATGGTCGATTCAATCTCTATCCAGGACCTTCGATTCGACATGGAAGGAAAGAAGCTCCTGGTTACCCTCGAAGTCCATCCCCTTCCGGGAATGGAAGGGCTTCTCACCAGTCCCCTGGTTTCGTCAAAATGCAAGGCCCAGTTCCGAGGCCAACTGTTCTTTAAAAACAACGAAGAGCCGGAATATCTCCAGCCGGAACCGCTAGAGGAAGAAGTGGACCTCTCGGTCATCCGGCCCATTGAGCTCTCTTTTTCCTTTGAAAACGTCCACTTCCCGGCTGACCTTTACACCATGGAGGCCACCAACCAGAACCTCAGCTCCGTCACTATCTATGCCAAATTTCCTGGTGATGGATTCGAGCAAGATGCCGAGTTTGCGCATTCCGTGGTCAACCCCGAACTCAAGGATCCCCAGCAGGATGTTTGGGTCCATGAGGGGAAGCTTGGGAATGAAATCCAAGAGTAGTGTTTTAGGAAGCTTCTTTTTTTAGAATCTTCCGGTAGGTCCGGTCCATGCTGAAGGCACCCAGGGGTGCCGTAAAAAGAATTCCCATAACGGCAACCGACAGGACCATCTTCCCGCAGTCCAGGCCCGCCGCCAGGGGAACCGATCCGATGGCCGCTTGGACGGTGGCCTTGGGCAAATAAGAAATCACACAGAAGACCCTCTCTTTTACGGAAAGAGGGGTCTTTTTTGTGGATAACCAAACCCCGACCGACCGGAAAAGAAGAGCTAAGGCAATCAATAAGAGGACGGGGAGTCCCGTCGCAAAGGTATAGCGGATATCGACTGCTGCCCCGACCAGAACAAAAAGGACGGGTTCTGCAGCTAACCAAAGCTTGCCGAACTTTTCAGACAAGCGGTCTGCTACCATCTTTTCCGACCGGTTTCTGATCATGAGGGCCATGCTGACCACAGCCAATAGACCGGAGACGGCAATCACTCCCTCCAGGGCCTCCTCAACAACTAAAAGGAGAAAGGCGAAGGCCATGACGAGAATTACCTTTACGCTGTTCCTGATCAGATGGTCCTGACTATAGGCCCATTCAAAGAAAGCCTGGAGGACATAACCTGTCAGGAGCCCCAAGAGGATTCCCATAATGATAGAGACCGGTATATTAATGAAATCCATGACTTGGGCACCTTGTCCCTGGGCCATTCCCAGGAAGCTGGTGAAGAGAACGATGACGAAGATGTCGTCGCAGGAGGCCCCGGCCATGAGCATCTGGGGGATCCCTTTTTCCGTCCCATAGCGGTCTTCAATATAGTAGACCATCCGGGGAACGACAACGGCCGGCGACACCGCAGCCAGAACCGCACCCATCAGAGCAGCCTCTATCCGGCTGATGCCCAGAAACAGCGGTGCCAATAAAACATAGCCCAGGATTTCAAAGGAGGCCGGCAGGAAGGAAAGAAGGATGGCCGGTCTCCCCACCTTAACCAAGTCCCTCCAGTCCAGAGAGAGTCCCGCCTTAATCAGGATGATGATCAAAGCCAGCTTCCTCAGCTCAGCGGAAATGGATAGGATTTTGGGGTCCAACAAATCCGTCACATAGGGCCCTAAAACCATGCCTGTGACCAGCATTCCGATGATCCCTGGAATTTTAACCTTCCGGCATAGTTCAGACGTGGCCAAGCCCAGAATAAAGATCAATGATAAAGACCGAAACATTCTTTCTCCTTCAGCAATAAAAAAACCGATGACTCCTGACAAAACGGACAGAAGTCATCAGCTTACGCAGCGGTTTAGGTTTCCCAAGGGAGTACTTCATTCCCCGATTATTCTACCACTTTTTCGATGGGCTTTCGAATGGATTGGCGGGCTTTTTAGAGCCTCCATTCTGCTGCCAGCTCCCGGGCTCGGATAAAGTCCGCATAGATTCCTTTTCATTGAACAATCCGGCTGGCCTCAGGCCTCCGGGCATAAAAAATCCCCGCTGCTTGTCCTGCAAGCGACGGGGATTTTTAAATCCTTATTCCAGTAAAAAGTCTCTACAAGTACTAAAGCCCTGCCGACCGAGCCACTTCCTTAAGAGCATTGGCCGAGGTCAAGAGGAGCTGGTGCTCTTCCACGCTTAAAGGCAGGGGGATGTGGTCACCTATCCCCTCTTCCCCGACAATGACCGGCATGCTTAAGCAGATGTCACTGATCCCGTATTCCCCATTCATCTTGGTGGAAACCGAGAGAATGGACCGCTCATTCATGACAATGGCCTTGCAGATCCGGACAACCGACATGGCGATTCCATAGTAGGTGGCATGCTTCTTTTCAATAATTTCATACCCGCTATTTCTCACCTCGTCCTCAATTTGCTTCATGGACTCTTCGTGGGAAAAAAATCCCCGCATCTCACAAAAGTCATTCAAAGGAATACCGGATATATTGGTGGAGGACCAGGCGGCTATTTCGCTGTCCCCATGCTCTCCAATAATAAAGGAATGGACGCTGCGACTGTCGACATCCAGATGGTCGCTCAGCCTCATCTTGAGCCGGGCCGTATCCAGGACCGTACCGGATCCGATGACCCGATGTTCAGGCAGTCCGCTCAGCTCCAAGGCGGCTAGGGTCAGGATATCCACCGGATTAGACACGATCAGCAAAATCCCGGGATAGGACCGCTTTTTAAATTCCGGGAGGATGGATTGGAAAATTTTGATGTTTTTATTGACCAGGTCCAGCCGGGTCTCCCCCGGCTTTTGCGCGGCACCGGCAGTGATGACCACGATCGCCGCATCCATGATCTCATCGTAGTCCGCCGCATAGACTTCTACATGACCCACAAAGGGGACACCATGGGATATATCCAGGGCCTCTCCTTCCGCCCGCTCCCGGTCCACATCCACCAGAGCAATCTCGGAAAAGAGTCCGCTTTGCATCAGGGCAAAGGCTGCAGAAGAACCCACAAAGCCGCAGCCGACAATGGCGACCTTTCGATTATCTATTTTTTTATTCATATCATTCTCCTTCTGTCTTGGCAAAGACCGGTTCGGCTCCTTGCTTTACTCTATCAACAAAAATTATTTCGTTAGTAATGGCTAACTTTATATTTTGCATTATACCCCTTTTTCCCCCTTCCCGTTGAAAATCGACCGGAATCGAGAGAATCATTCGCTCTCCATCTCATCGACCACATCGTCTAAAAAAACCACCTACGAGGATGAATCATCCCCGTAGGTGGTATCGATAATTGTTTCTAAAATAAATCCAGCCCTTCTTTGATCAAGAAATAGGCTTCATAGAGGGAACCCACCCGGTAGTCCGCCTTGCTTTGATCAAAATCGAAGCGGTCATCTTCCCGAGCGATGACCCGGAGGCCTGCCCCTTTCGCCGCCTGGATCCCATAGGTGGAGTCCTCGATGACGATGGTCTCCTCTGCTTTGGCCCCCATCCGGTCCAGGGTGGTCAGGTAGATCTCAGGATCCGGCTTGGACTTTCGAAATTCGTCACCGGAGACATAGAGGTCAAAGAACTTTTCCAACCGGCATTCCCGGATGGCCCTCCCAATCTGGTCCCTGGATGAGGAGCTGGCAATGGCCAGCCTGAGCCCCATCTCCTTGAAGCGAGGCAAGACATAGGGGACATAGGGCATGATGATTTCAGAATAGGTCGGGAGGACAAAATAGGGGTGGTTGGCGGGATCCCGGTATCGGGCTTCCAGTTCATCCGCTGAATACTTCCCGTCTAACTTATTGGAGAGAAATTCCAGGTCCTTCCGGAAGGCCCTCCCCACCATTTGCAGGGACTCCTCCCTGGTCAATTCCACCCCATGAAATTTGGCGAAATTACGAATGCGAAACCAGTACATGGGTTCGGAATCTACCAAAACCCCGTCCATATCAAAGATGATATTCTTTAAGGACACAATCTTTCCTTTCCTTCTTAACAGTTATTCCGAAAAACTCAAGGCATCTCCACTTTCCCCATCGAAGATATGGATGGAGTCCGGATCCGGCAAGAGGGAGAGAGCATCGCCCGGTTGATAAATCTCATTGGATGCTGACCGGTTAATGATGTTTTCTCCACACTCAGTGACTACATAGTTGAAGTTATCGGAACCCAGCATTTCCACCTGGTCAACAGAAACATCAAAAAGTCCTGTATCTGTCTTGGACAGGCGGCAGTTCTCCGGACGGAAACCGAAAATTACTTCCCTGGATTCAATCCCCTTCTTTTTAAGCTTGTCCCCAACTGAGGTAGATAAGGCCATAGACTTCTGGCCATATGTCAGTTTGTACTGTCCACCCTCTTGGCTTACGGTTCCCTTGAGCATGTTCATCCGAGGACTGCCGATAAAGCCGGCCACAAACTGGTTGATGGGGTTGTGGTAGATGTTTTGCGGAGTGTCCACCTGTTGGATAACCCCCTTGTTCATAACAACCACCCTTTGCCCCATGGTCATGGCCTCGGTCTGGTCGTGGGTGACATAGATAAAGGTGGTGTTGAGCTGCTGGTGCAGTTTAGTGATCTCCGTCCGGGTCTGGACCCTGAGTTTGGCATCCAGGTTGGACAGGGGTTCATCCATCAAGAAGACCTTGGGGTTCCGGACGATGGCCCGGCCCAGAGCGACCCGCTGGCGCTGACCACCGGAGAGGTTCTTGGGTTTGCGGTTGAGGTATTCGTTCAGGCCTAAAATTTCAGAGGCCTTTTTGATTTTTTCCTCAATCTTCTTTTTAGGCACCTTGGATAACTTGAGAGAAAAGGCCATGTTGTCGTAAATGGTCATATGGGGATAG
>JAQYCE010000032.1 GCA_029003555.1 Bacillota bacterium | reverse complement strand
GAAACGAAGGAAAGACATGCCCAACATTATGCGGATGACCCGGAATTCTTTGCTGCAGCGAGAGATATCTACACCTTTCCGGAGAAGGCGACTGTCCTCCGAAATCCTGTGGGCATGTCTCCCGGGGCCTGGATGCCTTTTGATGACGGGGGCCAGGAGAAGGTTCTGGTTGTCTTGCCCGGTCCACCCAATGAATTGCGCGGGGTGATGGAAAAGGACCTGATCGGCCTTCTACAGCCCTTCTCCACATCCACAACCCGGTCCAGGGAGGTGAAAATTGCTCTTTTAGGCGAGTGGAAGGTCTTCCAGGCCATCCAAGACCTGGCCGATCATTCGACTGAACCTACCTTTGCGACTTATGTCAAGGCGGATGGAGTCCTGGTTCGGATGACGACCCAGGAGCCGGACCGGGACAAGGCGGAAAAGATCTTGGATCAGGGTCAAGCCCTGCTTAAAGAAAGGTTGGGACATCTTGTCCTGGGCGTTATGGAATCCAGTCGTGAAGAGGCCTTGGTTGACCTTCTCGCAAAAGAAGGGGCAACCGTGTCTACTGCGGAATCCTTCACCGGCGGCATGGTGGCTTCCCGGATCATCAATGCACCGGGGGCTTCCTCTATTATCAAGGAAGCCTATGTTGCTTATAGCGATGAGGCCAAAGAGGAAATTCTAGGAATTGATCCTGAACTGATCAAGGAAAAAACTGTGGTATCGGAGGAAGTGTGTCGGGCCATGCTGGAAGGCCTTCAAAGGAAAACGGCCTGTGACCTGGCCATTGCGACAACCGGTTTTGCCGGACCCGGTGGAGACCGGGCCGGCCAGGTCTTTATTGGCCTAGCCTACAAGGGGGAATCCCATATCCTTGAATACCAATGGGATAGCCCTCGGAACCGGATCCGACATCGTGCGACCAACCGCGTGATCGATTATGCTTTGCTGATGGTGAAAGAGGGAATCCATGGGGAAAGTGATTAGTGTCTACAACCAAAAAGGAGGGGTGGGAAAAACCACCACGGTGATCAATGTGGCGGCAGCCCTGGCCTTTACCGGACTCTTTAAAAAGAAGGTCCTGGTCATCGACCTGGACCCCCAGGGCAATGCCAGCTCGGGCTTTGGGGTGGACAAGAGCCAGGTCGAATTGGATATTTATAAGGTTCTGGTGGGCCAGGCAGAGATCGGAGAGTCCATTCAGTCGGTCAAGGAAAACCGCCTGGATATCCTTCCTTCGACTCCAGCCCTGACGGGCTTTGAAATCGAGGCCATCTCTATAGACCGGCCCCACGACCGGCTCAAGGATGCTCTGGACTCGGTCAAGGCGAATTACGACTTTATCTTCATTGACTGTCCGCCTTCCCTAGGCATGCTGTCCATGAATGCCCTGTCGGCCTCCGACTCGGTCCTTATCCCTATTCAATCGGAATACTATGCCCTGGAAGGGGTCAGCCAGCTGGTCTCCACCATTGATATGGTGAAGAACCAGGTTAATCCCAGCTTGGAGATTGAAGGGGTTGTCCTTCAAATGGTGGATACCCGGACCAACTTGTCCCAAGACGTCATCGATGAGGTGGAGAGATTCTTTGGGGAGAAGGTCTATAAGACCCATATTCCCCGGAATATTCGGGTGGCGGAGGCGCCCTCCTATGGGGAGTCGGTCATCACCTATGATAAAGGGTCCAAGGGGGCCAAGGCCTATATAGACCTGGCCAAGGAAATAAAGAAAAGAAATTAGCCAATTAGCGAAGGCTGAAATGTACGACAATACGAATAAATATAAACAAGGATAAATAAAGATAGGAGGATTTATGGCGAAGAAAGGTGGATTGGGTCGGGGTTTGGGCGCCCTGATTCCGGGTCTTTCTTTAGAAGAAGACCAGCAGAAGGCCCCGGCCCCTCCTGCAGATAAAAAGAAGGTCCAAAAGACCAAGGCAGGGGGATCGACAAGAGGTAAAGGCAGTCGAACAAGTGCTCCGGCGGCAAAGAAAATGCCGAAGGCAGAAGCGAAAGAGGAGGCGGCCAGCCAGGCCGGTCCCAAGGGCCTAGGCCTCCTTCTTCCGGTGGAGGAGATCGAGGCCAACCCCGACCAGCCCCGGAAGGACTTCGACCAGGAAGGCTTAGAGGAATTAGCCCTATCCATTAAGAAGTATGGGATCCTCCAGCCCCTCCTGGTGGCCAAGCATACGGCCCCGGGCCGGGCCCCCTATGAGATTGTGGCCGGGGAGCGTCGCTTCCGGGCGGCCAAGCTGGCCGGTCTCAAGGAAGTCCCCGTCCTCATCCGTGAGGAGAATGTGGAGGAGGCGGCCCTCTTGTCGGTGGTGGAAAATGTCCAGCGTCAAGACCTCAATCCTTTGGAGGAGGCCCAGGCCTACCGGACTCTGATGGAGGCCTATACCTTGACCCAGCAAAATCTGGCTGATGCCCTGGGGAAGTCCAGGGCCTATGTGGCCAATGCTACCCGCCTCCTCCAGCTGGATGATGCCTCTTTGGCCGCCCTCCGGGAGGGCCGGCTCACTTCCTCCCAGGCAAGGACTCTCTTGGGGGAGAAGGACCTCAAGAAGAGGGAAAGACTCCGCCATCTCTTTATCGAAGGAAAGACCAACGTCAATAAGGAAGAAAAGCGGAACCGAAAGAAATCCAACAAGAACGTGTATTTAACTGACCTGGAAGACCGGCTTAGCCAGTCTCTGGGGAGGCAGGTCCAGATTATTAAGCGGAGGAAGGGATGGGACCTCCAAGTTTCCTGCTATTCGGATGAGGACCTGGATCAGCTGACCCAATCCATCCTCCAAGGGGGGGACCAATGAATCCTGCGCTCATTATTTTGACGGTGATTTCCGTCCTGGCGGCTGTCTTTTCCTATTTCACCGCTTCCAATACCAATAAGAAGCTCAACCGCCTTCGCCGGCGGTATGACTACCTCCTCCGGGGTCGGGGAGACCTCAACCTGGAAGAGCTCATCACCCAGTTTGGGACGGAATTGGATGAGTTTAAGACCAATAACTCTGCCACCATGGGGAGGTTGGGCCGGGTGGAAGCCTGGGTCCAAAAGACCGACACCGACCAGTCGGCGGTCATCAATGAAAAGTACCAGGGCCTGGCCCGCCAGCTGACCAGCCAGATGGATACCACCACTTCACAGATGCTATCTAATATGAAGAGGTTGGATGAGGTGGTTTTTGCCCAGATGGACAAGGTGGAAAAGGATGCCCAAGCCCAGGTGGAGACCCACTACCAGGACCTGGTCAACCAGGTCCAGACCATGTCGGCCTCTTTTGGTAGCCGGATCAAGAAGAATGAGGAAGACATTTACGTCAACCAGGATACCATGATGAAGTCCTTCCAGGAGCTGGACAGCCACTTTCAGGGGCTACTCCAAGCTGAGGAAGAGGAAAGGAAAAAGGAGGTGGAGGAACTTTCGGTCTATACCAACCAGCAAATTAAGGCCTACCACACCCAGACCTCCGAATCCATGCAGGGCCTGGACCAGCGGCTCTCCCATTCCATGGCCCAACTCCAGGAAGACAACGACCAGCGATGGGGAACCATGGAAGAAGAGACCAAGAAGCGCCTGGATACCATGGAGGAGGAAGGCAAGGAGAACCTCCGGCGGGAGATCGGCCTTCTCAAGGACCAGCTCTATACGGCCTACCAGAAGATGGGCCTGGTTCGTTACAATGCCTTCGACGACCTGGTCGGCGAGCTCTCCTTTTCTCTGGTCATGTTGGATGAGCACCGGAACGGCTTTGTCCTGACCTCCATCTACGCCCGTCAAGCTTCCAACAGTTTTGCCAAGGTCATTAAGAACGGGGAATGCCCACAAAGCCTCTCTCCGGAAGAAGAGGAAGCCCTGGCCCAGGCCCTGGCCCGGTAAATCTTCTGAAATAGGAGAAAAAGATTGTTGACGGGGGACCTGGGTAAAAATACAGAGCCAAAGAGTCCCTTGGGCTTGGATAAGTTAGCCAAGGGTGAAGTCATAAAAAACCATAAGGAGGAAACATGGGAATCGTTGAAAACAGAAGCTTGGGACTGATCGAAGAGTTTGTTGAAGAAATCAAGGGGTCAGACATCCGGATCGTTTACCCGGAGGGGAATGATGAGCGGATCCTGCGTGCAGCCCGCCGTCACAAGAGGGACGGAATTATCGTTCCGATTCTGATCGGGAATCCGGAAGAGATCAAGGCCTTAGCCAAGTCGGAAGCCTTGGATATCGAAGGGATTGAAATCATCGACCCCGAGACCTTTGAGAAGAAAGAAGAGATGATCCAGAAATTCATCGAACGTCGGAAGGGGAAGGTGGATGAGGCCGGTGCCCGGGAGAAACTCAAGGACCGGAACTACTTCGGAACCATGCTGGTCTATATGGGTCTGGCTGATGGACTGGTTTCCGGTGCTGTGGGCACGACCGCTGCGACCATCCTGCCCGGCCTCCAGATCATCAAGATGGGCCCCCAGTCCAAGATGGTCTCCGGCTGCTTCGTCATGATCTCCCCTGAAGATACCCACCGCTACCTCTTTGCGGACTCCGCCGTCAACTTCAACCCCAGTGCCAGCGAGATTGCGGATATTGCCAATGAGACGGCCCGGACGGCCACCCAATTCGGCATCGACCCCAAGGTTGCCCTCCTCTCCTTCTCCACCAAGGGATCGGCATCTTCTCCGGAGCAGGAGAAGATGGAAGAGGCCACGAAGATCGCCAAAGAACGCTATCCTGAGCTGGACGTAGATGGTGAACTTCAGTTTGATGCGGCGATTGATGAAGTGGTCGGCAAGCGGAAGGCCCCCGGTTCTCCGGTGGCCGGACATGCTACAGTTTTCATCTTCCCCGACCTCCAGGCCGGGAATATCTCCTACAAGATCGCTGAGCGTCTGGGCGGCTACACGGCCCTGGGCCCTATCCTCCAAGGGATGGCCAAGCCGGTCAACGACCTTTCCCGTGGTTGCAATGTTGACGATGCCTACCAGATGGGCATCATTACCGCCTTCCAGGCCTATAAAGCCAAAGAGGCTTAATTATCCTATCTCGGATTCAAAACGAATCCATAAAAAATCAGGCGATTTGATCAAGTAGAAAATACCCCCATCCAGATTCAAAAATGATCCCCTAAAGTTGGACCGTAATTCCTACTTTAGGGGGTATTTTTTGAAAAAATATCATGTTTATGAAATAATCTATCCACAAGTAAAAATCTAAAAACGAACGCCTATCATTGACCAATCCACCTATAAAATGAATAGCTTCTATTGAGAATATTTACTGTTTTTCTAAGGCAAGTACTTGATAATCCTCCTTTAAAAAAGCACGATCGTGTGTAGCAATTAGTATAATTTTGTTATTGCTTCTCAAGGACTTTAACCAAGCACGTACCTCACATTGGCTTGCCTCATCCAAATAATTGGTCGGTTCATCAATAAGGTATAGGGATTTTTTTTCTTGTAGGAGAAAAGTTAACTGCGCTTTTTTTTCTGTCCCATGGATCCATAAGAAAACTTGTTCAGTTTTCCCAATGTGCTGATATATGCCGTAGCCGGAACATAGCACATATCTTGAAAGAAATGTTCTGGATTTTCTGAAAGATCTTTTCCGTTGATCCGAATGGTACCATGATATCTTGAGCAGAGATTAAGGATACATTCCATCAACGTCGTTTTGCCGACGCCATTTTCTCCCATCAATAAATAGATATTCCCACGGCGTAGAGATGCATGTAAAGGAGTGTGTAAAGGTTTATTATTTGTATCTAGAGCTTGCATATCCATTAGATCAAGTGACTCGATTTTTTCTTCAGAAATGGACATGGTAGGAAGATTTAGTATCTCATTAATCTGGTTGATACTTGCTTTTGCAGCTAGCAAATCGCTTCGAATTTGGAAGAGAGATTCCACCGGTGTCCAAAAACGGCTGACGAAGAGGTTGATGGCGAATACATCACCTATCTTCATTTTACCTTTGATGACAAGAAAGGTTGAAAGAGCAAACGAAAGCGTGATCACGGCATTCAGCGGCGCATACATCATGAAATTGAGTACCTTGCTTTCATAGTGTATCTTTTTGTTTGTATTTACAGCAAAGGAGTCGAAAATATTTATAAAAGGTGGAAGCTGTTTTTGTGTTGAGAACCTCTCAACAGAATTTAGGTGTAAATCATCTATAAAATAATCTTTAATGTCTTTACCATTCTCTAATACAAGTTGCGAATAATTTGACAAAGGTTCACCATAACGAATCGACAAGAAAACACAAAATGGAATGATAAAAAGAAAAATACAAATCATATATGGTGAAATCGAGTAAGAGATAGCTACAATCACTAAAATTTGCAAAATATTTAAAATGATTTTAATGGGATATTCAAAAAAGAAGGGACTTGCTGTCTCGAAGCTTTCTCCTAAAAATTGGTTGAGAGTTGCCTCTTTCAATTTCGCTCTCTTGGGGTCCATATTCTTCAACTTTTGATCTAACAAAAAAAACACAGTTTTTTTGTCGCAAGCATAGCTCTACCGGATGAAATATCTTCGAAATAATTAACCAGTTGAGTCAAAATAAACAATATGAAATCGATGCCAAGGAAGGAGAAAAAATTTTTAACATCCCTTTGTTCTACTCGCATTATTATTTCTGATGAGATAAGAGGAGCGATGGACCAAATAGCAATATGACACAGATAAACAATAATATAAAAGGAGTTCTCCTTTTTATCACTGTAGCGAAACAATTGAAACATGAGTCAACTCCTTAAAAAAATCGATCCATTCTTTACTAGAATTCTCTAAACTGTTTGACCTGTATAGAGAAAGTAAAAAAGGACATTTATTGAGCAAAGATAGCCTTTCTTTTTTGCAAGAAACATTCAAGATGCCTGTTTCGATATATGATACATAACAGCACCCACCTTTACAATATGTGTAAAATTCGCATGTTTTTTTTCTGCAAATTGGCGCCAAATAAGCATATGGGTAATATTTAGAGTTTAGATTACCAATCTTTGTCATTTCTTTTCCGGAAAAAGAATAGCATTTTATTAAATCTCCATTTGGATTAACAACAACAGAACCGATATCCCTTATTATACAATCACCTCCTATTGAATAGTGGCTAGGAATATTAAATCCGAGTTGTGACAAACGATAATATAAATATAAAAGTGACATTGTCGATATCGGTTCCCCCAGAAAAGATGGATGATCAGTTTCAACATCGACAACATCGCAATAAATAAGAAGTTTACATCTACTTTTCCTCTCTATTATGCTACTTATCTCATCAATAAACTGATTCAAATAACCAATATTTTGATTCATAAGATTAACACGTAAGCTCACCTTTATCTTTTTATAAATAAGTTTTTTCAAATTTTTTAGAATTATGGCATATGTTTCTACCCTTTTTTTTCCAATTCGGATTTGATTGTGTATTTGAGAAAAACCATCAATCGATAATTGTACATTAAAATTAAAACGTAAAAAGAGGTCTATAATTCTAGTGTCTATCAAAGTTCCGTTCGTTACAATAGAAAAAGCAACAGTAGCATTATGTTCTTTAATCACGAGCTGGACTTTTTCACAGAATTCCTGTAGCATTAAAGGATTTAAAAGAGGTTCTCCACCGGTGAATGAAATTTCTACATCTGAAGCTTGTGAGACACTCAAATCATTATCCAACAACTCAAGAAAGCGATTAATATTAAGTTTCTCGTATTTAAGTTTAATGTCCCTCTCATAGCAGTATGAACAACATAAGTTGCACTCTAAAGACATGACTATAGAATATGAAAGTGTAGAAACATTGCTTTTAGCATCCTTGAAGAAACCCATCATCCTTAATTCAGGGAGGACTTCATTTAATATCTCATTTATTCCTCCGGAATCTTGAAAATCTCCTTCCAACTGGACAGTCATACCGCTAATGATGTTTTTACAAAACAGGTTCGAATCGTCTTTTTTATATGCTAACATTAGAATGAGACACCTTTCTATTTTTTAATATATTGATTGTAGTAGGCTTGTATTCAAATAAGAAAAGATGTCTCATTCAAGTGTTAGCTTAGCATCTATTAAGCTCTCTTTGGACACTTGTCCTTAATTGTAGGGACAGCTTCAGTGACTATTACTTTCACTTTTATTGGTTTCTTATCCATGATATTCACCGTCCTAAATCATTCTTATTAATACTAAACTCTACTACGATTTAAATTCTATCTTTTTTTTAGTTTTGTCAATCGTCTAGAAAGTAATACTAATTCTTAGTTATCCAGATATTTCATCCGATTAAATAATAAGTCACTTGTATATTAAGATGGCAAATGGTCAGAGATAATCATATAGTGTAAATTAAATTGTGTAAACCCTCAAAAGGAATAAAAGAAACAAAGAAAAAAGAGGTTCCAATCTTGTAAAATAGAATCTAGGCAAACAACAAGATTAAGGAGAACCTCTTTATAGACAATTTTACCACAATCGTAGCAGAAGCATTTGCAAATGGAGACAGCCTCAAGGAATTATTTAGATCACAAGTTGAAATAGCACTAAATATGCTCATGCAGACAGAGCGAACCGCCTTCTTGGGCTACGAGCCTTGGGATCCTGCAGGTTACCATAAGGGTAATAGAAGAAACGGATTTTGCGAACGCACTTTGAAAACTGAAATCGGCGAATTGAAGCTACAAATCCCGCGAGATCGGTTGGGGTTATTTGAGCAGAGAACAATTAATACGTACCTGGAAAGTCAGGATAACCTTGAGCAAAGCATTATCCTCCTTTACAGAAAGGGAATTAGCACACGAAAGATTAGCGATCTCATTGAGAAAATGTATGGTCACTATTACTCAGCCCAAACTATTTCCAACATGTCACAGATCGTTGAAGAGGAGATCGCCTTATACAAGCAAAGGCCGGTAAAACGCAGATACACGGCTCTCTTCCGTGATGCCACTTTCATTAACGTTAGACGAGATACGGTGGCCAAAGAAGCCCTGCACGTCATTACAGGGATAGACGAATTAGGCTACAAGGAAGTATTATCGTTTGAAGTTTACCCAACAAAAGCCGCTGTCAACTACCGAGAAATGTTAGAAAATCTAAAGCAAAGAGGTCTGGAAGAAGTCCTACTCTTTGTGTCTGATGAGCTAACCGGCTTAAGTTCGGCTTTAACCGATAGTTTTCTGAAAGCACGCCACCAGAGTTGCTGGACTCACCTTCTCAGAAATACCTCAAACAAAATAAAGCCGAGAGATAAGGATGAAGTGCTAAGGGATCTCAAGCTTGTTTACAAGGCCAAGGACAAATTAGAAGCCGAGGCAAAGCTTTCCGATTTTGCGGAAAAATGGCAAAGCAAATACCCTAAGGTGACAGCCGGCTATCAGGCGAAAGATAATATCTTTACCTTCCTCGATTTCCCGGAAACCATACGTCCAAGCCTCTACACCAATAATGTGTCTGAGAACTTTAACAAACAGTTAAAGCGGAGAACAAAAGTAAAAGAGCAATTCCCCAGCGAGGATGCTTTGGAAAAGGCAAGCTATTGCTATGTTGGCGAATATAACGCAAAATTCGGACAAAGGATTCACAAGGGCTTCAAGCTCGCCCAATTTCAGATAACTGAACTTTTTGAAGAAATTTACGGATCAGAAACCGGAGACAAGGAACTCAAGCAGAAAATTTCATCCCCTATGGGGATGAAGAATCTCTTGAACTTGTCTCTTAAGCTATAGAGAGTATTTTACAAGTTTGAGAGTTTACACAAGATATTTGACACTACCGATAATCAGTGAAAATGGATAGAAGAGTTATTTATCAAAAGCATAATTGCTAAGAAAAGGGATGCCTTCTGCAAAATATAAGAAGGCATCCCATGTAATAGAAAGGTATAAATTGCCTGTCCGGCAATCTTGGTCCCTTCAGATGGTTGGACCGTTTCTTCAGGACCTTTAAAGATTAGTGAATATCCACTTTCCGGTCCGTGGTATAGACCGTCAGGGCCCAGAAGAGGAAGGTGAAGGCCAGGCTGAGTAGGATAAGGGGGATCTGGGAAGAGAGCATTTGGTAGAGCTCGTCATTGATCACTTGAAGGACTTCTTCCGAGCTGGCTGTGGCCGGTAGGCCATCCAATCTCGCTTCGAAAGAGTCACCTGTTGGAATATGGAGGATAAAGCCGAAGGCGAAGCTGGCCAAGGTTTGTGCAAATTGCGTGATGATCATGACCACAACGGGGCCACCTGCGCCCAGCTTCCGGAAGACCCATGCCGACCCCACGGTGACGGAGAAGGAGAGGACGGCGGCGGAGAGGAGAAGGCCGGTGATTAGGGAAAGGATGAAGATGGGGGTGGCCGAGGAAAAGAAGAGGGGTTTTACCACCTGGCCGATGAAGTCCAACATTTCATCCATGGAGGGTCTTACCGGCTCTGCTGTAAAAAGCTGGAGGGATCGAAAGACGGAAAGGAGAAGCTGGAGGCCGGCGGAGACCATGGTGAGGAGGGAGAAGGTCAGGTAGTAGAGGGTCCGGGCAGCGGTGAATTCCCGCCCGCTTGCCGGGATGGACCGGTAGAAGTAGGACCGGGTCCCCTCCATGTTTTTATAGTCCTGGACAATGGTGATGAAGTAGATGGCCAGGTGGGCGGCAAAAAGGACAAAGAATTGGACGATGAAGGTAACAGAGATCCACTCGCCCTGGCTGCTGAAAAAGCTGGAAACCAGGAAGAGGGCAAGGAAGGCCCAGGCCAGTCCCAGGGCAATTCCGATGGGCTTGAGGGTTTCCTTGCACATTTGTTTGTAAAGTTTGCCGATCATTGGAAAACCTCCTCAAAAATTTGCTTGATGGACTTATTTTCCTGGGCCCGGATCATATCCGCCGGTCCATGGAGGGCGACCTCCCCCCGCTTAAGGAAAATCACATCATCGACCAGAGGCTCGATGTCGGCAATCTGGTGGGTGGAAAGGATCATGAGGGCGTCGGGGGAATAGTTTTCGATCATGACCCGGAGGATGACCTTTCGGGCGGCAGGGTCAACCCCGGAGATGGGCTCATCCAAGAGGTAGATTTGGGCTTCCCGGGCCATGGCCATGATAATGGCGATCTTCTCCTGCATGCCCTTGGACATTTTGCCCAGCTTTTGGCTGGGATCCATGTCCAGGCCTTCCAGCATCCCGTAGGCTTTTTCTTCGTTGAAGTCTTTGAAGAAGGCCTTATAGGTGGAGATGGCCTGGGAGGGGGTCCAATGGAGGGGGATAGAGGGGCGGTCGGGAAGGTAGGAGATTAGGGACCGGGACCGGGGACCGGGCTTCTGGCCGTCGACGAGGACGCTTCCTTGATAGTAGGAATCGTAGCCGCCCAGGATTCGCAGGAGGCTGGTCTTGCCTGACCCGTTGGGACCCATGAGGCCGATAATTTTTCCTTTTTCCAAAGTCAGGTCGATCCCCTTTAGGGCTTGAAAGGACCCGTGGGATTTGACGACCTGGTTGATTTCGATGATGGCCAAGGGATACCTCCTTATTCTTTCTCTTGATGGCGCAGACGGGGGTCAACTTTCCCCTCCTCGGGCCAATTGTCCCGGGTCAGCTGGCAGGCTCGTTCAGGGCTGACTCCCAGCTGGACCATGGATTGGGTGAAGGTTTGGACTTCCCGCAGGGCCAGCTGCTTTCGGACTTCTTCAATCCGGTCCTCATCGGTGGTGACAAAACGACCGGCGGTCCGCTGAGACTGGGCCAGGCCCAGGTCCTCCAGCTGGCTGAGGGATTTTTGGACGGTGTTGGGATTGACCTCGAATTGCAAGGCCAATTGGCGAACAGAGGGGATCTTTTCCCCGGGTGGCCAGGTTCCCTGGACGATGGCGATGAGGAAGTGGTCCAGGAGCTGGAGATAGATTGGGCCCGAGGAGGAAAAACGATCCACCATAGGCACTCCTTTCTTAGAGGGATAGGGCCGGGAAGGAAAAATTTTCCCCGCCAGCTTTGTATTGATGTATTAACCTAATCATACAAAAAGTATAAGACAAGAAAAGACCGGGGTCAAGATTTTTTTCTGTCTTTTTCCCGGTCTTTATTTTGATGGGTGTTGTTGACGCGCCTATTCCATCGGATTGCGGATGACAGAAACGGCCTGGGCTTTCACCTCGGTCAGGAGCTGGTGTTTCATGTCCCAGATCTCCCGGGAGAGGTCGACCTTGTAGATGTGGGGGTTGTCGAAGCGGAGGTATTCATCCCAGAGGGAGGCGATCTCCTTTTGGCAGTAGTCCCGGATTTCCGGGAGGCTGGGCCGGTCGTAGACCAGCTTTCCGGCCCGGAAGATCTCTTTGTGCATGGGACGGACCTCATAGTCTTCCAGGACCGTCCGCTTCCAGGTGTAGGTGGGATGGAAGATCTCATAGGGGGACCCGTCGGGCAGGGGCTCATCCTTGAGGAGGATGAGGTCGGCCAGGGCCTTATGGTCCTTATTGTAGAAACGGCAGAAGTGCTTAAATCCGGGGGTGGTGATCTTCTCCACATTCTCGGAGATCTTGATCTTGGGGAAAATCTCCCCATCTTTTTCCACGGCCACCAGCTTGTAGACGCCCCCGAAGACCGGGTCGGACTTGGAGGTGATGAGGTTTTCGCCGACACCGAAGGAGTCCAGGCGGGCTTCCTGTTGGAGGATGTCGGAAATCCGGTACTCATCCAGGGCGTTGGAGGCGACGATTTTGGCGTCGGGGTAGCCGGCTTCATCCAGCATCCGGCGGGCCTGCTTGGAGAGGTAGGCGATATCCCCGCTGTCCAGGCGGATGCCGGCAGGCCGCTTGCCCATGGGGGTCAGGACCTCATCAAAGGTCCGGATGGCATTGGGGACGCCCGAGGCTAGGGTGTCGTAGGTATCGACAAGGAGGAGGCAATTGTCGGGATAGCTTTCGGCATAGGCCTTGAAGGCATCCAGCTCGCTGGGGAACATCATGACCCAGGAGTGGGCCATGGTCCCCAAAGCGGGGACCCCCCAGCGCTGGTCGGCCAGGGTGTCGGCTGTCCCCACGCAGCCGGCGATATAGGCGGCCCGGGCCCCCAGGTTGGCGGCGTCCGGCCCTTGGGCCCGTCGGGAACCGAATTCCATGATGGTCCGGCCCCGGGCGGCCCGAACGATCCGGGAGGCCTTGGAAGCGATGCAGGACTGGTGGTTCATGGAAAGGAGGAGCATGGTCTCAACCAGGGAGGCCTCAATGATGGGCGCCCGGACGGTGATCAGGGGCTCATTGGGGAAGACGACGGAGCCTTCCGGAACGGCCCAGACGTCGCCGGAGAAGCGGAAGTCGGCCAGCCAGGTTAAAAAGTCTTCCTTGAAGATTCCCTTGGACCGGAGGAAGTCGATGTCTTCTGGGTCGAAGCGGAGGTCATTCAGGTAGTCAATCACCGAGTCCAGGCCACAAGCGATCGCGAAGCCCCCGTTATCCGGGTTGGACCGGTAGTACATGTCAAAGTAGCCGATGAGGTCCTTCATCCCGTGTTCAAAGTAGCCGTGGGACATGGTCATCTCATAAAAGTCAAAAAGCATGGTCAAGTTTTCGTCGGAACGTGTAAACATTTGAACCTCCTTGGTTCAGAAAAAAGCCTTCTCTTCATTATAGCGGATTGGGCGAGAAATTGTGGAAAATGAGGAATTCCTCTATGGTAAAATAAGGAATGAATGCGTCAAATAAGAAGGAAACCGGCTGGGGCCGGGGGAGGGAAGCCATGCAGTGGAAGCGATATAAGAAAAATGAGGGTTATTCTTATACCCTAGGGCCTTTCCCTACCTTGGAGCTGGTGGAAAGCCGGCCCGACCTGGTGGAAGAGGTCCTCATTTCTCCTGACTTTACGGACCTGGACAAACTGGTCCGGATCCTGGAGGATAAGGCTATCCCCTACCGAATAGGAGATAAGGCTATCCAAAGGTTGGCTACCAAGGGGAACACCTTTGTCATAGGTATTTTCCGGACCGACCTGCCCAGCTTAGGCGAGGAGGGGCGGATGGCCAACCACCTGGTCCTGGACCGGGTCTCCGACCTGGGCAACCTGGGCAACATCATCCGGACCATGGTGGGGATGGGCCTAGAAGACCTGGTCACCATCGGGGAGACCTGTGACATCTACCAGCCAAAGGCGGTCCGAGCTTCCATGGGGGCCCTTTTCAAGATCCGCCACAGCCACTACGACTCCCTGGAGGACTATGTCCGGGCCTTTGGCGGAGGGGGGCGGACCCTCTATCTCTTTTACCTGGACCCCACCGCCCGGGCCCTGCCGGACCTGGACATCCGGGAGCCATGGTCCCTGGTCTTCGGGAATGAAGGGTCGGGCCTAGACCCCAAGGACCTTGATCTGGGACAGACCGTCTTTATTCCCCAATCCGACCAGGTCGACTCGCTCAACCTGACGACGGCCTGCGCCATTGGTCTTTATGAATGTCAACAAAGGAGGAAACATGCACCCCTTTATCGTCTTTGATTTGGATGGGACCCTGATGGATACCATCGCGTCCATCACCCATGAGGTCAACCGGACTTTCCAGGCGAATGGCTTGGAAAGCCTGTCGGTGGAAACCGTTCAAACCCTGGTTGGCAATTCCTCGGCCTACCTCATCGACCACGGGCTTAACCTGGCCGGGGGGAAGGACCTGGGTAAGGAGGACCGGAAGCGGATTTTGGAGGAGTACAATCAAAATTACTATGACCACCCCATCGAAGGCTCTGCCCCTTATCCGGGGATCATCGACCTGGCCACTTGGCTTAAGGAGAAGGGACGGAAGCTGGGCGTCTACAGCAATAAGCCGGACCCCATCGTCCACCGGGTCATGGACCACTTCTTCCCCCGGGGCCTCTTCGATGCCGTCTCCGGCTTCCGTGAGGACCTTCCCCGGAAACCGGACCCGACCGGCCTCCTTCAAATGATCGAAGAGGCGGGTTTCAAGCGGGAGGACACCCTCTACATCGGGGATAGCGAGGTGGACGGGATATTGGGGGAAAATGCCGGCCTGGAAACCGTCCTGGTAACTTACGGTTACCGGGAAAGCGAGGACTTGGCTGCCTTTACCTTCCTCAAGGTGGACAGCGTGGAAGCCTTGACCAACTACCTGAAAACAGGAAAGGGGGCCCTATCATGAAGGCCGTTCATGAATTCTTTTACCTGGCAGGGGATTGGACGGCCCTCATCATCGAGCTGATTGCCCTGGCCATTGCCATCTTCACGATCCTCCACGCCCTCTATGAGCTCCTGGTGGTTTTCAAGATGGACTTCACCCACTTCAATGAGTCCGAGACCCTCCCGGCCGGCATGATCACCACCTTGGAGACCCTGATGGTGGCGGAGATCCTCAAGACCGTTCTCGTCACCCGGGATGCCCAAATCTACGACCTCATCACCCTGGTCATCCTGGTCCTGGTCCGGACCTTCCTCACCCACCACCTGGAAAAATCCGTGGATAAGCGGCGGGAGAAGAAGGGGAAGAAACCGGGAGAGAGCCGGGAAAGTTCGGAAGAATCGGTCAACACCGTTGTAAAATAGAAGAAGAATAATAGGAGGAAGGAATGACTCAACCATTAACTGCCCAAGATTTCAAGAATCAAATTAAGGCCGGATCCGGCGTCTTCCTGGTCGACTTTTTCGCCAAATGGTGCGGGCCCTGCAAGATGATGGCCCCCAGCCTGGAAGAACTGTCGGAGGAAGGTTACCAAATCTTCTCGGTCGACGTGGACCAAGAGAAGGAATTGGCCATGGAATATGGCGTTTTCTCCATCCCCACCATGATCCTCTTCAAGGATGGGGAGAAGGTGGATGAGTTCGTCGGCCTGACGCCTAAATCCACCATCAAAGAAAAGCTGGACTATTTGGATAATTAGGCGGCGGTGGGGTTTCCCGTCCGTCGACAGCTTTCTGCGGAGAGGGGGGTGGTTTGGGGGAAATCTGCAAACCACCACTATTATATTGAGCCTAGGATAGTGTTGGTTTAGGGAAATTCGGGAAACCAACACTATTTTTTTGAATAGGAAATAGTGGT
>JAQYCE010000031.1 GCA_029003555.1 Bacillota bacterium | reverse complement strand
GGCTTCCGGACAGAAGTTTGCCGATGCTCTGGTCATTGGCCCCGTCGCAGGAAAGCTTAACGCACCTGTCCTTCTTTCCAAGCGCGATCTTCTGCCTGCAGAAACCAAGGCCCAGATCAAAAAGGCTGACTATAAGCAGATCACCATCGTTGGCCTTGATGGGGCTATTTCCAAGGCAGTGGAGGATGAGCTGAAATAGGACCTAGGGATATCCAATCAACCAGGTTAACCGAAAAGAAGTCTAATGTGACAAAAGAACCCGGCATTTCTGCCGGGTTCTTTTGTCGTTAAAAAAAGGGCTGAAGGAGAAAGGGATAAGCTTTCTCCTCCAGCCCCTAATCAAAGGATCATTTTTTATTCTTCTTCCTCGCCGGGGACCTTGTTCCGGTTAATGGCGGTTTTCGTCTGGTTCTCATCGGTGCGGGGGTTATTATTGATTACCGAGTTATTTTCCTCATAGGTTTTTATATTTTCATGATCCTTGTACTGGCTGGATTTCTGTTCTGTCATGTCTTCCTCCTTAAGAGTTTTCGGTCCATAGGAAGCCTATAAACCACACAATTATCATCTTTTCCTCTTATCTATTGTAACGCATCGGCCGGCTCCTGTATAGGTAAGGGGTGGGAAATAGTTTGCCTTCCTGTGTTATAATGAACAGGAAAAAAGGAGGGACTATGAAAAATTCCCATTTTTACTGGCCTTGGCCTGCTTCATTCTGATCAGCTTTACCGCCTGCTCGGAAAAAAAGAGTGAAATTACTTCTGAAGAAATTTCTGAAGAGGCTTCATCCGAACCGGTTGCAGAGTCCTCGGAAGAGGAGCCGGAAGAAGTCTATTATTCTATTTATAATGGCCTGGAAATCGAAGAAGACCAAGTGGGCCTCCGGCCCATCATGGTCATGATTGACAACCAATACTATGCCCGTAACCAGGCCAACCTGACCAAGGCCTCCATTGTATGGGAGATGAGGGTGGAGGGGGAGTTTACCCGCTATATGGCTCTCTTCGAACAAAAGCCCGGACAGAACGACTTCCTGGTCGGTCCCATTCGATCGGCCCGTCCCAACTTCGTCACCATCGCCAACCAATATGGGGCCATCTACGCCCACCACGGCGGCTCATGGGATGGACTGCAATTGATTCAACGCTTGGGTTTGGATGACCTGGAAGGGATGAGGGGGGAGGAAGGCCTCTTCTTCCGTTATCGGGAAACCGGGAAACGGCCACCCCATGACTCTTACTTCAATTTGGAGAAGGCCTTCCAACAGGCGGAGAAAATGGGCTATCAACTGGAGGGGAAAGACGTAGGATTTTCTTTCCATCCGGTCTTTGAACCGCTGGACCATGGGGAATCCGCCCAGTCTTTCATCTTGGACTATCAAGGCAAGCTCAACAATATCCAGTTCAAATACCTGCCGGAAAAACAAGCCTATGAACGCTATCGGGAGGGGACCCTCCAGGTGGATGAGGGGACGGAAGAACCGGTTTTATCCACCAATGTCATTATCCAATATGCCAACAGCTACAATTATGATAATAAGGGCCACAAGGCCTTTGATTCCATTGGCGAAGGGAAGGGCTTTTATGTGACCGGCGGGAAGGTTATTCCCATCCGCTGGAAGAAGCTAGATGACCACACCACCCCCACCCGTTTCCTGACCGAAGATGGGGAGGACTTAGTCCTCAATCCCGGACTCACCTGGATCTGCGTGATCGATGATCGGATGGATCCGAATTTTGAATAGGCACCTAAAAAACATAAGAACCGCTTGAAACCATTGATTTCAAGCGGTTCTTTATAAGCTGGCAATAGGACTTGAACCCACAACCCTCTGATTACGATTCAGATGCTCTACCAATTGAGCTATGCCAGCAAGTGGATGATTTGACCTAGCTAGTATACCAAAGATCTTCCGTAAGGGTCAAGCCGATAAGGGGGATAGAAGATGGTATAATGAACTATTGGATCGATTTGTTTGTGTTTTATTGGCCCGGTTAAGGCCGGGATGAAGGATAGAAGGAGAGAAAATGAAAAGTTTGGAAGAGAGGCTGAGAAAATATATTTCCTTCGACACCAT
>JAQYCE010000030.1 GCA_029003555.1 Bacillota bacterium | reverse complement strand
CCCCAAGGAATTTCCGGTAAAGGGCCTCCCGGCCACCATCGACCAGGTCATGCCCATGCCGGACATCGACGTCATGCTCCGGCTCATGAGGGCCATCGACCAATAAAGAAGGAGTATTGTTATGGAAGAAAAAACCAACTACAAACTGGACGACCTCCTCGCAGCCCCTGCCCAAAAAGCGGCCGGGATCATGGACCCTGAGGAAGCGGAGAAAGTCATCCATGAGGACCTCCCCATGCTTTCGGAGGAGGACCAAGCCAAAGTCCAAGCCCTCAAGGAAGATCTGGACCTCAGGGACTCCTCCCTCTCCACCTTCTATGGGTCGGTCGCCCAGGAGAATATGGCCGAATTCTCCAACACCATCTTGTCCGAAGTTCAGGCCAAGGACAGTGGGGAGGTGGGGGCTCTCCTGACGGACCTCCTGGTCAAGGTGGATTCCTCGAATGGTGAGGATAAGGGCAGTTTTCTCGACCGCCTCTTCTCCTCCGGAAAAAACCGCGTGGAGTGCTACCCGGCCTCCTACCGGTCCCTCTCCCAGAATATCGACGCCATATCCGCCAAGCTCCAGGATGAGCAGAAGGCCCTGATGAAGCAGGTTACCCTCTTTGACCAGCTCTACGCCAAGAACCTCCAGGAGTACCGCGACCTGGAGATCTATATCCAGGCCGGTGAAGCCAAGCTCCGGGAGATGAGGCAGGAAGCCCTCCCCAGCCTCTACGACCAGGCCAAGACATCGGACAACCCCATGGCCCTCCAGGTGGTCAAGGACCTGGAAGCCAACGTCGACCGCTTTGACCGCAAGATCCACGAGCTCAAGGTCTCCCAAACCCTGGCCCTCCAAACCGCCCCCCAAATCAAGCTCATTCAGAATAACAACCAGCTCCTGGTCGATAAGATCAATGACGTGGTTGTCAACACCATCCCCCTGTGGCGGTCCCAGACCGTCATCGCCCTGGGCCTGGCCAAGCAGGAAGAAGCCCTCGGTATGCAGCGGAATATTTCCGAAGCCACCAACCGCCTCATCCAAGGCAATGCCCAGAATCTCAAGCAGGTTAGCCTGGGCGTCCGGGAGGAAGCGGAGCGGTCAACCGTGGACATCGAATCCCTGGAAGCCGCCAACCAGGACCTCATCGACACTATCAAAGACTCCCTGGAAATCTCCAAGGAAGCCCGGGCAAAACGAGCCGACGCCGAAAAGCGGATGGTCAAAATCAAAGACGACCTCCAACAAGCCCTCCGGGAGAGCCTGGAGGAGAAGTAGGAGGGCTTGGACGGCCCGGCGGCGGTCTGGCCGAGATGGACGACCCAGGCAGGGTCGCCATACCCCCTCAAATGGTAAAATCAGCCGAAAGGGCGGTATCCCCATACCGCCCCAAATGACGAAATCAGCCGAACAGGGCGGTCCCCAGGAAGCCCCCGAGCTTCCACCCATCCCCCAATGACAACAAAAAAAGGCTGTGTCGAACGATTCGCTCGTTCGACACAGCCTTTTCTATGCTTGCTCTTATTTTAAAATGTCCAGAATATCTTTCTCCAGGGAAAGGTCCAAGCGGTCGGTTCCGCCGATGATGTAGACCTTGGATAACTTATGCTTCTTCATGTAGTCCTGGGTTTCCTTGGGCAGGACGGACTTTCTGGAAAGAAGAATAGGATCCTCAGTCTTGGCGGCAACAGGCCCGATGGTCAGGGCATCCGGGAAGACCTCTCCGGAAGCCAGGTAGACCTGACGGGGGCTGGTCCGCACGTCATTGGCGATGAGGGCGGCGGTATCGTAGCGGTTATCGCCGTCATAGCGCTTGGTCAATTTGGGCAGGGCCTTTTCAAGGGAAGTGGCAACAGCCTTATTTCCGCCGGCGATGTCCACGGTCTTGATCTTAAGTTCCTTGATCATGGCGGCCACACTCTTGGGCAGGGATTCCTTGCGGGTCAAGAGGATGGGGGCCACTTTCTTTCCGGACAGGGGCGCAGAAGCCAGGGCATCGGGGAAGTCTTCGCCGGATGCCACGATGGCCTGATCAACGCCGCCAATCAGACCGGCAACTCGCTTTGCCAGGAGGGCAGAGGTCTCATACCGGTCCTTTCCGCCAATCCGTTCGGCCTTGTCCTGGTCCAGTTTATCCAATTCCGTCTTTACCTCTTTGGAAAGGGCATTTTCCTGACCGACCAGGATGATATCCTTAGCACCCAAGCGGATGATTTCCTCCTTAGTCTCCTTCTCCAAATACTTGGGATTGTTGAGGAGGATGGGGCAGTCCAGGATTCTCGCCAAGAGGGAGGCGGTCAAGGCATCCGGATACTCATTATTGCGGGCAACGATGACATACTTGGACTGACCGAAGAAGCGATTAGCGATCTTCCGGCTGGTATCGTCACGATCCTTGCCGCCGATCCGTTCAATGATGGGATCTTCCGGCTTGGGTTGTGGTTGGGGCTGGGGCTGGGGCTCAGGCTGAGGATCAGGCGTTTTTTCCTTGAAATCAAGCTCTTCCACTTCTGACTCGGTAATGGGGATCTTATAAGCACTTACTCCCGTATTTTTATAATCCGTCTCGAACATAGGCTGCTGAGCCGTAATGGAGCCGGAGATTTTAATGGGCTCTCCACCCTGGGCAATTTCCTTGGCAACATCATTCTTTACGGTGAAGCTTCCGCCGGCTAAAGAAAGAACCATATCGGATTGAATTTGCTCCATGGTTGCCGGGACGATTTTCTTAGCCTGCCATTCGGTATGGCCATTTCTCATCCGGGTACGAATGACATAATCATAAACTCGAACCTTATTACCGGCGGCATCTTCTATATAGGATTTGGTTCGGAAGGTCGTGGTCGGATTATTGTCTTGGACTTTTTCATAGAGATTTGCAGGATCTGCACCAACGTCGATGTAGTCATCCTGGAAACCTAATAGGTTCCCTTCCGAATCTCTTGCCGAATAGATCTTGATGGGATAAAAAGAATAACTGGTAAAGGCAATATCAAATTCATCCGGAAGTTCCAACCTTTTATCAATGGAAACATGGAGGTCAACGACGGAAATTCTTCCGTCCACCTTATTCACCTGTTCCCATTTTGATATGTTATCAAAGGCTCCAACCCAAGCGTTTTTATAAATTGCCGCTTGCAAAAAGGGGTTCATGGAAAATACAGCATCTAAACGGTTAATTTTGTAGTCCACACCGGGAAGATATTCCGCCACCGTTTTATCCACATAAGCCTTCTTCCCCTCATCATAGGCCTTCTCCGGGCTACCCGGGCTCACAAATTCTGACCCGGATAACTGATCATTGATGGCAATTTTATTTAAAGTTCCATAGCCGGTTATCAAAGTCAATCCATTGGCCCTCATCTCAACCAATTCAGATCCGGGCTTAATCCCGGCATTGATCAGGTCGGAAACCTTATCTGTGTTATAAAGGAGATGACCCTGGCCGTTCTCAATATAATCCTTATTTTCGGACCAGCCAATAAAATAATCGCTTAATATACCTTCACCTGTTTGTGAAGCCGCCCCGTTTAGACCGATTTTATCATCCGGCGACTGGAAACTAACCGTTTCCTTCACCCGCTTACCCTTGTCATTGGTATAAACAAAGGTATATTCAACAGGAAAGGTAACTTCCTCTTCCGTTCCTTCAGCAAGGACAGACTGCTGACCCGGAAGGACCAAGCCTAAGACCATTGCGACAATAAATAGCCACGATACAAATCGACGACATTTTTGCGAACTCATTTTGCCTCCTTTTGCTCCACTTACTTTCTTAAGTGGTTGCCGTTTTCCTCTGCCGGTGGCTCGAAGGATACCCTCCGAGCCCACCGACCCGTCCTTCCTATTACCGGGTTTCCTTTCTTCTTTTCACCTGGACATAGACCAGTCCAACCATTGTTCCGATGAGGATAAGAGCCCAGACCACCATGTCCGTCCGGTCTCCCGTGTTGGGTGATAGGGGCTTCTTCTTCGGCTTCTTTTCGACTTCTTTCTTGCCCTCTTCCGTTTTTTCGGCGGGCTTGGTCGGTTCTTCTTTCGTCTCTTCTACCTGGCCGGGCTCTACCGGGGGTGCCGGATCTTCCGGGACCTCAGGCGTATCGGGAGTGGAGGGCGCCGGAGGTGTATTGGGCGACAGCTCCCAGCCACCATAAATCTTCTCATCCAAATTGACGGGATGGGCCGGTTTCGCTGAATCGTCGGTGACTGTGGCAAAAAGGGCCATTCTTGTGGTATTGGACGGCTCCTCCGAGGACTTTTTCGCAAAGAGGGGTTTGGTGAGTTCCTTGTCCTCAAACCAACCCTTGAAGGTCCAGGTCCCCCGGGAATCCTTCACCGGGCTCTCGGGATAGAGGGGCTTGAGCTCTTGGTTGAGCAAATACTTTGTCTCATCAACAGGGGCTTCCACGCCTTTAGGACCATCCCCCACAAATTCGTAGGTCACCTTGTGGTAAATAGGCTGGTTCTTCAGGGTGATCTCCACCTTCTCTTTTTGGAGCTTATCCTCTGGGGGTGTATACTTTACCGCATCCCCTCCGATGCCTTGGATGACATCGGCATACTTTGTGGTCTGGTGATAAAAGGTGTAGGTGAAGCTGGCTGTCGGTTCACTAGTAAAGAGAACCCAATGTTCTTTGTAAATCCCCTGCTTTGGATCCTCTTCATTGTTGGATCGATAGATCTGTGGGTTTTTCTCATCAGGCGAGATATTCTTCCCATATAAAACACGGTAATTGCCGGGGTTATCCAAGCCTACGCCCTGAGTCTCATCAATATCAACAACGGCAATAATCGGACGAACTTCAACCGGCTCCCCAGTCGCATGATCCTTGAAGTCTACTCGGAGCCTTGCATCGTTAAGTCGATAGCAAAACCAAGGCTTATCCTTCAAAAAACCATAAATCGTATAGTTATACCACTGAATCTTCTCTTTAGGATTTCCATTGGGATCCTTAAAAGACTCGAAGGTGATATCGACATCCACCCAATTCCCGGTTTTCCCATCCTTGAACAATTTTTCATAATAGAGATGGTCACCGGCGGCAAACCAATCCTTCTCCGTGATCTTACTTTTTTCCTCAATATACTTCGTTTCGGGACTTGCGGTGATCACAGAGGCCGTTGTCATTTTTTCCACCATCTTGGCAAGCTGGACGGTCTCATTCATTTCCTGCTCTTCTTTGGTGAGAATGAACTTTTTTACCGCTTCATAATCCCAATGGTCACCCAGCATCTGTAACAGAGAGTCTTTCAGTGCTCCCTCATAGGCCGCATTATGCTTTATCTGCTCCTCAATGGCCTTATCCAGCTTAGCAATTTCTTCCGTATTGTGGTCCGCTAGCTTGTTCATCAAGCCATTCGCTTCAGCATCTCTCACATGGACCGGAGCTTCCTTAACTTCACTTAAAGTCACTTCAACACCAAGGTCCTTGGCTTCTTTTATCTTCTTCTCTAAAGAGCCTTGATTGTCCACGATGAGGTATCCATTCGCATCATACTCGACGCCTTCCGGATCAGGAATCTTCTCTGCCAGGCTTATGGGAGCCAAGCCTGCGATGATGGCAAAAGCCAACATGAAGCAGACGATTCTCCCCCAGCCTCTTCTTCCTTTCATGATCTCCTCCTTGAAATAACATGTAAAAATCTGAATGATATTAATAGTTTACCACACATGCACCAAAGCTTGTGGTGGGATTCTTCGATAAAAAAATGGTCCGGCCCAATGGACCAGACCATTCTTCTTTTTATTTTTTACCGGGTGTAGACATCAAAGTGGTTTCCGGTGGTTCCCCGGTCATAGACCTTGCCCCAGTAACCGAAGGGGGTGGGGATGACGGTGCCCTTGGGGGCAGAGTTGGCGAGGACAATGTAGCCATCCTTGTCAGCGACAAACCCGTCAGCATTGACGTGACGTCCGGGGATCCGGAGACCACGACCGGGCAGGACCCGTTGGGAGTAGTAAGTAAATTTATAGCCATTCCAGCGGATGACACCGTGGAAAGTCAGATTCTGTAAGGAGTACAGGCGTGGAGCCTGATTCTCTTTCTGAGCAGCTTCTTTAGCCGCTTTTTCTTCAGCAGCCTTCTTTTCAGCGGCTTCTTTGGCGGCCTTTTCTTCAGCAGCCTTCTTTTCAGCGGCTTCCTGGGCGGCCTTTTCTTCAGCGTCCTTCTTGGCCGCTTCTTCCGCCGCTTTTTTCTCTGCCGCTTCCCGGGCAGCCTTCTCTTCGGCTTCCTTCTTGGCGGCTTCTTCGGCGGCCTTCTTCTCGGCGGCTTCCTTTGCGGCTTTTTCTTCGGCAGCCTTCTTCTCGGCAGCCTCTTCAGCGGCCTTTTTCTCCGCCGCTTCCTTTGCCGCTTTTTCCTGAGCAGCCTTCTTTTCGGCTTCCTTCTTGGCGACCTCTTCGGCAGCTTTATTCTCTTCCGCTTCCTTTGCCGCCTTTTCCTGGGCAGCCTTCTTCTCGGCTTCCTTCTGAGCGGCTTCTTCAGCAGCCTTCTTGTCATTGGCCGAAGGATCGACCGTCTTCTCTACAGGAGCCGGGACTTCCTCAACCCGGGTCTCCATCGAAACCGACTCCGCTTGGGGAAGAGCTTCTTCTTTGACTTCCTTGGCTTTATCGACTTTTTTTGCCACTTTCACGGCTTCTTCCGCCGCTTCGATTTTCTTGGTCTCGCCCGCCTTCTTCACCTCCACGGTGACCGGGGCTTGGTCGAGAAGGGTCATCGCTTGATCTTTAACCTGAAGATCTTGCTGACCATCGACCTGACGAATAAAAGAGGATTCCAGGGCGTAGTTGGCGCGAGCCTCATTGGTTTGATCCTGACCAAAATAGCCTAACCCGGCCACGGTCAAAATCCCGCATGTTCCCACCAATCCGACTAAGGATCCCAGCTTCTTTTTATCCATTTTCACTCCTCATGTTTTCCGAAGGTCACAGAAACTGACCCCTTTGCATGTTCTCTGCGAACTATGATAGCAGAAAAGTTACAAAACGGTCAAGAGAAAGTTACAAAAAAAAGACAATAAAAAAGCCCGGCAAAAAACCGAGCCTCATGGCGGAGAATCCCGCCTATTCACCGGCTTTCAGGTCCGGACCCCTTCTGCCTTTCGGAAAGCCCGGAGAACAATGGCAGTTCCCAGGACAGAAAGGACCGTCATGAGGTAGAGGGTAGCGGGGACCCCCAGGAACTGGATGGTCGCCCCACCGAAGAAGGCCCCCATAGCCCCGCCGATGGACTGGACGGCGATCCCGATCCCCTGGGCCCGGGTCTTCTCCCGGACGGTCACGGTCCCGGCAGCGAAATAGGCCAGGGCCGGGGTGAAAAGACCGAAGGAGAAGAATTGGATGGCCTGGGAAAAGTAGACCATGGCCATGGAAGAGGCCAGGGCCAGGATAAAGTGCTTGATGGTGAAAGCCAGGGCGGCCGTCTTGATCCAGAAGGCGTCCCCCCTCTTCTCCCGAATCCGGGAATAGAAGATCATGGCCGGCATCTCAGATAGGGCGGAGAGCATCATGGCCATGCCCAGGTGTCCGGGGTCACCATGGACCCGGTCGATGACGAAGGTCATGTAATTGTTGATCATGGTGTGGCCGATGAAGATCAGGGAGAAACCCACCAGGATACCCAGAAAGACGGGATATTGCTGGAGGAGGGAGGGGGATTCTTCCGATGAGCCCTCCGCTGAACCCGGCAGGGTCTTCCTTCCTCTCCTCTTTGGGATGGCCGGGAGGGTGAGAATAATGAGGCTGGTAGCCAGGAGGGCAAAGACCTCCACCCAGAGGACGTGGTCGATGGGGGCCGTCTTGACATAAAAGCCCAGGAGGAGGGAGGTGACGGCAAAGCCGATGGACCCCACCCCCCGAATAATGGAGAAGTGGAGACGGTGGCCCATTTCCTCATAGGTCATAGTCATGGTATTAAGGACGGTTTGAACGGAGATGAGGTTGACGGCTTGGACCAGAAAGGCAAAAAAGATATAGGCCTTGGGCAGGTTGGCCACCAGAAGGGGGGCCATGGTGATGGCCGATAGGGCAATCTGGCCCAGGGCTAAACTCTTGAGGGCCGGACCATCGGGCCGGTCTGCCCACCGGGCCAGGAGGTCTTGAAGAAAGGCCGCGGACAGGTTGCCCAAGCCCAACATGATCCCGATGGTCATAGGGGCGAAGCCCTTGGAGGACATGTAGAGGGCCGCGAACATGATCACGGCGCAGTAGGCCATGAAAAAGAGGAAGTTCATGGCCATCGCTTGTATGTTGAGCTTTCGGTCTTGTCCGGCGTCTGCCATCCTGATCTCCGTTTCCTTCTTTATATATAGGGCGAGGGGGCGGACCCCGCCGGCCGATGACTCTCGACTAGCGGGCGACCACCCGGAGGTAAACTTTCTTTCCCTTCTTTACCGTGATTCCTTCCTGGAGGCGGGCCTTGGCAATCTCCACCCCGGGATCGGTCACCTTCTCATCGTCGATGGTGATCCCTCCCTGCTGGACCAGGCGGCGGGCTTCCCCGTTGGACTTGGTCAAGCCGGCCTGGGTCAGGAGATTGAGGAGGCCCAAGCTCTTCCCTTCCACCTCAATTTCCTGGCTGGGCATGTCCTCATGGTCCATTCCGGAGAAAAAGAGGGACCGGGAGGTTTCCAGGACTCGGTCGGCTGCTTCCTGACCATGGACCAGCTTGGTCACCTCATAGGCCAGGGTTTCCTTGGACTGGTTGATCCGCTCATCCCGGTAGGCCCCCAGTTCCTTGCACTTGGCAGTCGGAAGGAAGGTCAGCTGAAGGAGGAACTTCTCCACATCCCGGTCGTCGACGTTGCGCATGTATTGGAAGAGATCGTAGGCCGAGGTCTTCTCCTCATCCAGCCACACAGCCCCCTTCATGGACTTGCCCATCTTGACCCCGTCCGCCGTGGTCAGGAGCTTGAAGGTTAAGCCGAAAGCCTGCTCGTTCTCCGCCTTGCGGATGAGGTCGGCCCCGCCGATGATGTTGGCCCACTGGTCCGATCCGCCCAGCTGGAGCCGGCAGCCTTCCTCCCGGAAGAGGACCAGGAAGTCATAGGATTGGAGGAGCATGTAGGAAAACTCGAAGAAGGTCAGTCCCCCCTCCGCCAGGCGGTTCTTGTAGGCGTCTTTTTTAACCATCTCACCGACGTTGAAATGAACCCCCACATCCCGCATAAATTCCAGGTAGTTGAGCTGGAGGAGCCAGTCCTTATTGTTGCGGATGTAGCCCTTCCCGTCTTCAAAATCCAGGAACCGTCCCATTTGCTCCGCAAACCGATCCGCATTGTGCTGGATGGTTTCCTTGGTCATGAGGGTCCGCATATCCGACCGCCCGGAGGGGTCTCCGATCATGGTCGTTCCACCCCCAAGCAGGGCAATCGGCACCATTCCATGAGCCTGCATCCGCATCATGACCATAATCTGGATGAAATGGCCGATGGTCAGGGAATCCGCCGTCGCATCAAAGCCGATGTAGAACTTCCTCCCCGGCTGGGACAAATATTCCCGAAGGCCCGCCTCATCCGTCGTATTGTCAAAATATCCCCTTTCCTTCAGTTCATCGACGATATTCTCATGTTCCATCTCATACTTCATCACCATAGGATCCTCCGATCATGCGACTTCCTCATAAAAAATGCTCCGACACTGAAAGGGCGCATTCGCGGTACCACCTTTCTTTGCCGAAGCCTCATGATGGATAAAGGCATCACCCTGGCCCGCTCCCGTTTTGTAAGAACGCTCATCGCCAGCCTTCCATTAAAGATGAAACTAGTGTAGCAAAGGCAGGCCAAAAAGACAAGAGCCCGGGACCAGATGGGCATTCCGCCCTTTTGACGAAATAGGGAATTGGGCGGTGAAAAAAATACCGCCCTATTAGGCAAAAACCCGAGCTGGGGCGGTATGAGGATACCGCCCTTTTGCCAAAAACTCTAGTTGAGGCGGTAAAGAGATACCCCTCCTTCCCACCGTTCTCGCCACTTGGAGGGGTATGGGGTTTCCCCTCCTTCCCCACGTTTTTGCCATTTGGAGGGGCATGGACCAACCTTTTGGGCTCCACTCAAACCCGCCCTGGCCGCCCCCCATCAACAGCTCCCAGGGCCACTCTCCTCCCAGAAGTCCACAAGGAGGTCTTCCAGGCCATCCTCGCAGAGGTTATCCAGAATAAAGTCGACTTGGAGGCGGACGGGGAGGAGGAAGGCGTACTTGACGCCGGTGAGGAGGCGGTTGCGGAGGGGCTCATTTCCCTCCAGGAGGTCCCGGACTCCACTCCTATCCAGGGTCCCCCGGTCCATGAGGTCCCGGCGGAGGAGGGAGAGGGCCTGGCCAAGGGCAGGGCCCTCCATGGTCCCCTGGCCGGCATTCCAAAGGATGCCGTTGGGGGACTCCGGGACCCTGGCCAGGAGCTGGAGGTAGAGGGTCCGCTCCATGGCAGTTCCAATGAAGAGGGCCAGCTTGACCCCGCCTTCTCCGGTTTCATGGACTTGGATGTAGGTGGGGTCGGGGTATTTTTCGGCCAGGCGGCTGAAGGCCTCATGAAAATCGGGCCGGGTCAGGATGTCCTCGGGGGGATTGCGGAGGATCTGGACCATCCGCCGGCGGAGGCGGCCGGAGACTTCCATCCCCCGTCCACCGAAGGTGGGGCCCTTGCCCTGGGATGCGGGCTTGACCAGGATCTTCCGGGTCCGGTCCAGGATCTCAGTTATCTCCCAGACCCGGGCGGTCAGAAGAAAGCGGGAGCCGACTTGGAGGTCGGGCGAGAGGGGGAGCTTGCCCACCCGGTCCTTGCCATGGACCACCTCATAGTCGTTTTCCGCCTGGAAGAGGGCGTAGAAGTCCCGGCTGCCGACAATTTTTTCCCCGGCCAGGCCGATGATGGCCTCCTCTTCTTCGCCCGGGAGGATTTCGATGTAGTCCTTGTCCAAGAAGAAATCCAAGAGGTCCTCCAGGTCAGCCCGGCTGGCAAAGGAGAGGGCCGGGATCCGGTCGGGCAGGGCGAAAATCTCGGAGAGGGCCATCCCCGACCCCTCTAAAATGAGGGCCAGGACCTGGTGGGCCAGGACGTCATAGGGCTTGGCCAGGGGGGCGGTCCCGTCCAGGTCGCCGGTCCGGACCATGTCCAGGGCGGCCACCCCCTGGAGGAAGGCCTCATCCCGGCTGGCGAAAAAGTGGAGGCGGGCCGGCTGGGGCTTCATCTTGCCCGAGATGGGGTCGAAGACCTCCCCCCGGCCCGACCGGCCCAGGCGCTGGGAAAGGGAGATGGCTGAGGGGGGCGCTTCCACCTGGACCACGGCATCCACGGACCCGATGTCGATCCCCAGCTCCAGGGTGGAGGTGGCGCAGATGGCAAAGGGCCGGTTGGGGTGCTTAACGAAGGCTTCGACCTCCTCCCGGAGGGCCTTCTCCACCGAGGAATGATGGGCGAAGATGGCCACGTCCATCCCCTCCTTCCGGGCCCGTCGCTTGAGCCCGTCGGCCGTCTCCTCCACCTTCTTCCGGGAATTGGGGAAGATGAGGAGGTTCTCCTTTTTCAGGCAGTCGAAGACCCCGTCCAGGAGACGGTTCCCGGCATCCTCATGGAAACCCCCACCCGTCCCGTCGACAAGGTCCTCCTCCCGGCACAAAAAGAGGTCTGACTCAATTTCCCTTTGCCGGCTGTCCATGAGGATCCGGGTGGGGACATCCGAGGGGAAGAAGGCCTTGACCTCGCCGATGTTGTCCCGGGCCAGGGTGGCCGACATCCCGATGAAGCGGGGCCGGGCCGGGATCCGGCTCATGAGCCGGGCCAGGAGGGAGCGAATCTGGACACCCCGGGCCGTGCCCAAAAAGCTGTGGACCTCATCCACCAGGACCCACTCCAGGCCGGAGAAAAGCCGGTCGGCCCGCTCGGGGTGGAGGTCCAGCATGGCCTCCAGGGATTCGGGGGTCATGATGACGATCCCGGCGGGCCTTTCCAGGATCCTTTTCTTTTTTGCCGATGAGGCTTCCCCATGCCAGGCCACCACCGGGATGTCCAGGTGGCGGCAGAGGTCATGGATCCGTTTGAACTGGTCGTTGATGAGGGCAATCAGGGGGGAAAGGGTCAGGATCCGGACCGATCCCTCTCCCCAGTCCATGGTGGAGATGGCGGGGAGGTAGGCCGCCTCGGTCTTGCCGGAAGCGGTGGGCGAAGCCAGGACCAGGTTCTGGTCGGTCTCCATGACCATCCGGATGGCAGTCTCCTGGATAGGGCGGAGGGCCTGCCAGCCCTGGTCATAGATGTAGTGGCGGATGGCCGGGTCCAGCCGGTCAAAGGAGTTCAATGACGTCATCATCATGGTTGTCCTGGTCTCGGACCACCCGGCCCATCCGGCCGAACTGCTTAGCCAGGATGTCCCCCGCTGAGACCTCCGGGTTCTGGCGGGCCAGCTGGAGAAGGAGGAGGAAGTCCTTGATCACGGCCCGGGGGGTCAGGAACTCATCCGCCCCCGGCCGGTTGAGCTGGGCTTGCATATAGTGGGCGATTTCCCCATCCGACAGGGCCCGCCCCTCCGGGTAGAGGGTCAGGAAGACGTCCTGGAGCTTTTCCAGGAGGGTGAAAATCTCCTCAGGGGTCAGGGGCTGGAGGACCTGGAGGGTGGATGAGGTGTCCACCAGGTCCCGGAGGCCGGGATCCTCCGTCCCGATCCGGCTCTTGAGGGCTCCATAGGAAGCCATTCCTCGCCGCTCATCGAAGACGGTCTTCCGGGTGGCCGCCAGGTTGACATAGAGGCCGGGGACCGCCCCCGACTTGAGGTCGTTGTAGAGGTTGAGGATCCGCTCATAGTTCTGGTCCCTGGACTGGGTTCGGGGGAGCTTGTAGAGGTTGACCAGCTCATCGAAATTCACCACAAAGCCGGCAAAGCCCATGACCCGGAAGAGCTCGGCCAGGTTTTGGAGAAAGAGGGTCCAGTTGTCGTCCCGGATGATCTGGCTGATCCCCAGGACCTGCTTGGCCTCGGTTTTGGTGGGGATCTGCCCCCCTAGCCAGCGGAGGGCCTGGAGTTTCCGGTCTCGGTTCTCCTCCATCATCCCGGAGGCATAGGCCACCAGGGCCTGGCCCAACTCATAGCGGAGGCCCCCCGTCTGGAAGTCCTCCACGCTGGCAAAGATTTTTTCCCGGACGTCCTCGAAGTTCTCGCCCAGTCCTGCCATCCAGGCATCCAGGATATGGGCCAGGGCATTCCCCTCTCCCGAAGTCCTCGACTGAATCCTCCGGATGACTTCCTGGTAGAGGGCCAGTCCCTTGCCGTCACTGGCCTGAAAGCGGCGGGAGGGAGAGAGGTCCACAGTCGAGGCCACGAAATTCTTCTGGAGGGCCAGTTGCTGGATGGCCCCCAGCATGAAGGACTTGCCGGACCCGAAATCCCCCACCCAGATCATGAGGTCACTTCCCCCCTCCTCCACCCGGCTCAGCCGGTCAGCCACTTCCCGGACCTGGGCCTGGCGACCCACCAGGAGGTGGCGGAGGCCCATCCGGGGGACAACCCCCCCTTCCAGGGCCTGAATGATCTGCTGGGCTTCTCGTTTTCGTATGGGGCGTCGGTTACTCATGAACATCTTCCTTTCTCAGGGACTGGAGCCATTCGCCGTCATAGGGGTCCATGACCACCCGGTCCCCCTCAACTTCGACCAGCTGGGCTCCAATATCGTCATAAAATGCATCGTTAATCCGGCCGAGAACCGGAGCCAGAGGCTCATCCGGTCCCCCCACCAGGGCCTGGGCCCGGTTCATGGGGAGGGCAAAATCCCCATTCTCCACCAGGGCTTCCAGGAGGTCCTCCGCTCGGGCATCCAAGGGGCGGCCGAAGGCTTCTTTGGGAGCGGGAGGGGCTTCTGTCGCCTCTTCCGCCTCCGAAACTTCCCCCCTTTCCGGTGGGCCCTCAACGTCCTCATCCTCCTCATCGAGAAAGCGGCCTAGGAAGTCCACCGTATCGGCCAGCTTCTCCTGGGAAGCCCGGATGGCCGATCGCTTGAGGGTGAGGGTCCTGGCCTTGGGGGCCCGGAAGCCGGCCAGGATGGCCATCAGAAGGTCGGCCCAGGCCCCTTGGCGGACCAGGCCGTCACGACGCTCCTTTTCCTCCGGTCCTAGCTCCCGAGCCAGGCCCGGGTCCTCCATGAGGCGGTCATAGAGGGTCTGGAGGTCCGTGGAGCGAGGTGGGCCCTCTTCCTTGGGGAGGAACAGGCCGGCTTGGGACAGAGTCCGGACCATCTTGAGATAGGTCCCCTCCCAGGAGGGGTCCATGAGCCGGGCCCTCTTCCTAGCCTGGGCAGGACTGGGCTCCTTCCCCTCCCCTTCCCGCTTGACCGCCATGAGGATCAAGCGGAGGCTTTCCAGGTCGAGGTCGTCGGTCGACCAGCGCTGGAGGAGGGTGAAGGCATCCTCCGGGCTCAGCTTGTTGATGATCTCCCGCTTCCGGGCCAGGGGGTCCGCCCCCTCTTGGCCCCAGACCTCCGCCATCTTGACCCCGTAGCGGGAGAGGTGGATCATCCCGGCCATCTCCTCCCCGGATAAGGGAGGGAGTTGGTAGGTCTCGATGGTGGCCAGGACGGCCTTCCGGACGGTCAGGGGCAGGCGTTTCTCCAAGTTCTGCTCATCTTCCCCGATGGCCAGGGCCGGGAGGCCGGGGATCAGGGCCCGGATCCGGTCCTCAGACAGGCGGAAGATGTTGGAGAGGAGGGTGTAGTTGTTGGGATTGTTCACCTTCTTGCCCGCGACCGAGCTATAGAGGTAGGTCTTCATGGCCAGGGACCGCCAGCGGATGCTGTCGTCTTCCAGGGCCTCCTGGAGAACGTCACAGACCCGGTCATAGAGGGCCAGGATTCGCTCCGCCAGAGGCGGGGCTGTCCAGACGAAGGTCTTTTTCAGGGGCTCATGGTCAAAGCGCCGGATTTGTAGGGGGCTATAATTCCCCCGAGCCTGGATCCTCCCCTCCGGGTCCCACCAGGTCTTCCGGATCCCGGTCTCCGTATAGCCCATGGCCAGGTATTCCCGGGGGCCGGCCGGCGGGATCTCCTCAACCAGGGCATCCGCCAAGAGGACCAGGTCCTCCACCCCTTGGCGTCCAAAAGCCCCTTGGAGGCTCCGGAGGTCCTTAGGAATGGACAAAGAAGGATCCTCATCCCGGTCGGGCGAGAAGTGGGCCTCCACCCGGTCCCGGGCATAGTTGGCCAACCGGCGAAGGAGGGCAGAGGAAAGAAAGACCCCTTGGAAGCGGGCTTCCTCCTCCCCGGACTGGCCGGCATATCGAGGTGACCAGGCGAAAGCCAGGCCATTGGCGAAGTTGGCCAGGTGCTCATAGAGGCCCTCGGCCCAAGTCCTCATGGCCTCGCCGCCCTCCCGGGCCATCCGGGCCTCCCTCTCCTCATCTTCCGACCGATTGCTCTCAGTCCAGGGATCCGGCTCCGGACCCATGTCCTGAAAGATCCACCGGGCCCGGGCCTCATCCATTGGCGGCCCGCTATACAGGCGGTTGAGCCAAAAGCCATCCGGCTGGTATTCATGGCCCCGGCGGATTTGCCTCATCCGAGACTCCCTCTCTTGGAGACGGACCCCCTCCTTTATTCCGGATGCCCGGATGTCCGAGCCGACGACCCCAGATACCTCGAGAATGTCCTTCTCCGCCATCCGGGCCTTCATTCGGTCGACCAGGACCGGGTCCTTGATCTGCGATAGTAACCATTTTGAAAAATCCTGATCCATGTCCCCTCCTTCCCGGTCCTGCCTTATCTTCATCTGATCATATATACCCGCTTTTTCAGGGGGACACGGGGAGGGGGTTGGATTGGGGCCTGGAGGAGTGGTGGTTGGCGAAAAACGCCAAACCACCACTATTTGCATGAAGCCCATTACACATTAGAGACTATTTAATTGGAAAGATTTGATGAATGATATATTTCTATAAGAATTATATTTCATATGAATAAATCTGCTTCGAAGCACTTTTGGAAAGATCCTTCATGTCCTCGATCAGTCCCTCTGAGAAAGATCTTTTAATGTGTTCTGTAATTCCTGCGGCGGATATGGCATAATTTGCCCTGTTGTCTCCGGAAAAAATAGGGACAGAGACACAAAAAAGTCCATCTGTTGTTTCCTCTCTATCATAGGAAACACCTTCCTGTCTAATCGCTTCAATTTCTTTTTCAAGTTCTTCCCTTGTCGTTATTGTATTCGCAGTCATCTTTTTCAATGGTTTTGAAAAAGCATCCTCCAATGCGAGCTCCGGACAAAAGGCAAGAAGGCACTTCCCCATCGCTGTGCAGTGGAGCAAACCATGAACCCCGACCGCCGTATTGATACTAATGGAATCCAGCGCAGCAACTTTATCAATATAGATAAATTGATTTCCCATCAAGGTCCCTAAGTGGGTGGTTTCCTTATATTTCCTGGATAATTCCACTAATTGGGGGTGGATGATTCGCATCATCTCATCTTGAATATTAATAAAATTTGAATAGGTAAGGAGCTTATATCCTAAGGAATATTTTTGATTATCCGGGTTCTGTTTTAAAACGCCCAATTCCCTTAGGGTAGCCATGAGGCCAAAAGCGGTGCTTTTGTTTAACTGGGTGAGGGAGGCGATTTCTGTCATGCTGAGTTCTGAAACCTGCTCACTGACAAACAAGTCCAAAATCGAAAATGCTCGTTCTAAGGATTGTGTTTTTTTCATTGACTGATCCCCTTATTTCCATCGATTCTGATCATTTTTCGATTCCAGTAAAAAATCTTTTCCCCTTTCAATCTCCTGTAAAGCCAGGTCAATTAAAGTCGTCATCGTATAATCTTTGACTCCAACAATCACGTCCTGATTATGGGTGAATGGGATAAAAATCTTTTTTGCATTGGACCGTCCCACTGCGGCTACCATTTTCTCTGTAATTTCTCCATACAAGGAGTCCACGAGTAATATGGCCATCGGCGCGATGATCACATCAGCTCTTTTTGCACAGACAACAACAGAATTTTCACCGGTCGTTCCATGATCGGCTCCCGCTTTAAGCATGGCACTGGTTGCTATACTATTTGTTCCTACAGCGATTAACTCAAAAGGAACATCCAGGTTCATCTTTTTAATGGATTGAACGAGTAATCGGCCCATCCCCCCGCCTTGCGAATCAATCACGACAATTTCCAACGTTTTTTCTGACATATCCTGCTCCTTATGAAGGTTTTCATAAGTGTATTGTAGCTGAATTTCTCATCATCTACAATTTAAGACCTTCTCAGCAAATTGTCTTCATCCTTCTGGAAAGTGTAATTGATTGCGCCTATCTGCGATGCAATTCCTGCCTGGTCTTAAACATGAAAGCGGTCATACTCTGAAAAACAATCTGAGCATACTTGTTCTCCATCTCTTATTCTCATCCAAGCTTCCCCTGTCATTTCTCCACAAGAAGAGCAAGCTTTCGAAGAAAAGAGTTTTGCTCGTTCCGGAAGTAAAATCCGGGTTTCTCCGGCATCAAACATTTCTTGAGGAGTCAGTTTCCCAAAATATTCTAAAGACTTGTCCCTGGTCGTCTTGGATAAACCTGGCTTGAGGACCAAGCGAACGGATTGACCGGTCGATCGACGGTAAAAGGAGAATGCCTGTTTTCCGCAAAGATGAAAAAGGAGGTTCCCTTTCCCGATTGTGCAGGAAAGAATGGATTGGATCGCATCGCAACCGCAGGCATCATTTTCTGCAATACATACCAGTTCCTCGTCTTGACGAAGTGAAGTCTCTTCCGGACCTAACTCCAGACCAAAATAATCCAGTGCGTATAGGCTTGCCTTAAAGCCGATCATAAGGCCTCCGCACGCATGTCCATGGAAATGCACACAAGATTCCCAAAGTTGATTATTGTCTTTCAATGAATTCCTTCCTTTCTTTACAGAGCATCAAGCTCTTGGCGAGGAGGGGGAGGATTCGACTAAAACAAAACGCTTCCCTCCCACTTCATTCAGGCTGGCCTGAATCCCATAGATATCCCCCAAAGCCTTACTTGTAATAATATGATGGTCTCCAAAATCATAAACTCTTCCTTCTTGTAGGAGAAGAAAGTGATCGCAGAAGCGAAGGGCCAAGTTAATGTCATGAATGACCATGATCGCTGTCAAGCCATCCGATTGACAGAAATTCCGGACTAGACGTAACACTTCATATTGATTTCGAATATCCAAGCTGGAGGTTGGTTCATCCAAGAGAAGGACCTGAGGCTCTTGGGCCAGGGCTCGGGCAAGCATGACCTTCTGCCTTTCTCCTCCGGATAACTGGTTGAGATATCGTCCTTTTAGATTCTCTATTTGAAGTCGTCGGAGAGACTGATGGATAATTTCGTGGTCCCGGCCTGTGAAATGCCATTTCATATAAGGCCGCCGTCCCATCATAACCACATCATGAACCGTCATTTTTGTCTCCGGTAAATTTTGTGAGACAAAGGCCATGAGCCGGGCTCGTTCTCGATAGGTTAAGGAGTAAACACTGCGACCTTCGATATGAAACTGACCTTGAGTGGGCTTAAGGATCCCATTTAGGCATTTAAGAAGGGTAGATTTCCCTACCCCATTGTTGCCCAGGATGGCTAAAAAACTCCCCCGACCAATCGTAAAGTGAATATCTTCTAGAATATTTTCTTTTCTTGCATAATGAAAAGTGAGCCCTTCCACCTTAACCATGCTTCCTCCCTTCACGGAACAAGATATAGAGAAAGAGCGGTCCCCCTAGGAAAGAAGTAATTGCACCGATGGGGAGAATGATCGGCATAAGGATTGACCGTGCAGCAAGATCGCTCAGGACTAAAAGGCCGGCACCCGCTAGAAGTGATCCGGGAACGAGATAGATATGGTTGTTTCCTACCACTAATCGAACGATATGAGGGGCAACTAAACCAATGAAGTTGATCAAGCCCACGCGCGATACCAGGATGGAGCAAGTCAAACAGCAAAAGACCATATTGATCACTCTTGTCTTTTGAACATTAACCCCTAAACTAATCGCTATTTCTTCACCCTGCTGAAGCACATTATAATCCCACCGGCTAAACCAGCAGAAAATGAGGAGGAGGGCAACCATCAAGGCCATAACGCCCAAGTCTTTCCAAGCGACATTTCCCAAATCCCCAAAGGTCCAGAAGATGAGGTTTCCCAATTGAACCTCATCGGCAAAATACTGGAGTAGGGTCGTCCCCCCAGTTAGCATGGAACTTATGGCGACACCGGCCAAAACCGTAGCTTCCGCAGATAGCTTCCGTATCCGAGAGAGAACAAGGATGGCTATAGCGACGAGTACGGACCCCAGAAAAGAAAAGGAGTAGATGGAAAGGGGGCTGGTAAGATTAAAGAAAATGATCGCCAAGGCTGCTCCAAAGGTGGCTCCCTGTGTCACACCAAGGGTAGATGCGGATGCTAGAGGGTTGCTGAGAATGACCTGTAGAACACAGCCGGCTAAGCCCAGTCCGGCTCCGGTGATTATTGCCGCTGTTAGCCGAGGAAGGCGGTTATTCGAAATAATCAAGTTAATATTGGGATCTTCTGCTTGGCCAAATAATCCCTTTACCAGCTCTATCATTGGTGTGTCATAAGATCCGATCCGAAGAGAAAGGAGAATGGAAATCATAAGCAAAATAATCAGGAAAAGGAGAAAAGCTAGGCTTTTCCATTGGATTTTTCTGTATTCATTTCCTTCCGGTCTATTTTCCCAAATGGATCGGTCTAAACTCATAACCCGCCTCTTTCAGGTTAGGATAGGGATTGGAGCCCAATAATTGGGTGAAAATTTCTCCGGTCTTTTCTTCGACATCAATATCCTTGAATTCCTCCGGAAACATCATTTTTCCTCCAAAATAAGCATCTGCTAAAGCGGTTTCTAAGTTGGAGGCATAGGATCGAAAGGATATCTGTGAGAAAACTCTTCCCTCCTTGACCGCAGTGAAAGCTTGATAAAAATCCGGTTGACTTTCAACATCCTTTGTAATCAGGTCCATACCATTGAAATCCAGGAAAATGAAATCGGGATCCCAGGTCAAAACCTGCTCTACATCGATAGTAAAAGCGCCTTCTTCCTTGCTTTGGTTGGCTAGGTTTTTGGCATGGATGAGTTCAAATGGGCCATACTTCGCCTCTGTCCCTTCGAATCCATGCTGTCCCTTAAATGAGACTCCGCCAACATAATAAGAGGGTTTTTTTTCTTCCGGAATAGACCCTGTTCTTTGGTCTAAATCCTTCTGGATTCCCTTCAAATACTCAGTTAATTCATCAGCACGCTTTTCCTGGGCAAAAACCTGGCCTAAAATACGAATGGTCTCATAGGCTTTCTCATCCAAGGTTGTATCGGAACCGGGCACTTGGACCACAGGGATATTGGTCTTTTTTGCCAGATCATCCGGATCCTGCTTCGCAAATGCACTTAAAATAATCACTTGTGGCTTAGCCTTGATAATCTCTTCGACAAATGGCTCTCCATTTGTTCCTATCGCCGGAAGATCTTTAAAAGAATCATAATTTACAAAATTATAAAGTCGAGAAAGAGATTGTTCTTTCTCATAGTCCTCCACACCAACCATTCGATCGGCTGCTCCAACGTACGAAGCATAACGGAGTGCACCCACACCAACGCACACGGCGCGATCAATGGTTTCAGGCAGTTCAACTTTTCTCCCACCACCATCAACAATGGTGCGTACTTCTTCATTCTTCTCCGTACTCTCTGGATGAATCTCAGGAGAAGATGAGTCCTCATTTTTCTTTTCTTCCATTGACTCTTTATTCCCGCAAGCTGCTAAAGATAAAACACAGACAAATGCTAGAAAGATGGCTAGAATTTTTTTCATCTTTCCTCCTCATTCTTATAAGAACTCATTTTTCTCTCCTGGTCCAGGATCATTCGAATTTTCTCTAAAGGCTCTTTCTCTTTGCGAGCCAGACGAGCAATGTCCTCATACTCATACTTTTCTTTTTGGCATCCGTATCCTAATGATTTTTTTACAGAGATCGGCCCCATTGAGCTTTCGTATTTTTCAACCTCTCTTCTTAATAGGTATCGACTTTCTTTATGTTCCCGGATACCCAAGCTTGTCGTATGCCGGAATATCAACTCTGCCATTTCTTGTCTTTGATCTTCCCGACATAAGACAGACAAAAGTACTCCGGGTCTGGATTTTTTCATCCCAATAGCGATTGTGTATACATCCAAAGCCCCCGCCTTCAACAGCTCTTCCTTAGCAAAGGCCAGGTCTTCTCCGGTCATGTCATCCAGATTGCACCGGAGTTCAAAAACAGTATCATCCGGTGACTCTTCTTTCGTTTCCCCTATAAAAGAGCGAAGACAGTTAGCGACTTCGAAATCCTTTGTCCCCATACCGTAGCCAATCTTCTCGAT